>NZ_JBICSQ010000019.1:0-127324 GCF_043197175.1 Amycolatopsis sp. NPDC049252
AGGTGACCGCTCCGCCCAGCAGGGTGCCGCACGCCGACGCCGTCGCGCTCGCGGCGGCGATGATCCCCAGCGCGCGGGTCCGTTCCCGCCCGGGAACGGCGGTGACCGCGGCGAAGACGGCGATCACGGTCGCCCCCGCCCCGGCGCCGCCGATCAGCCGGCCGACGATCACGACGGGCAGCGTCGGGCCGAAACCGGCGAGGGCCGAGCCAGCGGCAAGGGCCACGACCCCGGCGACGAGGACCCGGAAGGGGCTCCACCGGGCCAGCAGCCGGCCCGCGACCGGCATCGCGAGCGCGGAGGTCAGCGACCACGCGGCGAGGATCCACGCCGTGGCCCCGAACGGCACCGCGAGCCCGCGGCCGATGGCCGGCAGCGCGACCGACGGTGCGCCCAGTGCCACGTACTGGGGCAGCACGAGCAACCCCAGGACCAGCCCCAGCCGGCGCCCGCCCGGGGCCTGGTCCGATCCGCCGCCGAGAGCTCCTCCGGCTGGGATCGTCTGCGGCACCGTCGTCTCCTTCCTCCACAGCGTGACACGTGACAGCTACTATGGATGTCACCCTACGAACGGTCAGGAGACACGTCAAATGCTCGATGCGTGTTACACCGCCTCGGCGGTCCAGACGGCCGTCGATCTCGCCAACACCTTGCGGCCGATCAAGGGAGAGGACGCGCTCGAGACCGTGGAGCAGCTCCAGGCCTTCCTCGACGACCATTCCGTGGCCGAAGGGACCGGTCCACGGCGGCGTCTGACCAGCGCCGACCTGGCGGAGGCCCGCGAAGTGCGCGAGACGGTGCGCGCTGTGCTCGAACGAGCGAGCACCGACGCGGCCGGAGCCGCGGCCCTGATCAACGACGGCCTGCTGCACAACCGTGCCACCCCGGTGCTGCGCCACGATCACGACCGCTGGTCGACTGAGGTGACTTCCGACACCGACCGCTGCTCGGCGCACCTGGCCGCGACGACGCTCAGCGCGCTGGCCTCGGTGATCACCACACTCGGCCCCGCGCGTCTCGGCGTCTGTGCCGGGCCGACCTGCCGGGCCACTTTCGCGGACCTCTCGCGCAACGGCTCGAAGCAGTACTGCACCCGAACCTGCGCCCACCGGGCCAGCGTCGCGGCGTACCGGAGCCGGAACAGCCCGCGCTGAGTGCCGGCAGGGCAACGCGGCGAGCGATCCGGTGCGTCGTCAGTCGGATTCGAGGATCTCGGCCAGCCGGAGGGTGTCTTCGAGGTAGCGCTCGTAGGGGAACCCGGCGGCGACGAGCCCGGCGCGAAACTCGTCGTAGAGCGGCTTCCCGTTGACATGGAAGGCTTTCCGGCCGGTTTCGGTGAGCGTGACCAGGCGCCGCCGCGCGTGGGCGGGGTCGACGACGACCTGCACCAGGCCGTCCGCCTCGAGGGACCGCAGAGCGCGGCTGATCGCCGGGTCCGACACCGACATCGCCTGCGCCAGCCGATGCTGCGTCGCCGGCTCGATGTCCTCCAGGGTGCCGAGCAGCCGTATCTGACTGTAGGTCAGGCCGTCCTGGCCATCGGTGCGCCGCCGGGCCGCATCGCCCAGGAGCATGACCACGCGGTGCAGCAAGTCTGCGAGTCCTTCGTCCACGTCGTCAGACTAACAGAGTGTTGACCAGTTAATGTTAACCATGCAAGACTCAGGGCATGGACAACTTCGGTTACTTCGCCCAGTCAGCCTTTCCCCTGGTCTGGATCCTGGTCCCGGCCATCGGCGCCTACGTACGAGCCCGCCACGCCACCTCGGCCCGGGAGCGGCTGGAGATCTGGCAGCGCTGGTGGGCCATCGGCGCCTTCGGCATCGGCAGCCTGTGGATGACGGTGGCGTTCTTCGCCTTCCCGGACGTGATGGCCACCGCGATCGGCTTTCCCCGCACGCCTTTCCTGTTCGAGATCGCCTTCGCCAACCTCGGGCTGGCCATCATGGGCTTCCGCGCCGCTTCGGCGTCGGCACGTGAGCGCATCACCATCGGACTCGGCGGCGGCATGTTCCTGTGGGGTGCCCTGGCCGGCCACGTCTACCAGTGGTTCGCAAACGGTGACCACGCGCCCGGCAACACCGGCGGCGTTCTCGTCAACGACCTGCTGATCCCGGCGGTCATGATCGTCCTCGCCGTGCGGTCCCGGCGCCTGGCCGCCGCCACACCTCCGCCGGCCGTCGCCGTCTGAACCCGCGGGAACCGACCACCATGGGACCCCAGCACAGCCGCCACCGCGACAACGAGACCGGCGAAGCGCGCACGGCCGCCGCCGACCGGCTCACCATGTTCGCCGACGCGGTGATCGCGATCGCCCTCACCCTGCTCGCCCTCGAACTTCCCGTCCCCACCGGCGACACCACCGACGCCATGCTGAGCTCGGCTTTGGCCCACGGCAAGGAGTACCTGGCCTTCGCGCTCAGCTTCACGGTGATCGCCGCCCACTGGCGCGCCCACCACGAGATCTTCCGTTACGTCGGCTCGCTGAGCAGCCGCCTGACCAGCCTCACCCTGGCCTGGCTGTTCATGCAGGTCCTGATGCCGTTCGCCACCCGGGTCCTCACCGCCGACGGCGCCTTCCCACCCCGGTTCAGCTTCTACGCGCTCGTCCAGGTGCTGGCGTCCGCGACGTTCGCGCTCATCATCCGGGAGATCCGGCGTGAGCAGCTGTACCGCACGGACGTGACACCCCCGGAATTCGCCCAGAGCCTGGTGCGCAGCATCTGCCTGGCCGCCGTGTTCGGGGTGTCCGTTCCCCTCTCGTTCGTGATCACCGGCACCGGCGCGTACCTGTGCTGGCTCGCAGCGCCGATCGTGCTCGCCGCCGCCCGTCGCATCCAGCGCCGCGCGGTCCGATGACCGGGCACTATCCCGCTGTTTCGCCGAGGCAATTCGGAACCTGGCCCGAACCCATGGCAGGCTGGCCGGCCTGTTGGGATGGACCGGAATTCGCCGACGGCATCCGCATGATCTCCCCGGTACAGGACACCGAAACCTTCGACCTCTTCCGGACGAACGCCGAGAACTGGTACACCTACCTCACCTCCGCCCGGGACGTCGCCCCCGAAACGTTCCCGCACAGGTTCCACCCCGAGTTCGACGGCCTCATCCTCTGGGCCGTCGACGACGACCACTGCTACTTCTGGGATCCCTCCGGCGACGGCGACCCGGACACCTGGCCCGTCGTCTTCCTGGAGAACACCGGGCCAGGCTGGGGAACCCACAAGGGTTCGGTGGCGGACTTCCTCTTCGACGTCATCACGGGGAACCTCCGGCACGACGCCTTGTACTCGGACTGGGAAGAGGCCCCGAAAACGTTCCGTCCGGCCAGGTTCACGAGTAACTAGCCGGCTTGTGGGCGGCGATAAAGTGGAGTCGTGATGCTGTCCGGGGAACAGTGGCTGGCGCAGGTCTTTCGACCGGCCGTCGCCGGGGTGAGCCGTGCTCGGTCTGCCGGTGAGGTTTCCGTGGATTCGTTGCGGCTGCTGGGAAGCCGGCTCGCGGCGCAGGTCGAGGCCCTCGGCGATACCGGCGTGCTCACCGACGAGCAGGAAAGCGCCGCGCTCGACGCCCTCGAGGAAGCCGGGATCAGGCCGGAAATCCGGTCGGTGTCGTCCTCGGTGTCGTCCTCGACGGCCGCGGGGACCTTTGCTCCCGTTGCTGTGCCGGTGGGTTCGGCGCCCGTCGTGGCCCGCGAGCCGCTCGATCCGCCGGCGTTGCGCGGTGTGCTGGCAGGGCCGCGGCAACTCGGGGACCTCGGCGGCCGGCCGGTGACGCTGATCTCGGCGGAGCTGTGGAGCGACCGCTTTCTGGCCGACCTCTACACCCACCCCGGCCCGGAGCACCGCGGCAGGCGGGCGCGGGCCTCGCGTGAGCACCTGGAGTGGATGAAACGCCTACGCCGCGGGGAGGCCACCGAGCGACCGGGCCGGGCGGTCGCCGGCTCGCCACTGGCCGACCTCACCTGGGAACTCCGCGACGAGCAGGGCACCGCTTACCGCCGGACCGGCGGCTCGGCCGAATCGGGAGACCACCTCGACCGGCAGCGAATGCAGTGGACTCCGGCACCCCCGGCGCAGTCCGGACGCGTGACGCTGGTCGCCACCGACACCGCCGGCGCGGTCGTGCTCGACGCCGAAATTCCCATCCCCCGACCAGCCACGTAACGCCGGCCTGCGGGAGCTACGTCGCCTCGATCGAGACTCGGGGTAGCAGGATGACCGGATGTGCTGGTCGAACATCGCCAGGACTGTGGATGGCGCGCCGGCTCGTGGTGGTCGCCCCCTGGTCCGCACCGATCTCGTCGGCGAACATTCCGTAGCCGGCGAACGGACTGTGAGCCGGCTGAGGTCCCGATCCCACGTGGGGTCCTGGCCCGGTGCCGGGAAGCCCCTCACCCGTCGCCCTCCGCCCACCTTCGAACCGAAGACGCCAGCGTACGGGTGAGACGGTCACACCGACGTCACAGTGGCAAGCCCGCCACGAACCGCGGATCGTGTTCGGCGCCTTCGCGTTTAGAGTCGAGCTATGGACGAGGCTTCGGTGCGAACGGCGCTCTCGGTGGCGAGGTCGGCCGAACTCCGCGGTTGCCTCGCGCCGGGTGACTGGCCGGACGTCGCGGTCGGCATGCTGCTGGAAGGCAACGACGACCCGGAGATCGCCGAACTGGCCGGCTTGAGCCGCCAGGCGACCGGGTGGGACACCGAACCGCTGGTCGCGGCGGTGTACGAGCGGCACGAGATCCCCGCGGCCGGCACGGACGAGTCGACGGAACTCGTGGCCCGGTTGCCGGCGGACGACCTGCGCGCCCGGCCGGCCGCGGTCACCGCGCCGATGATCCGTCTGCTGGCCCGGCTCGCGCCCCCGGATTTCGCCTCGGACCTGGCCTACCGGTGCTTCAGAGTCGAAGAGTACCTGGACTGCGGGTGTGCCCAGGTCGATCCTGCCTTCGAGGCGGAACTGCGGCAGCTGCCGACGCTGCGGCTGGCCCCTTCCGTCGTCGAGGCGCTCGCGAGGCCGTTGCGCTCGACTCTCCCCGCTGCTCAGCCCCCTCCCGGGCACCACGACCACTGACCTTCCTCAGGCCCCCTCCGGCCAGTCGGCGGCGGTCATGCCGTCGGGGTGGCCCGCGGGCCACTGGACGAGTTCGATCCGGCGACCGTCCGGGTCGGCGATGAACGCCGTTTTCAGGCCGTCAGCGCGTTCCTGCCCTGGATCACCCGGTTCGATCCCGTGGCCGGCCAGCGCGTCGAGCGTGTCGGCCATCGACTCGACCTGCACGACGAGGTGACTCACACCGGTGCCGCTGTCCACGGGGTTGCCGTCGTGCACCAGCTCGACGGCGACGAACTCGTCGCCGGGGAGCTTGAGCATGGTCAGCTGCCCGATCGGCGTCTCGGGCACCGTGCCGACGATCTCGTAGCCGACGGCGGTGTAGAACGCCAGCGACCGATCGAGATCGGTCACCCGCAGTCCGATGTGCAGGGTCCTCACGCGTACCTCTTCCTGTTCGGACGGCCTGTGCGCAAGCCGCTCTCCGGTCAGCCCAGGTGTGCCAGGCCGGGCCAGAGCTGCGCCCAGCTGCCGTGCGGCTGACGGCACGAATAGATCGCCGCGTGCTTCTCGGTCTCCTCGTTCGACAGGCCGTCGGGCAGGGTGAGCGGGGCGATCTCGGTGACCTGCGACCAGAACTGCCGCAGGTAGCCGGAGGTGAACTCGCCGACGCACAACACCGTGGCGTCGCCGCCCGGTGGCGGGCCCCAGAACCCGTAGGCGTTGTGGCCGCTGCTCACCGGGTTGTGCAGGCCCTCGGCCGGGCCGAGGGTGGTCAGCGCGCCGGCTTCGCCGTAGTTGCTGGTGAAGATCACCGTGCCGGCCGGGTACCGGTCGGCGACCGAGACGATCTGGCGCACGTACTCGGGCCAGCCGTAGGTCTCCATCACGGTGCTGCTCAAGCCGATGCTGTTCGTGATCTTCGGCGGGAACACGGGAAGCCCGATCACGATCGCGAACACGGCGGTGGCGGCGATGGCGATCGGCCACGACCGCCGGCCGTCGCGGGTGTTCGCGGCCTCCACCCGCACCGCGCCGGCGGCGAACAGGCCGGGCAGCATCGGGGCGGCGTAGTAGGACTTGCCCGAGGTGACGGCGATGAACACCACCGCGGTGAGCGCGACCACCAGCAGCCACCGGTGCGGCCGGCCCGCGCCGGAGCACAGCCGTCGCACGCCGATCACCGCCAGGACGAGCAGCGGCGGGCCGGTCAGCAGCAGCAGGAGTTCGGGCACCTGGGTGAGCGCGCTGCCCGAGCGGCCGGACAGCACCCCGGCCATCCGCACGTCCGGCCACGGCCAGCTGTAGGAGGCGTTCCACAGCACGTTCGGCAGGGCGATCAGCAACGCCAGCGCCGCGGCCAGCCACGGCCCCGGTGTCCGGAGCATCGAGCGCCGGGTGATAAGCAGGCCGAGACCGATGCCGACGAGCAGCGCGGCGATGGTGTCCTTGTTCTCCAGGCCCACGCCCGCGAGCAGGCCCGCGAGCAGCCACGCCGGGATCGTGCCCAGCCGCAGCGCCCGTGCCGTCGCGACCGTCACCGCGAGCCAGCACAGCTGGTCGACGACCGTGGTGCCGAACAGCGCCGAAGCCGCGACGAACGCCGGGCAGGCCGCGACCGCGGCGGCCGTGACGAGCTGGGCCCGGCGCCGCCCGCCGAGTTCGGCGGCGAGTTTCGCGCCCAGCAGCACACAGCCGGCCTCGGCCGCGACGGCCAGCACCCGCAGCGGCAGCACGCCGCCGGGCAGCGCGGCGGCCAGTCGCGCCAGCACCGGCGTCAGCGGCGGCTGGTCGACGTAACCCCAGGCCGGGTGGCGGCCGGTGATCACGTAGTAGAACTCGTCGCGGTGCCAGCCGTAGCGGGCGGCCACGGCCAGGTGGAGCACCGCGACCACGCCGGTGACCAGCAGGACCGGCCGCCACGCCACGCGGGTGTCGGCTTCCCGGCTGTCCTCAACCGTCTCTGTCATCGTCATTTCCCCCGGGAGATGGTGGTAGGAACGCGGCCAGCAGCAGGTGGCGCACGGTGCGCCGGCAGTCGTCGTCGTGGAGCATCAGCGAGTCCGGGTCGCCGTGCCGGTGCCAGGCGAACCAGGCGATGCTCTCGACGAGGAACCGGGCCGAGGTCGGCACGTCCGGAACCGGGCGCAGGTGCCCGGACCGGATGCGCCGCCGCAGGTAGTCGCCCAGCTGGTCCAGCAGGACCCGCCGTCCGCGCACGAAGTGCAGCTCGGCGAGTTCCGGGATGTCGCGCGCGCAGCTCTCGACCAGCGCGAGCAGGCCCTGGTGCCCCTCGACGTAGCGGTAGAGCTCGTCGACGATCCCGCCGAGCTCCTCGGCCACCGGCCGGGTGCGCCGCCGCTCGAGCGCGGTGGCCAGCGCGGGGAACCCGGCCGACGCCACCGACCGCGCGTCGATCTCGACGATCCCCGCCAGGCCGGGCGAGACGACCGGAATGGCCATCCCGTCCAGGGACGCCGGCTCGGTCAGGTGCAGGAAAGCCAGGTACAGCAACGCCTCCTTGCTGTCCACATAGGTGTAGAGGGCACCGTGGCTCAGGCCGAGCACGGCGGCCACGTCGGAGATCCCGGCCGCCTTGAAGCCCTTGCCGGTGAAGACCCGGGCCGCGGCGGACGCGATCTCGCCCAGCGGCCGTGGCTGCACCCGTCCACGCATGGGGCGAGTATTGACTGATCCGGTCAGTCAGTCAAGCGACCTACACGGAGAAAAAGATGGTTCACGTGGCCCGGGCCGCCCCCTTTGCGCCGGGAACGGCCCTTCGCCTTCAGCTCAGCCAGTGGTCTGTCAGGCCGGTCAGCTTCTCGACGACGGTGAGCGCCAGCAGGAAAGCTCGATCCGGCCAGCCGAGACTTGTACCCTTCTGGCCCACCTCGACCACTCTTTCAGCGGCACCAGACGTCCGAGGCGGTTCGGCGCCGATGCGGCGTCCCCCTTTCGACGGCCGAAAGAGTGAAGACCAGGACCATCCCGAACGCCAAACGCCCGCGATCCGGCTAAACCGCTCACCGAGTGACGCGTGTGGAAGGTGAGGGTTCGTCCTGCCCCGGCAGGCGGATCCGGTGGACACCGAAACTCCAGAGAGGCGTACGAGATGAAACCATGGAGAACCATTGCCGGCGCGGCGGTAGCGGTGGCTGCCGTCCTCGTCCCGCCGACCGCGGCCGAGGCGAGTGCGGCCACCGGCGCGTACTGCGTACAAGACCTCGCCGGTGGCCCGAAGGCGTGCTTCACGACCGAGGCGGCGCTTGCGACCTACCAGTCGAAACTGGCGTTGAGCCCGTTGCTCACCGTGTTCGACCAGACCGGCCGGCTGGGCGCGGGTGGGTACCTGAACTTCGTCAGCGCTTACGGCCGTGACTACTGCGGCGCCCCCACTGGCAAGCACGAGGCGTCGGAGGGGAATCTCGGCGTGCGGCGGTTCTCCACCGGGATGGTCGTGGCCGGCAGCATCAGTTCTTTCGTCGTCAAAGGCGGGTGTCTCGTCACGTTCTGGGACCAGACCGGCTTCACCGGCATCAGTGTCACCTCGGGTCAGAGCTGCGACGACATGGCCCGGTGCCTCGGCCGCTACTTCGACAACAGGGCACGCTCGCTCGCCGTCACCACGCGTCTCACCGTTACGCGGTGAGGGTGGCCGGGCCGTAGGGTGCGTGCGCCGTCTCCGTCACCAGCGCCCAGTACCGGTCGCCGTAGGACCAGTGCCACCACTCGCTCGGGTAGTTCACGAAGCCGCTCGCCGACATCGCCTCGATCAGGGTCTTCCGGTTCGCCCGGGCCTCCTCGCTGATGGCCGGGGACGCCGTGAAGCACTCCGGGCCGTACTCCGGCGGGGTTTCGTTGACCTCCGTGCCCATCGGGAGCTCCTGACCGTCCACAGTGCACAGAGTGAGGTCCACCGCGCCGCCGGAGACGTGGGGGGCCACCTCCGGGGGCGAGACGAAGGTCGCCGCCTCCGTCCAGACCCGGGAGGACGGCCAGTCCGGGTGAGCGCGCGCTGTCCGGGCGCGGCTGCTCGCGAAGTCGCGCTCCTGGATCGCCTGGAGGCGGAATCCCTCGATCACGAGCAGGCGCAGCTCGCGCGGGAGACGGCACTGCGCCGCCACCAAGCGGTCGGCGACGCTGACCCGGACGTGCGCGTACGCCCTCCGCTCGTCGGCCATCCGGTCGTCCAGCCGGATGGCGCCGGTGTCCTTCAGGTCCACCAGGCGTTCACCGGTCTCCCGGATCGGCACGGCGGCGACGCGGGGGTCCGACAGCAACACGAACGGCGGCATGGGTGTTCGTTCCTCCGGAACTAGGTGAAGCGATCCCCGCCCACCCTTCCCCGCCGCGCTGCAGGAACGCTGTAGCCCGGGTTACAGCGGAGTTCCGGCCAGCTCGGCGTAGTCGCGGGCACCGCAGGCGCGGAACGTCGCCAGCGCCTCGGTGGTCATCCGGCCCGCGGCGTCCGCGTTCCCCAGCGCCGAATTCACCTCCGCCAGCGTGCACAGGGTCCGGGCCCGGAGCAGCTCGACGCGCAGGTCGCTCCACCGGCCCAGCGCGTCCTCGAGACACTGCTCGGCCTGGTAGAGCCGGCCGTCGGCGAGGTGGATCTCCCCCAGCACGCGCAGGGTGCACGCCTGGCCGAAGCGGTCGGCGAGCGCCTGGCTGACGGCCAGCGCGCCCTCCGCGAGCTGCCGCGCCGTGGCGGAGTCCCCGCGCCGCAGCAGCGTCTTCGCCAGCGCGCGCTCGCAGTAGGCCACCAGCATCCGGTCCTCGGTCCGCTCGAAGATCGCCAGCGCCTCCCGCGCGGACGCCTCCGCCTCGGCCCAGTCGCCGCGCGCCCGGTGGTACAGCGAGAGGCTGCGCAACGTCAGTCCTTCGCCGCGCAGGGAGCTGGCCTCGCTGAACAGCTCCCGCGCCTCGGTCAGCGCGGCGTACGCCTCCGGGTACTCGCCCATCTCGACGTACACCGAGCCCGCCAGGCGGCGGACGTTGCCCATCCCACCGGCCTCCGGCAGCCCTTCCCAGATCTTGCGGGCCTGGTCGACGAAGTGCAGCGCCTCAGGCAGGTACCCCTGGTCCCGGCAGGCCGCGCCGAGCGCGGCGAGGGTGGTGGCCTCGCCGCGGACGTCGCCGGCCGCCCGGAACATCGGCAGCGCCTGGCTCAGGTGGGCCCGGGACCGCGGGAAGTCGTCGAGCTCGTAGTGCAGCTGCCCGAGCCCGGCCAGCAGGGTCGCCTCGCCCAGGACGTTGTCGTTGCGGCGGGCCGCGGCGAGCGCGACGTCGTGGGTGCGCTGCCAGGCCCCGAACGGGTCGTCGAAAACGCGGTGGTGCCCGCCGAACGCGGTGCCGGACAGGGCGGTGGCCAGCTCGATCGCGATGGCGTCGAGGTCCATCGCGGCGGCCAGCTCGACCGCGGCCGTCAGCGTCGGCTCTTCGGCGCGGAAGAAGTCGTACGGCCGGGCGACCACCCGCCCGGTGATCTCCGGGTCGACGGGGCGCCCCTTGCGGAACCCGGCCGGGACCGAGGGCAGGAACGGCGGCGCGGTCTCGTCGATCCGCTCGACCAGCCAGATCCAGCTGCCCAGCACGCGTTCGACGACGGCCGCGCGCGCCTCGGCGGTTTCCTCCGCCGACGCGCGTTCCAGCGCGAACAGGCGCACCAGGTCGTGCAGCCGGTACCGCATCAGCCCGAGCGGGTCCGCACCGTCGGGTTCCACCAGGGACACGTCGACCAGCGCTTCGAGGATGACTTCGGCGTCGTCGGGCTCGGTTTCCAGGGCCGCGGCGGCGATCCAGGCCGGGAAGTGCGGGAGGCCGAGCAGCCCGAGTCTGCGCAGGGCCTTCTTGGCGAGCTCCGGGAGGAGTTCATAGCTGAGGTTGATGCTGGCCCGCACCTGCTGGTCGCCGACCGCCAGCTCGTCGAGCCGGTGCTGCTCGCGCGCCAGCCGGTCGGCCAGCCGCGACAGCGTCCACTGCCGTCGCGAGACGAGCCGGGCCCCGGCGACGCGGATGGCCAGCGGCAGCTGCCCGCACAGCCGGGCGATCTCGGTGACGGCCGCCGGTTCGGACCCGCCCCGCTCGGCCCCGACGATCCGGGTGAGCAGCAGCTCCGCGGCGGCCGGGGGCAGCACGCCGAGCTCGACGAACGCCGCGCCGGCGAGCGCGGGCAGCCGGTTGCGCGAGGTCACGAGCACCGCGCACCCGGAGCTGCCGGGCAGCAGCGGGCGGACCTGGGCCTCGTTCGCCGCGTCGTCCAGCACGATGAGCGTGCGGGTGCCGGCGAGCGCCGTCCGGTACCGCGCGACCCGCTCCTCCAGCGAGCCCGGGACGGCCGCGGTGGCGTCGAAGTCGCGCAGGACGCGGCCCAGCACCTCCTCGGGCGTCGCCGGGTTCGCCGTCGAGCCGTGCAGTTCCAGGTGGTACTGCCCGCCGGGGAAGTGCGCCGCGACGTCGTGCGCGACCCGTTGGGCCAGGGTGGACTTGCCGGTGCCGCCCGCGCCGGAGACCACGCCGACCGGCATCGCCTCGGGCCACGTCAGCACGGTGGCCAGCGCGGCCAGCTCGGTCTCGCGGCCGGTGAAGTCCGACGGCGGTGACGGGAGCTGCCGCGGGGTCCGGGACGTGCTCGCCGGGAGCAGTTTCGGGTCGCAGCGCAGGATCGCTGCCTGCACCCGGCGCAGTTCCGGGCCCGGGTCGATGCCCAGTTCGTCGAGCAGCACCAGCCGCCCGCGCTCGTACGCCTCCAGCGCATCGGCCTGCCGTCCCGCGCGATACAACGCCACCATCAGGCCCGCGCGCAGCCGCTCCCGGGTGGGGTGCTCGGTGACCAGCCCGGTGAGCTCGGCGAGCAGCTGCGCGCCCTGGCCCGCCGCGAGGTCGGCGTCGATCCGTTCTTCCAGGACGGTCAGCCGCAGCTCGTCGAGCCGGACGGCTTCGGCCCGCAGGAACGACTCCCCGATCCCACCGAAGGCCGGACCGCGCCAGAGGGCCAGCGCGGCCCGGAGGATCCGGCCCGCCCCGGGGTGGTCCCCGGCGCGCGCGGCCTGCCGGCCCTGGTCCACCAGGTCTTCGAATGCGCGCACGTCCAGCGCGTCCGCCGGGACGTCGGCGCGGTAGCCGTGGCGATCGGACGTGATGACCGCCGGCAGGCCCGCGGCGTCGAACGCGCGGCGCAGCGTCGCGACGTAGGTCTGGACCACCGCGCGAGCGGTGTGCGGCGGATCCTCCCCCCAGACCACGGCGATCAGCCGTTCGGCGGGCACCGTCCGGCCGTGCTCCAGCAGCAGCGCGGCCAGCAACGCCCGTGGCTTCACGCCCGGAAGCACCACCGCGCCGGACGGACCGGTGGTTTCCATCGGCCCGAGCAGGAAAAACCTCATCCGTCCTCCACCCAGACACGGAAAGTTCCGTGGACCGCGCCGATGCGCTGTAACCGGCGCTGAACCGTGGCTACAGCCGTCCCCAGGAGTCTCGGTGTGGTCAACGGACATCATCCTCAGGAAAGGCCATCATGAACAGATCCGGTTCCGCGCTCCCGAAGTCGCGGACGCATCGGCTGGTCTCCGCGTTCGCGGCCCTCGTCGCCCTCACCACCGGCATGGTCGCGCTGCAGACCACGGTGGCGCGGCAGCCGGAGGCCGCCGCGGCGTCCGCGGTGGGCGGGTCGATCTCCCGCGCCGAGGTCATCGCCCGCGCCAAGTACTGGTACAACCGCGGCGACACCTGGTACAGCCAGGACCAGAGCGACGCCATCTCCGACGGCGACGGCCACACGTACCGCCCGGACTGCTCGGGCCTGGTCGCGATGGCCTGGCACCTGCCGAAGAAGTCGGACGGCTGGGACCTCAACACCGACGACTTCTCGAGCTACTCCGGCAAGTCCTCGGTGAGCCTGGACGACCTGCAGCCGGGCGACGCGCTGCTGCGCAGCGGCCACATCGAGCTCTTCGAAAAGTGGGTCGACGCCAGCGACCACCACGCGGGCGCCTGGGTCTACTCGGAGAACACCTACGGCCAGAAGACCAACCACAACATAGACTACTGGTCCGAGCTGAGCAGCTACCGCGGAATCCGCTACAACAAGATCACCGGCGGCGCCTCGAACGCCGGGGACGGCGCGGACTTCAACGGTGACGGCGACGGCGACATCTTCTCCACCGCCACCGGCGTCATCACCATCTGGAACGGCAAGGGCAGCAACAACTTCGACAGCGCCCTGACCTACGGCCGCGGCTGGGACGCCTACAGCCGCCCCATCGCCGGCGACTTCAACGACGACGGCATCAGCGACCTGGCCGCCACCAGCAACGGCGAGCTGCACATCTGGAACGGCCGCGGCCACAACGACTTCACCGCCGACACGGTCACCGGACCCGGCTGGTCCCCCTACGCCGCAACGCTGTTCACGGTCGGCGACATCAACGGTGACGGGCACACCGACATCGGCGCCATCAGCGGCGGCACGCTGTACACCTGGAACGGCCTGGGCAACAACAAGTTCGGCGCGGCCGTCGTCCACGGTGCGGGCTGGAGCCCCTACAGCCGGCCGATCGGCGGCGACTTCAACGCCGACGGCATCGGCGACATCGCCGCCGTCAGCAGCGGTCAGCTCCACATCTGGAACGGCAAGGGCGGCAACAACTTCAACGCCGACATCGTCACCGGTCCCGGCTGGAGCCCGTACGCCACCACCCTGATGGACCTGGGCGACATCAACGGTGACGGCCACAGCGACATCGGTGCCACCAGCAGCGGTGTCCTCTACACCTGGAACGGCCAAGGCGCCAACAAGTTCTCCGCGGCCGTCGTGCACGGCGCCGGCTGGTCCCCCTACTTCTGAGCCGCCCCCGCCGGGGCGCCGTCCGGCGCCCCGGCCCCTTCTCCCCGGGAGTGTTTCCCTCGTGTCCACCACCTTCGTCCGTCGCACCGCGACGGCAGCCGTGACGTTCGCGGCGATCCTCACCGTGGCTTCGCCCGCCTACGCGTCGATCCCGGACGTCTACTCCGGACCGCGGTTCGTCGCGGCCACCAGCACCGCCGCGTGCGACAGCGCGGGCACCACCGGCCGGGACGCCACCCTGGCCACCCAGCTCAACAGCAGCCTGTCCGCGAAGATGAAGGGCTCGATGTCGGCGTACCGCGTCTCGTGCGCCCGTGAGGTCGTCGACGCCGTCCGCGATCGGGGCCTGGCTTCCCGGGCCGCGGTCATCGCGATCACCACCGTGATCGTGGAGACGGGCCTGCAGAACATCGACGAGGAGGTCGACCACGACAGCCTCGGCCTGTTCCAGCAGCGGGCCGGCTGGGGCACGGTCGCGGAGCGCCTCAACCCCAGAACGGCGACGAACGCGTTCCTCGACAAGATGCTCCAGAAGTACCCGAACGACGGCTGGAAGACCGCGGTGATCGGCGACGTCTGCCAGGCCGTCCAGGTTTCGGCGTTCCCCGACCGCTACCAGCCGCAGGCCGGGGACGCGCAGAAGATCGTCAACGCCCTGTGGACCGCGAGAGCCGCCGACGGCGCGGACTTCAACGACGACGGCATCGGCGACATCTTCTCCACCGCCACCGGGGTCATCACCATCTGGAACGGCAAGGGCGGCAACAACTTCAACGCCGCGGTGACCTACGGCCGCGGCTGGGACGCCTACAGCCGGCCGATCGCCGGCGACTTCAACGACGACGGCGTCAGCGACCTCGCCGCCACCAGCAACGGCCAGCTCCACATCTGGAACGGGCGTGGGGACAACGACTTCACGGCCGACGTCGTGACCGGCCCCGGCTGGAGCCCGTACGCCGCCACGCTGTTCACCGTCGGCGACATCAACGGGGACGGCCACACCGACATCGGCGCGATCAGCGACGGCACCCTGTACACGTGGAACGGCCTCGGCAACAACAAGTTCGGCGCGGCGGTCGTCCACGGCGCCGGCTGGAGCCCGTACACCCGGCCGATCGGCGGCGACTTCAACGGCGACGGCATCGGCGACATCGCGGCCGTCGCGAGCGGCCAGCTCCACATCTGGAACGGCAAAGGCAGCAACAACTTCAACGCCGACATCGTCACCGGGCCGGGCTGGAGCCCGTACGCCACCAGCCTGATGGACCTCGGCGACATCAACGGTGACGGCCACACCGACATCGGCGGCATCGGCGAGAGCACCCTCTACACCTGGAACGGCCTCGGCGCGAACAAGTTCGGCGCGGCGGTCGTCCACGGGGCCGGCTGGAGCCCGTACTTCTGAGCGTGAAAGCCGTGAAGGCCTCCTTACCGGTGCTTATGGCCGGGAAGGAGGCCTTCACGGCTTCGGGGGTCAGCTCAGCAGGAGGAGGGCGTAGTAGGCCAGCCAGTGTTCGACGGCGTAGGAGCCGCCGGTGACTTCGGGCAGCGAGGCGTGGGTGTGCGCGCGGGTGGCGTCGAGCATGACGGGGATCCGGTCGTCGCCGGCCGGGAGGGCGCGGGCGAGGCGCTGCCAGCACCAGGCGCGGTGCAGGTTGAGCCCGTGCAGGTGGGCGATCAGCCCGTCGGAGGTGTCGGTGACGGTCGCCGGGGTGAACAAGGCCGCCGGTGTCCGGTCGGCGATGCCGGGCAGGAACCGGTCCAGCCAGCCGGCGAACCCGGCCGCGGGCAGCAGGCGGGACATGAGTTCGGCCTCGGCCAGTGCCGGGGACAGGAAATCGGCCCCGGACGGCTCCCAGGAACCGGGATAGTCGCGGTCGGTCCCGAACCACCGCCAGGCGGTCTCGGTGACGACCTGCCGCAGCCGCGGATCGGCGTACGGCAGCGCGCGCGAAAGCCCGAACGCGCCGTTGTCGTGCACCCCGCTGCGGATCGGGTACGTGGCCCGCGGCAGCCAGTCGAGATAGCGGGCCACGAAGACCGCGCTCAGCTCGCCCAGGGCCGCCGACCAGCGCGCGGCGTCCGGATCGTCCCAGGTGGCGAGCTCGACGGTGAGTTCCAGGAGAGCCGACCAGCCGTAGGGACGTTGCGTGGTGCGGTGGTCGTCGCGGGCGAAGTGGGCGGCTTCGGCGGCCAGTGCCTCGGTGGTCAGGCGCTCGTCGAGGGTGCGGCGGATCTCCGCTCGGCGTGGCGATGGGCACACCCTCGACGTGCCAATGGCCTTCGTAGTGCGGGTACTCGCGCACGACGTTCGCCAGCGCGATCCCGGCCAGCTCACCGGCGCCCGCCGTCAGCAGCCGGATTCGTTCGCCGTCCCATTCGGTCATCCGCGCTCCCCCGTCATTCCAGCGGCACGTAGTCGCCGCCGCGCCGGGCCGCGGCGAGATCGGCGTGCGTGGACGCCCTGGTCAGGAAGCGGCCCTGGACTACGCGGACGTGGGAACCGTTCAGGGGAAAGACGAGCACGAACTTCGCCCCGTCGTTCCCCCGCAGCACGACACCCCTCCTCAGGTTGTCGAGGAATTCGACGATGTCGTGCTCGATCTCTTCCGCGAATTCGCGCTGGTCGTCCCGGGCGATGTCGTACAGGTCGGTGTCGATGTCGTAGCCGGCCCGTTTGCCGGTCACCGGATCCCGCGCTTCGAACTCCAGTCCGAGCCAGCGCCGCGGCTCCACGGTCACGACGGCCTCCCATGTCGATCCGCTCAGCCGCCACCGCGACAGGGCGCCGATCTCGTCGGTGACCGCCACCGTCCACCGGGTGGTCGCCCGCAGCTCGCCGAGGAACTCGAGGAGCCGGTGGCCCGCTCCGGATGTCATGCACTCACCACTTCTTGTGCCGGTCCCGCGTCCACCACGATAAGGCCCCACGCGGCGGAGCGGGCCGATCTGTAGTGCCATGGGAGCGTGACGATATTCGGTACCTTCCTGGACAAGGCGGACGAGCGGCTGGGTGACGGGCTCGAGCACCTCCTGTGCGCCCACCACCGGCGGCGGCTGCGCGGGCTCGGCTGGGGTGAGGTCCTCGGCCGCGGTGGCACGGCCGATCGGTTCGGCGGGCGGGCCGCGGTGCGGGAGGGCAACCGCGTCGAGGTGCTGATCGACGGCGAGGAGTCGCTGCCGGCCATCGCGGAGGCCATCCGGGGGGCGAAATCACACGTCCACATCGCGAACTGGCACGCGAGCGCCGACTTCCGGCTGACCCGCGAGCCCGGCGCGCCCACGCTGCGGGAGCTGCTCGCCGAGACCGCCGGACGCGGGGTCGGCGTGCGGGTCCTGATGTGGGCGGGGCCGCCCGTGCCGGCGTTCCAGCCGACGCGGGGCCTGGCGAAGGAGCAGCAGCGCAAGCTCACCGAGGGCACCGGCGTGCGCTGCGTCCTGGACTCCCGCGAGCGGACCATGCACTGCCACCACGAGAAGATCGTCGTGGTCGACGACGAGATCGCGTTCGTCGGCGGGGTGGACTTCACCGCGCTGCAGGGCGACCGGCACGACAGCCCCGACCACCCGCCGCGCGACATCGGCTGGCACGACCTGGCGACGCGGCTCGAAGGGCCGGTGGTCGCCGACGTCGCCGAGCACTTCCGGCACCGGTGGACCGAGGTCGCCGGCGAGGAACTGCCGGAGCCGAAGCGGCCCGGCCCGGCCGGCGAGACCCGGGTGCAGCTGCTGCGGACCGTGCCGAACAGCACGTACGACTTCGCGCCGAAGGGCGAGTTCACCATCCTCGACGGCTACCTGCGGGCCCTGCGGTCGGCCCGGCGGCTGATCTACCTGGAGAACCAGTTCCTGTGGTCCCCCGAGATCGCCGAGGTGCTGATCGACAAGCTGAAGAACCCACCGGACGACCGCTTCCGGATCGTCCTGCTGCTGCCCCGCAAGCCCAGCAACGGCGCCGACACCACCCGCGGCCAGCTCGGCCGGCTGGTGGACGCCGACGGTGGGGCCGGCCGGCTGCTCGCGGCGACCGTCAGCGCGCACGAAGGGGAGACCGCCTCCCCCGTCTACGTGCACGCGAAAGTCGGCATCGTGGACGACGAGTGGCTGACCATCGGGTCCGCGAACCTCAACGAACACTCGCTGTTCAACGACACCGAGGTCAACATCGCGACCGACGACCGCGAGCTGGTCCGTTCCACCCGCCTGCGCCTGTGGGCCGAGCACCTGGGCCGCCCGATGACCGAAGTGGACGCCGATCCCGCGGACGTCGTCGACGGGCTCTGGCGGCCCCTCGCGCAGGAACAGCGCGACCGGGAAACCCGCGGTGAGCGCCGGACCCACCGGCTGGTGCTGCTCCCGGGCGTCTCCCGCCGGGCCGGGCGGCTCCAGGGGCCGCTGCGGGGTCTCCTGGTCGATGGCTAACCCCGCGCGAACCGGGTAACCCACGATCATGAGCGAAACCGACGAAGGCCCCCTGACCCCCGACGTGCCCCGCACTCCCGGCACCCCCGACGTCGACCTGGACATCGAGGTACCGGCGGCCGAGCGCGAGGAACCCGACACGCAGGACGTCGAACAGGACGCCGGGACCACGGAGCCACCCAGCTGAGCCTCACCGCGTGAGGTCGGCGGCCGCAGCGTGGGCAGCGCGTAGGTGGCCGGCAGGTCCCCATCGCGGGTGTCGGTGGCGTAGACCCCGGTCGGGCACCGGACGCCGAGATCAGCGCCGACCCGCTCGGCGCGACTTCGCTGAGCACGGCCGTGGTGAGCAGCAGCTCGTCGAGACCGTCGACCAGCAGCGTCGGCGACCGCAGCGCGGCAGTGGAAGGTGGTCACCGCATGCCAGGCGGGCGTCTCGACGCCGAGCCGAAGCTCGCGGTGCCGGGGTTCCCGGCCCGCGCTCAGGCGCCGCCTTCGTGGATCGTCGTCAGGTCGCCGAGGCCGGACACCCTCAGGACCGGGATCAGCAACGGTGTGGCCACCAGTTCGAGGTGGTCGGCGTGGTCGAACAGCACCGCGATGCCCGCGCTGTCCAGGTATTCGACCGCCGTCAGGTCGAGCGTGATCCCGTCGGTGTCCCCTGCGAGGGCCCCCTCGAGCGCCTTCGCGAGGTCGGCCGCGTTGCTGATGTCGATCTCGCCGCTCGCCGCCAGCAGCCTCGTGCCGTCGGGACGTTCCTGGAGGACAAGGGAAAGCGCAGTGGTCATCACACGATCCTGGTCTGCATGTCGACGGTGGTCCCGGCGGCGCCGGTGTTGATGGTGACCTCCTGCATCATCGCCCGCATGAACGTGATGCCGTGGCCGCGGTGGGATCCCGGGACCGCGTCGGCGTTCTTCCACCGGCCGGTGTCCGCGACCGTGAGGCGCAGGCTGTCGGCGAAGGCTTCGGCGCGGAGGCGGACGAGGTCGCCCGGGGTGTCGCGGTGGCCGTGTTCGACGGCGTTGGCGCAGGCCTCGCCCGCCGCGACCAGGATGTTCTGAGCCTGCTGGGCGTCCAGCTGGCACTGGCCGAGCCAGGTGCGCAGGGTCCGCCGGACGTGGCCGAGCTCGCCCGCCTCGGCCGGGAAGCTCACCTCCAGCGGCCCGGGGTGGCGGTAGAGCAGCAGGGCGACGTCGTCGTCGTACCCCGCGGCCGGGCTCAGGCTGCTCATCAGCTGGCCCGCCAGGACTTCGACCGGGTTGACCCGGCCGTCGTGCAGCACGCGGCCGGCGTGTTCGATGCCCTCGTCCAGCGGGCGTCTCCGGCGTTCGACCAGGCCGTCGGTGTACAGCAGCAGGGTCGCGCGGGCGGGGATGGTGTGCTCCGCTTCGGGGCGCGGGCGCCCGGGGCGGACGCCGAGTGGCACCGACCGGCCGCCTTCGAGCAGGAGCGTCGTTCCGTCCGAGAGGGCCAGGATCCCCGGCGGGTGCCCGGCGGTGCTGTAGGTCAGCTGCCCGGTCCCCGGGTCGAGCACCCCGCAGAAGACGGTGGTGCAGAGCGCGCCGTCGAGCTTGGCCGCGAACCGGTCCAGGGCCATCAGGGTCTGGGCCGGGCGCGGTTCCTGCAGCAGGAGCGCGCGGCACGCGCTGCGCAGCTGCCCCATCACGGCGGCGGCGTTCAGGCCACGGCCCACGCAGTCGCCGACCACGATGCCGATGCGGCCGTCGGCCAGGGTGACGGTGTCGTACCAGTCGCCGCCGACCTCGAGGGGCCGGGTGGCCGGCTCGTAGCGGACGGCGAACCCGGTGGGCAGGTCGGCGGGGCCGAGGATGGCCCGCTGCAGGGCGACGGCGGTCTCGCGCTGCTGGTCGATCTGGTGGGCGCGGCTCAGGCTCGGCCCGATGTGGCCGGCGAGCAGCGACAGCAGCAGCCCGTCCTCGTCGGTGAACGGGCGCCGGTCGCCGAGGGTGAGCAGCAGCGCCAGCCGCCCGTGGGGGTGTTCGAGCACGGTCCCGGACCACGTGTGCCCGGAGGTGTGGCCGGAAACCGGGGCCAGCAGCGGTCCCTGCCGCAGCTCGCCGAGGACCCGGCGCTGCTCGTCGGAGACGGGCGGGTCGCCGAAGGTCTGCGTGGGCTCGTCGCCGGTGCCGAACACGGCGGCGGTGACGGCTTCGGCCCGCCAGAGGTCCTTCAGCTCGCTCAGCGCGCTGGTCATCGCGTCCGTCAGCGTGGTCGCCTGGGCCAGCCGGGTGCTCATCGACGCCAGGGCGGCGTCCCGCTGGATCGCGTAGTGCTCGGCGGTGACGTCGCGGAAGGTGCCGACGATCACGGCCTTGCCGGTGTCCGGGTCCTGGGCCTGGCTGAAGGCGGCCCGGACCCACAGCCGGTGACCGTCGAGGTGGGTGACGGGGATCGTGTAGGTGCCGTTGCTGCGCCCGAGCAGGGTGGCGAACGCCTCGTCGACCGCCCGGTAGCCCTCGGGATCGGCGGCGGGGTCCGGCCACCAGGGGTGGACCGGGCGGTACGGCAGCCCGTCGGTGCGGTAACCCAGGATGTCGGTGAAGGCGGCGTTGATCTCGATGACCGCGCCGTCGGCGTCGCAGACGAAGAACGCCTCCTGCAGCGAGTCGACCAGCGCGCTGCGCCAGCGGGCCTGGTGCGTGCGCAGCCGCGCCAGCTCGACGTTCGCCCGGACCCGCGCGAGGAGCTCGGCCGCGGCGAACGGCTTGATCAGGTAGTCGTCGGCGCCGGCCCGCAGGCCCTCGATCGAGGCCTCCTCCCCGGCGCGCGCGGACAGCAGCAGGGCGGGCACCGACGCCGTGCGCGGGTCGTCGCGCAGCGCCGCGACCAGCTCGAGCCCGCCCAGCCGGGGCATCATGACGTCGCTGACGACGAGGTCGAACGCCGTCGTCCGCGCGGCTTCCAGTGCCTCCTGGCCGTCGGTCACCGCGTCGACCTGGTAACCGGCGTCGCTCAGCAGCCGGGTGAGGTACTCGCGCATGTCGGCGTTGTCGTCGGCGACGAGCACCCGCGTCGGCGCCGAAGGGGCCGGCTCGGGACCGGCTCCGGGGTTTCCGGGGGTGCTGGGCAGCCAGCGCAGGGCTTCCTGCACGTAGGCGGCGGCGTCCGGGGCGGTGGCGTGGCCGCCGGCCGGGACCAGTGACTCCGCGGGCAGGTGGGCGGAGCCGAAGGGCAACCGGATGGTGAAGGTGGTGCCCGCGCCCTCGACGCTGCGCGCGCTGATCGTGCCGCCGTGCAGGTCGACGATCTCCTGGGCCAGCGCCAGCCCGATGCCGCTGCCTTCGGTGGAGCGGGCGCGGGCGTTCTCGATGCGGTGGAACCGCTGGAACAGCCGGGGCAATTCCCCTTCGGGCACGCCGATCCCGGTGTCGGCGACGGTGACGGCCGCCTGGTCGCCGTCCGCCCGCGTCGTGACGGTGATGGCGCCCTCGAAGGTGAACTTCAGCGCGTTGGACAGCAGGTTGAAGATCACCTTCTCCCACAGGCCGCGGTCGAGGTGCACGGGCCCGCCCAGCGGCGGGCAGTCGACCTCCAGCCGCAGCCCGGCCTTGTCGATGGCGGAGCGGAACACGCCGGCGAGCTCGGCGGTGACCTCGGCCAGGTCCACCGGCTCGAACCGGGCCTGCATGCGGCCGGCCTCGAGACGGGAGACGTCGAGCAGCGTGTTGACGAGCTTGCCCAGCCGCAACCCGTTGCGGTGGATGACGTCCAGCTCCCGGCCGGTGCGCTCGTCGGTGGTCCCGACGCGGGAGCGCAGCTCGTCCAGCGGCCCCATGATCAGGGTGAGCGGGGTGCGGAACTCGTGGCTGATGTTGGAGAAGAACGCCGTCTTGGCGCGGTCGAGCTCGGCCAGCTCCTCCGCGCGCCGCTGCTGGGCGTGGAAGCTGCGGGCCCCGCCGATCCCGGCCGCGAGGTGCCCGGCGACCAGGTCCACGAACCCGCGGTAGGCCTCGTCCAGGGTGCGGTAGCGGTTCAGCCCGGCCACCAGGAACCCGTAGGGCGCGCCGCCCTGCTGCACCAGCGGCACCAGCAGCGCCTGGGTAGGCGGCTCCGGCCAGTCCCCGGCCGGCAGGTCGGCGAACGCCGCGCCCCCGAGGTCGACGAGCACGGACTCGCCGGCGGCCGGTCCCGCCGCCGGCCACACCGCGTTCTCGTCGCCGGCGGCGAGCGTGGCCGGGGCGGCCGGGTGACCGGCGGCGATCCCGGTGGACCCCGCCCGCCGCGCGAGCCCGTCTTCGCCGAAGAGGTAGGTGACCGTGAAGGGCAGGTCCCGCAGGTTGCGGGCGAGCTGGCGGCCGGCGAAGGCCAGCATTTGCCCCTCGGTGCGCACGACCGTCGGGTCCGATCCCAGGTCGCGCAGGGTGGTCATCCGGCGGTCCGCGATGACCCGGTCGGTGTCCTCGCGGACCACGCACAGCATCCCGACCACGACGCCGTCGTCGTCGCGCAGCGGGCTGTAGGAGAACGTGTGGTACGACTCCTCCGGGTAGCCGGAGCGCTCCAGGTAGAGCAGCAGGCCCTCGTCCCAGGTCGCCCGCGCGGTGGAGAGCACGGTGGCGATCCGCGGGCCGATGTCGTCCCAGATCTCGGCCCACACCTCGCTCGCCGGCCGCCCGAGGGCCCACGGGTACTTGCGGCCCAGGGTGTCGCGGCGGTAGGCGGCGTTGCAGAAGAACGTCAGCTCCGGGCCCCAGGCCATCCACATCGAGAACCGGGACGACACGAGGATGTCCACCGCGGTCTGGAGGCTCTGCGGCCACCCGGACGGCGGCCCGAGCGGCGTCGCCGCCCAGTCGACCGCGGCCAGGTCCTCGCCGATGTCGCCGTCGGCGAAGAACGCGTCGTCGTCGGAACCGGCCACGAACCCTCCGTCACCCTGCACCGTGGGCCGGTTCCCGGCCGTCTCCCGGAACTCTACGTCGCGGCCGCGCCGGGCACGAACCGGTCCCGCGCACCGCACTCTGGCCATTTCCGGCAATGACCGGCAATACTGTTTTCCTCCCCACCGAAGAAGGTGATTCCCGTGACACCAAAAAAGACGTTGCTGGCCGCCGCGACAATCATTCTGCTGATTTCGGGCAGCACGAACACCGCGGTCGCCGAACCGGATTCCTCGTCGGTTCAGCGGGTTTCCGTGTGGTCGCCGAGCATGACGACCGGCGGCCCGAACTTCACCGACCAGACGCTGCGGATGGTCGCCCACCCCAGCGTCGGCGGTGACGGGTTACGCGTGCACCTGTCCAACCTGCGTGGCACCACTCCCCTCGCCGTCGGCGCGGTGAGCGTCGCGCTGCAGGCCGACCGGGCGACCGCCGTCGACGACTCTCAGCGGACGGTGACGTTCTCGCACCAGAAAGCGCTTACGATCCCGGCGGGCCAGGAGGTCGTCAGCGATCCGGTGCCGCTGTCGTTGCGCGCCGAGCAGAACCTGCTCGTGAGCCTGTACCTGCCCCGGGCGACCAGCTCGGCGACCTGGCACTCCGACGCGTTCGACGTCTCCTACCTCTCGAAGCCGGGCGACCACACCGCCGACGCCGAAGACGGGAACTACGTCGCCGCCACGACTTCCTGGTACTATCTGTCCGGTTTGGACGTCGTCTCCCCCGCCGCCCGCGGCACCGTCGTCGCGTTCGGCGACTCCATCACCGACGGCTACAACACCCCGGCGAGCGTGTACCGCCGCTGGCCGGACGACCTCGCCCGCCGGCTCGCCGGGCCGCACCCGGGCGCCGTGGTCGACGCCGGGATCGGCGGCAACCGGGTGCTGACCGACGTGCCGAACGTCTGGCAGGGGGTCAGCGCCCTCAAGCGGTTCGCCCACGACGCGCTCGCGCAGCCCGGCGTGCGGACGGTGATCCTCATGGAGGGCATCAACGACATCGGCAACAACGCCGGCCCCGGCGGCGGCCCGCTCACCGCGCAGCAGCTGATCGACGGCTACCGCGAGCTGATCCGCCAGGCGCACGCCGCCGGAGTGCGGATCCTCGGCGGAACCCTGTTGCCGGACAAGGGCGCCGGCTACTACAGCGAACCCGCCGAAGCGATCCGCCAGGCGGCGAACGCCTGGATCCGCACCGGCGGGCAGTTCGACGGCGTCGTCGACTTCGACCAGGCGCTGCACGACCCCTCCGATCCGGCGGCCCTGCGCGCCGGCTTCGACTCGGGGGATCACCTCCACCCGAACGAAGCCGGCATGCAGGCCATGGCCGACGCGGTCGACCTGCGGCTGCTGAACCGCTGAGCCGCTATTCGACGCGGAAGCCGTCCACCAGGAAATAGGTTCCGCTCTTCTTGGAAACGGTCAGCGTGTGCCGCCCGGCGGCAAGCCCGGTCACCGAATAAACGGGAAACCGGGCCTGCCGCTGGGCGGTGTTCGCGCTGACGATTCCCTTGTCGGCGCCGTCGAGCGTGACGCCGATGTCCCCCTCGTCGGAATTCGTCTCGGTGAGGAGGCCGATCCCGGTCCCGGTGAAGGTGATCGACGCGGAAGCGCCGTCCTGCTGGGTGTAGTGCACCCCGTTTTCGAGGTCGCCGTAGGGGCGCGAGCCGCTCGAGGACCAGCTCCCGGTGTAGGCGATCCGCAGGTCGTCGTCGTCGAGCACCGTGGTGGGCGGGAGGTGCGGCCCGGCCGCGTCGATGATCGCCCGGGCCGCGGGCGGCCAGCGGCCGTCGGTGACCACAGTGGACGGCGTGAGGTCGATGTCCGTGCCGCTGTTGTGGTACCGGTCGGTGTCGGTGAAGTTGCCGTGGATGGTGTCGTCGTGGATGGTCGGCGTCCACAGGTTCAGCCACAGCGAGCCGTTGCTGAACTCCACCACGTTGTCGTGGGTGTTCCACAGCGAGCTGCCCTCGTCGTGGTAGATCATGTTGCAGCCGTTGACGCACTCCCCGAGCACGTTGCCAGCGAATTCGGACGGCGACGCCTGCCCGCCGAGGGTGTAGACCGGGCCGCCGTCGAAGAGCACGCCCATCACGCTGTGCACGTGGTTGCCGACGACGTGGTTGTCACCGGCGTAGGTCGTGCCGTGCAGGCAGGGGTCGGCCAGGCCCTGCTTGGCCTGCAGCGCGCAGCTCGACGCCCAGCCCCAGCCCCACCCGATCGACACACCCGAGTACGGCGTGTAGCCGATGTCGTTGTGGGACAACGTGGTCCCACGGCTGTGACCCACCCAGACGCCGACCGCGTCCTGGTACTCCTGCCCCGGCCGCTGCACGACGTTGCCGGAGACGGTGTTGCCGCTGGTCATCAGCGCGGGCTGGGTCTGGTAGTAGTCGTCGACCTCGCCCACGGCGACCCCGCTGCCGCCGAGGTCGGTGATCGAGCTGCCGGAGACGGTGGCGTCGTGGGTCTGGTCGGCCAGGTCGATGCCGCTGGTCCCGGTGTGCTGCACGGTGACGCCGGTGAAGGCGATCCGCGCGCCGCGGTGCACCTGCACGGCGGCCGGGATCCGGGTCGGGGTGCGGGTGGCCGGGTCCCAGAGGATCCCGGCCTGGTTGTCGACGTAGCCGGCGGTGCTCGGCGCGGTCCACGTCGTGTAGGCGAAGGTGATGCCTTCGAAGGCGATGTCGTGCACCGGCGCGACGACGTCGGGAATGACGGTGAAAGCGTCGATCAGCAGGTAGTCGCCGCCGGCCTTGACCACCCGGACCGTGTGCTTCCCCTGGGCCAGCCCGGTGACCGAGACGACGGCCTGCTGCGCGAGCCGTTCGGTGCTTTTCGCCGAAACCGTCTGCTTTTTGACGCCGTCGACGTAGACGTCCATGTCGCCTTCGTCCGCGTTCGTTTCGGTCAGCACCTGGATTCCGGTGCCGGTGAAGGTGTAGCCGAACGCGTCCCCGTCGTTCTGGGTGTAGTGCACGTCGGCGCCGAGG
Source organism: Amycolatopsis sp. NPDC049252 (assembly GCF_043197175.1). NCBI lineage: Bacteria > Bacillati > Actinomycetota > Actinomycetes > Pseudonocardiales > Pseudonocardiaceae > Amycolatopsis > Amycolatopsis sp. NPDC049252. The sequence goes on from NZ_JBICSQ010000019.1 coordinate 26,213, forward strand.
TCACCGAGGTGCCGTCCGCTCGAGTAGTTCCAGCTGCCGGTGTAGGTCGCGCGCCAGTCGGTGTCGTTGAGCGGCGCGAGGTGCCCGGGGGTGCCGGCGAGGTCGAGCAGCTCCGGGGCGACGGGCAGTTCGACGTCGGCCTTGGCCAGGTCCTCACCGGGCCGGGGCACGTAGTAGAGGTAGCCGGCGTCGCCGTCGAGGTAGAACTGGCCGGGGGTGCCGAGCAGCTGGTAGGCGTTCTCGAGCCAGGTCACGCGGTCGAGCGACGGCAGGCCGGCGCCGTTGAACGGAAAGCTCGGGTCGGGGACCGAGGTGTGGTTGTTGGTCCAGCACCCGGGGTCGACGGTCAGCGCCGACCCGCCCGCGGCGCCGGGCGTGATCGAGGCCAGCGGGCAGCGCAGCTGCTTCCAGCCGTTGTCGGCGACGACCTCGACGCCGGGCGCGTTCGTCCAGGACGTGTAGGACGCGTCGGCGGTGGTGAACCCCGTGGCGGACACCGAGAACCCGCCCGGGTCCTGGACGGTGCGGGCCCGCTGCGCGCGGACGCCGTCGACGAACAGCTCGCGGCTCGCCGTCCCCTTCGGCACCGGGGCGCGGTAGACGTTCTTGGCGTCGTCCGCCTTCCGGAAACCGGTGATCTTCCGTGCGCCGCTGAAGACCGGGGTCTGCCCGGAGGCCGCGCGGTAGACGACGCGGTGGCCCGGCGAGCCGGAGTCCGGCACGCCCAGCCGCAACGGCGTGGTCAGCGCGTAGGTGCCGCCGCGCAGCTCGACCACGACGTCGCCGCGGGCGTGCGCGACGAGCCCGCGGACCCGGTCACGGGCCGTGGACAGGTCGCAGGGGGCGTGGGAGCTGCAGGCGGAGCCGTGCCCGGAAGGGTCGGCGTACAGGACGTCCGGAGGTCTTCCGGGAGTGGCGCCGACCGCCGCGACGACGGCGGTGGCGGTGACCAGGTGCGCGACGACGGTGGCGATTCGCATCGGGGTTCTCCGGCAGGGTCAGCGGGCAGACATCTGATGAATATAGCCCGGCCCACCTTGCAGCGGGCAACCCGAAGACCAGCCAGTTCAGGCTCTTGAACGGGGTGGACACCCCAAACAGGACCATCGTGAGACAGGATCCGCCGTCACTCTTGACAGCGTAGAGTTCCTACCTTTAGGTCACTGGCTCGCGACGGGGATCTCGGCCCACACCGTCCGGCCGCCGTCCCCGCGGTGGAAGTGGCCGCGACGGCGGGAGCACGCCGCGACCAGGGTCAGCCCGGTGCCCAGCGGAGCGGAGACGGGAGCGGCCGGGTCGAACCAGGCGGCCCCGCCCGCGTCTTCGACGCCGACCCAGATCGTGGCGTCGGACCGCACCAGGCGGGCCCGCACCGGCCCCGCGGCGTGCCGGACGGCGTTGGTGGCCAGTTCGTTCACGATCAGCACGATGTCCGTGATGGCTTCGTCCGGCAAATCGCCCGCAGCCGCCAGTTGCTCGCGCGCCCACGACCGCACCTCTCTGATCCGGAGCGGGCTCGCGTCGAATTCGAAGCTCTCGAGTATCACGTTCTCAACCCCCAGGTTCGAGCGGACCTCATCGGTTTCCCGGCCCCGTCGCCCTTCACACCCGCCCCGGTCTGATATCGCACGAACAGAGCAAGAGCGCAAGGAGGCAAATCACGCGTAACCGCGGGAAAACCGGGTAACCGAGAAGCCATCGTCGAAACCAGGCAGGTGAACCGTGGACACCGACCCGTCGAACGAAAAGAACCTCATCCCGTATCTGCGCGCCGTCGCAACCGAACTCGGGCTGCTCGTCGAAGACGCCGCCGTCGAGCCGGCCGACCCGGTGTACGGCCAGATCCGCTTCGCCGGCCGCCCGGCCGACGGGCCCGCGCGACACCTGCTCCTGACCTGGAACCGCCGTGACGGCTGGCAGCTGAACGCCGCCGGCGGCAGATCCGGGTCGATGCACGTGGTGGCGACCTACCCCGGCGAGATCCGGCCCGCCCCGCGCGCGGTGGCGGACTTCACCCTCGACGCCCTGGCGGCCCGCGGTGAACGGCTCATCCGGCGCCAGAGCGACGGCGACCGGCTCAGTGTCCTGCTGGACCGCTACGCCGAGCCGGCGGCGAAGCGGCGGCCGCGCCGGAGTGCGGCCGCGCCGTCACGGTGGTCCCGTCCCCCGAACACCGCGTGGTCGCGTCCCTGAGCCCGGCCCGCTTCGGCGTCCGGGCGACGAGCCAGGTGGCGGCGAGGGCCAGCGCGAGCCCGGTGATCGTCCAGGGACCGAACGGTTCCCCGAACATCAGCGCACCCCAGACCGTGGTGGCCGACGGGACCAGGAACATCAGCGTGTTCACGCGGGTGACGCCGGCGCGGTCCAGGAGGAGCCAGTACAGCCCGTACCCGCCGAGGGTGGCGAAGACGATCAGCCACGCCATCGCGAGCCAGAACCGGCCGGACACCGGCGGGAGCGCGGTGCCGGTCGCCACCGCCAGGACCGTGAAGACGACGGCCGAGGTGGCGCAGTGGATCGCGACGGCCTGCCACGGCGACCCCCGGTCACGGGTGCGCCGGTCGAGGAAGGTCGCCGCGACCAGGCAGCACATCCCGGCGAACGGCACCAGGTAGGCCCACAGCGGGGTGTCGCGGCCGGACGTCGCGTCCGACCAGGTCACCAGCACGACGCCGGACAGGCCGAGGCCCAGCCCGAGCCACTGGCGTCCGCTGACGGCGACCCCCAGCAGCGGCCCGGCGAGCGCCGCGACGACCAGCGGCTGGATGCCGTCGACCAGCGCCGTCGTCCCGGTGCTGACCCCCAGGCCGATGGCCCGGTAGACGGTCAGCAGGTACCCCGACTGCGACAGCAGCCCGACGACGACCTGCCGTCCGAGCCCGGTGGGGCCCGCCCGGCGCAGGGCCGGCAGGAGCAGCAGCGCCAGCGGCACGAACCGCCACATCAGGACGGTCGCGACCGGCGCGTCCGCGGCTCCGAGCTTCGCCCCGATGAAGCCGGACGACCAGCACACGACGAACAAGGCACTCAGCACGAACGTCGCCGAAGGTATACCGATCTGTTTAGTCATTGGCCCGAGAGTACACCGATCGGTATAGTCGGCCGCATGGACGAGGTGATCGAGTGGACCCCGAAGGCACGCGCGGTACTGGCGGCGGCGGAGGAGCTCTTCTACGCGCGCGGCATCCACGCGGTCGGCGTCGACCTGATCGCCGAGCGCGCCGGGGTCACGAAGAAGACGCTCTACGACCGGTTCGGCTCGAAGGAACGGCTCGTCGTCGAGTACCTCCGCGGGCGGGACGCCCGGTGGCGCGCGTTCCTCGCCCCGCTGCTGGACGCGGCGGGTGACGACCCGGCCGCCCGGCTCCGCGCGGTGTTCGACGCCTCCGCCCGGTGGTCCGCCGCGAACAGCGGGAAGGGCTGCAGCATGATCAACGCCCACGCCGAGATCAGCGACCCGGCGCACCCCGCCTACCGGGTGATCGTGGCGCAGAAGGCGTGGATGCTCGACCTGTTCACGACGATCGCCGCCGGGGACGCTCCGACCGCCCGTGCCCTCATGCTGCTGCACGAAGGCGCGCTCGTCAGCGACGGGATGCACGTCTTCGAGAACCCCTACGCCCGGGCACGGGACGTCGCGGTGGAGCTGCTCGAGACCGGCTGAGCCCCGGTTCACCTACCCGAACGGGCGGTTTGCCTTGCTCGCGGCGCGGGGTAGCCGACCTGCGAGCCGAGGAGGCCGGTCATGCCCAGCGAAGTCGTGGTCGTCGGACAGGTCGCACGCGACCTGGTGGTCGAAGTCCCGGACGCGCCCGCCGCAGGGGCGTCGGCCGAAGTGCAGCAGCGGCAGGAGGTGCTCGGCGGGAAGGGCGCCAACCAGGCGGTGGCCCTGAGCCAGCTGGGCACGTCGGTGTCGCTGGTCGGCGTGGTCGGCGAGGATCTCGTCGGCGACGCCCTGCGAGCGCGGGCGCGGGCCGACCGCATCGGCACCACGCACGTGGTCCGCCGCCGCGGCGCCGAGACGGCGCTGCTCGTCGACCTCGTCGACGAGCAAGGCCGCCGCCGCTCCTTCGAACACATCCCGGCGGCCACCCTGGTGACCGAGACCGACGTCTTCGCCGCCGCAGCGCCGATCTCGGCCGCCTGCTCGCTGATCGTCCAGCTGCAGCAGCCCGCGCCGGCGGCGTTGCTGGCCGCGCGGCTGGCGCACACCGCGGGCACCCGCGTCGTGCTGGACGGCGCCCCGGAGGACCCGGAACTGCTGGCGCTCGCCGACGTCGTCCGCGCCGACCTGCTGGCCGGGCAGCCGGTGGCGGACGTCGAAACGGCCGCCGACGCGGCGGCCGACCTGCGGCGGCGCGGGCCGTCCCTGGTCGTGCTCGAGGTCTCCGGCCGCGGCAACCTGTTCGCCGGGCCGGACGGCACCTGGTTCGTCCCGAACGTGGCGACCGAAGTGGTCGACACCACCGGCGCGGGGGATGCCCTGGTCGCCACCCTCACCGCGGCCCTGACCCGCAGGCGCCCCTTCGAGACGGCGGCGCGCCTGGCGGTGGCGGCAGCGGCGGCGACCACCGAGCACGCGGGCGCCCGCCCGCACCTGACCCGCCCGGACCTCGACCGGCTGCAGCCGGAGCACCTCGAAGAGGTGCACGCCTGAGGGTCACGGCACCGGATCGACCCGGCGGCGCAGCAGGCAGAACTCGTTGCCCTCCGGGTCCTGCAGCACGTACCAGCTCTCCTCGCCGGTCTGCCCGATGTCGGCGTGCCGCGCGCCCAGTTCCAGCAGGCGCCGCAGCTCCGCCTCCTGGTCGCGGTCGGTGGCGCTGACGTCCAGGTGCAGCGGCAGCTTCACGCGCGTCTCGGGCGCCGCCCGCTCGCCGATGTCGAAGACGAGGGTCGGCTGCGGCCCGCCGAAGCCGGTGCCGGGCGGGCCGATCTCGATACCGTCCGGTTCGCGGCCGATCTCGACGTAGCCCAGGACGTCCGCCCAGAACTTCGCGAGCCGCTCGGGGTCGCGGGCGTCGATGACGATTTCGCTGATGCGGCAGGCCATCGCGTCACCGTAGCGCCGCCTCAGCCGTGGTACCAGGGCTGGGCCCGGCGCCAGGTCAGGTACTCGTCGAAGATCGCCGCCGTGCCGCCGGGCGCCGAGCGCTTCTCGAGGAATTCGTCCAGCAGCGCGAAGAGCAGGTCGACGGCCGCCTGGCGGCCCTCGCCCGCCGCTTCGCCACGCCAGCCCGCGGTGCGGCCCGGGAAGGCCAGGTACAGCACCAGTGACGTCCAGGTCAGGTTGGCCCCGGTGCCCACCCGCGGTACGAGCGACTCGGTGAAACCCGTGAGCAGCCCGCCCTCGTTGCCCGCGTCCACACCGAGCAGGAACACGCAGTAGTCGTGGTAGCTGCCGTCCAGCCCGTACAGCTGCGGACGCCGACGCAGCTCGGTGCACAGCTTCCGGTAGTCCACAGTGCTCAGCTTAGTCCTTGACGAACCGCGCACCCGCTCCCTAGGTTGTCGGACATAGGACGTCGGACATCCCATGTCCTACCATCCCATCCCCTCAGCGAGGAGGCGGAACCGGTGTCACGGAAACGCAGGTTCGGCACGATTCTGCTGGCCGCGGCCATGGTCTGGCTGCCCTTCACCCCGGCGGCTTCGGCCGCCTCGGGGTGCTCGTCCTCGGTGCCGTTCACCTCCGGCACCGAGGGTTACGACACCTTCCGCATCCCCGCGGTCGTGCGCGCCGCGAACGGCTCACTGGTGGCGTTCGCCGAAGGCCGGCGCGATTCGGCCGGCGACTCCGGCGCGATCCAGACGGTGTCGCGCAGCTCCCGGGACGGCGGGTGCACCTGGGGCGCGCTCTCCGTGGTGACGACCAACGGCGACGCCACCGCGGGCAACCCGACGCCGGTGCTCGCGCGCAACGGCGACCTCGTGCTCCTGACCGTCCACAACGGACTTGTTTCGGAGAAGCAGATCATGTCCGGCCAGGCGTCCGACCAGGACACCCGCCGCGTGTTCGTCCAGCGCAGCACCGACGACGGCCGCACCTGGAGCGCCGCGCGCGACATCACCGCGGACACGAAACGGCCCGGCTGGCGGTGGTACGCCACCGGTCCCGGGCACGCCACGCTGCTGCGGCACGGCCCCCACGCGGGCCGGATCGTGGTGCCCGCCAACCACTCCGGCTCGCCGCCGGCCGGTTCCACCGACGTCGGCACCGAGGCGAAGTACTACGGCGGCCACGACCTCTACAGCGACGACAACGGCCGCACCTGGCACATCGGCTTCACCGACGACCGCACCGACGGCGTCATCGCCGCGAACGAGACCTCGATGACCGAGCTGCCCGACGGCACGCTCTACTTCTCCAGCCGCAACCAGGGTTCCGCGGCCGAACACCGCGTCGACGGCTACAGCGTGGACGGCGGGAAGACGCTCGTGCGGCCGTACCGGGTGCAGCCGTCGGTGTCGGGGACGAAGGTCGAGGGCAGCGTGCTGCAGACGACGATCCCGTGGCTGATGCTGTACTCCGGCCCGTCCGACCCCGCCACGCGCGCGGTGATGCAGCTGAGGCTGAGCACCGACCGCGGGCACACCTGGACCCCGGGCCGGACGCTGACCACCGGGCCGGCGGCGTACTCCGACCTCGTGCAGGCCGACCCGCGCACCGTGGGGCTGCTGTACGAGACGGGCACCGCCGGGCCGTACGAAACCGTGGTGTTCCAGCGCATCCCGCTGACGCAGGTGCGCTGAGCGGCAGCTGCCGTTGGCCGCGTGTCGACAGGCCCTTCTTCCAGCCGTTGCCGGACTCGCCGTCGGCCAGGCGCGCGGGCGCTGGGGCGGTCAGGGTGCCGGACGGCTCCCCGCGCCCGCCGCCGTGACGCGGCCGCCACCCGGGAAGCACTGCTGACCGCGGCCCGGACACTGCTGGCGAACACGACATCGAGGGCACGAGCACCCGCGACGTCGCGGCCCTGGCCGGGGTGAACCAGGCGCCGGTCTACCGCCACTTCGGCTCGAAGGAGAAGCTGTTCGCCGAGGCGGCGGACCAGGGCTGGGACTCCGCCGACACCATGACGGCGGACCTCCCGCTGAAGGACCTCCCCCGCGCACTGCGGGCGGAATTGCTGGCCGCGCTGATCACCGGGGTCGCGGTGCTGCGCGGCGAGGTGGGCGCGAAAGCCCTGACCGCCGCGGACCGCGAGGCGATCGGCGAGTACGTCGACCGCATGGCCGCACCCCACTCGACCTCACCTGAACCACTCTCCCGCAGGCCCCGAAGCAGCCAACACCGCCGAGTGGCACGGGACAAACTTCGTCGTAGATATTGTCAACAATTTCATCGACGATTAGGGTGCAGGCATGCTCATCGACTGCCACGGGCACTACACCACCGCACCCCCCGCACTGGCCGCGTGGCGTGACCGGCAGGTCGCGGCGCTGGCCGGCGGCCCCGCCCCGGCGCGCGCCGACCTGCGGATCAGCGACGACGAGCTGCGCGAGACGATCGAGCCGAACCAGCTGCGGCTGATGGACGAACGCGGCATCGACCTGACGATCTTCTCGCCCCGCGCGTCGTTCATGGCCCACCACGTCGGGGACTTCACGACGTCGTCGGCGTGGGCCGCGATCTGCAACGAGCTCTGCTACCGCGTCAGCGCGCTCTACCCCGAACGGTTCGCGCCGGCCGCGATGCTCCCGCAGTCCCCCGGCGTCGACCCGGCGACCTGCGTCCCGGAGCTCACGCGGTGCGTCGAGGAGTACGGCGCCGTCGCGCTCAACCTCAACCCCGACCCCTCCGGCGGGCACTGGACGGCGCCGCCGCTCACCGACCGGTCGTGGTACCCCGTCTACGAAAAGATGGTGGAGTACGACATCCCGGCGATGGTCCACGTCAGCACGAGCGTGAACCCGGCGTTCCACACCACCGGCGCGCACTACCTCAACGCCGACACCACGGCGTTCATGCAGCTGCTGCAGGGTGACCTGTTCGCGGACTTCCCGACGCTGCGCCTGGTCATCCCGCACGGCGGCGGCGCGGTGCCCTACCACTGGGGCCGGTTCCGCGGCCTGGCGATGGCCCTGGGCCGGCCGGAGCTCGAAGAACACCTGCTGGGCAACGTCTTCTTCGACACCTGCGTCTACCACCAGCCCGGTTCGGACCTGCTGTTCGACGTCATCCCGGCGAAGAACATCCTGTTCGCCTCGGAGATGATCGGCGCGGTCCGCGACGTCGACCCGCGCACCGGCCACCACTTCGACGACACCCGCCGCTACGTCGAGGCCGCGAAACTGTCCGAAGTGGACCTGGCCGCGATCCAGGAGCACAACGCCCGCGCCGTCTACCCCCGCCTCGACGCCCTGCTGAAGCGCCAGGGGCGGTGAGGAACCCCGTGACCGAACCGAAAACCCCCGGCTGGCTCGACTGGTACGCCCACCCGTCGACGCCGAAGTTCCGGCTCCCGCCCGGAACCGTCGACGCGCACTGCCACGTCTTCGGCCCGCAGGCCGAGTTCCCCTTCGCCCCCGAGCGCAAGTACACCCCGTGCGACGGCGGCAAGGACGACCTGTTCGCCCTGCGCGACCACCTGGGCGTCACGCGCAACGTCATCGTCCAGGCCACCTGCCACGGCACGGACAACTCCGCGATGCTCGACGCCGTCCGCGCGGCGGACGGCCGGGCCCGGGGCATCGCCACCGTGCGGCCCGACGTCAGCCGGCGCGAGCTGCGCGAACTCGACGAGGCCGGCGTGCGCGGGGTGCGGTTCAACTTCGTGCGCCGCCTGGTCGACGCCGCCCCGCACGAAGACCTGAGCACCATCGCGAAGAAGATCGCCCCGCTCGGCTGGCACGTCGTGCTGTACTTCGAAAGCGCCGACCTGCCCGAGCTGGAAGGGTTCTTCGGCTCGCTGCCGACACCGCTGGTGATCGACCACCTGGGCCGGCCGGACGTCACGCAGCCGGTGACCGGGCCGCAGTTCAGCCGCTTCCTGCGGTTCGCCGACCGCAACGACGTCTGGGTGAAGGTCAGCTGCCCCGAGCGCCTGACCGTGACCGGGCCACCCGCCCTCGGCGGCGAACAGCACGCCTACCGCGACGTCGTCCCGTTCGGCCGCCTGGCCGTCGCGGAGTTCCCCGACCGCGTGCTGTGGGGCAGCGACTGGCCGCACCCCAACCTCCTCGGCCACATGCCGGACGACGGCCTGCTGGTCGACTACGTGCCGCAGGTGGCGGTCACCGACGAACAGCGGCAGAAGCTCCTCGTGACGAACCCGACGCGCCTGTACTGGCCCGGCAATGACGCCTGAGCGACAGGAAATCCCATGCAGCAAGCCAACTCCCTGAACCGGCTGAACCGCCTGCCGATCTCCCGGTTCCACAAGATCACCCTGCTCGCCGTCTCGTTCGCCTACTTCTTCGAGTTCGCGGACATCAACAGCTTCGCCACCACCGCGCCCAAGCTGATCAAGCTCTGGGGCGTCACGGTCGACCAGGTCGCCTACGTCACTTCGCTGTCGTTCGTCGGGATGTTCTTCGGGGCGATCGTCGCCAGTGGCCTCGCCGACCGGTGGGGCCGCAAACGGGCGCTGCTGTGGACGACCCTGTGGTTCGGCGTGTTCTCGTTCGCGGCGGTGTTCTCGTGGGACGTCGGTTCGCTCGGGGTGTTCCGCGTCCTGACCTCGGCGGGGCTGTCGGCGATGACCGTCGTCGCGGTGATCTACGTCAACGAGCTGTACCCGGCCACCAGCCGCGGCAAGTACCAGGCCTACGCGATCGTGATCGGCATCTGCGGCACGCCGGTGACCAACCTGATCGCCAGCGCCGTGGTGCCGATCAACGACTGGTCGTGGCGGCTGGTCTACCTCTGGGGTGCGCTCGGCGTGCTGCTCGTGTTCTTCACCCGGCACCTGAAGGAGTCACCCCGCTGGCACGAAAGCCGCGGCGACCACGCCAAGGCGGACGAGATCCTGCGGGAGATCGAGGAGCGCGTCGCGGCGGAGAAGGGCCCGCTGCCCGAGCCCGAGCCGCCCGTCGAAGAGGCGCCGGTGACCAAGGCGCCGCTGCGGTTGCTGTTGCAGAAGAAATACCTGATGCCCACGTTGCTGCTGACGGTCGTGTGGGTGACGCAGACGATCGGCTTCTTCGGCTACTCGAGCTGGGCGCCCACGCTGCTCTCCAAGGAGGGCTTCAGCGTCGAAAAGTCGGTCTTCTACGTGGCGCTGACCACCGTCGGCGCGCCGCTCGGGTCGTACCTGGCCGCCGTCGTCACCGACCGCTTCGAGCGCAAGTGGTGCCTGGTCGCGTTCGGCTCGGTGATCGCGCTGTGCGGCCTGCTCTACGGGCTGACGTTCAACCCGGTCCTGATCGTGGTCTTCGGGTTCCTGGTGAACCTGTTCGAGCGCGGCTACACCGCACTCGGCTACGCCTATTCGCCCGAGCTCTTCGACACCCGCGCCCGTTCACTGGGCACCGGCGTCTCCTACGGGCTCGGACGGCTGTCGAACGCGGCCGGCCCGCTGATCGTCGCCGCCCTGTACAACGGCAGCGGGTACCAGAGCGTCTTCCTCTTCATCGCCGGCACCTGGCTGGTCGGTGCGGTCGTGCTGGCCCTGTTCGGTCCGCGCACCCGTCCGGGGCGGGTGCGGGCCGGAACGGCCGAACCGAAAACCGGCACGCCGATTCGCGGGTAACGGCCGCCGTCACGGGTAACCGAACCTCGTAAGAGGACGTCGCCCCCTGGGTGCGCGCCCTCGGGAGGAGTCGTATCGTGCCGGTGAACTGGACCTTGGCGGACCAGCCAGGCTGGCAGACCCTGGACGTGGCCGGCGCCGACCCGTCCGGCCTGGCCGAAGCCCGGATGTGGGCCGAGTCGCAGCTGACCGCACTCGGCGAACTGCATCGCCTGGACGCGCTGCTGATCGCCGGAGAGCTGCTGGACAACGCCTACCTGCACGCCGGCGGCCCGGTGGAGCTGCGGCTGCGCCGGACGTCGTGGCCGTGCGAGGTGACCGTCGCCGTCGCGGACGTCGGCACCGGCGAGCCGCGGCTGCGGGTCCCGACGCGGGACGGCGGCCGCGGCCTGCGGGTGGTCGACCGGCTGTGCCTGGTGTGGGGCGTGAGCCACCACGACGACGGCAAGCTCGTCTGGGGCCGCCTGCAGTGCGCGGCCTCGGACGAGCCGTGCCCGCGGGCCTGGGCGAGCCGGAACTAGCGGGACGTCAGTCCCGGCAGGAGCGCCAGCCAATCGAGCGCCGCGGCGAGGTCGCCGTGCACCGGCAGGACCCGCTCGAGACCGAGGACCGTCAGCGGGCGCAGCACCGCGCGGCTGCGGGTGACCACCGCGAACGGCACCCCGGCCGCGTGCGCGTCGGAGGCGGCGTTGATCAGCACGGTCAGCGCGCGGGCGGCGCAGAACGTCACGGCCGAGGCGTCGACCACGAGGACGCGCGGCCGGAGGCCGAGCTCCCGCTCGATGATTTCGGCGAGGTGACCGATGACACTGACGTCGAGCTCACCGGTGGCCGACACCACAGCCGATTCGGCGGTCGTGGTCACGGCGAAGGTCGCGATGGGTGCCTGAACTGCGGGATCTCTGAGCCGGGGCAGCGGAACAGCGGACATGGCAAAAGCCTCCTGGGTAAACCGTGAGGCCAAACCGCTCGTGCACCAGTCCAGTCCCACACCGGCCCCGAATTCGGGGCCGTGGGTCTCGGGGTGCGACGGCTGCCAGGTTGAACCGCTGCCTACCGACCGTACCGCACACCTGTGCGAACCACCGTGTGACCTGTTCGTCGCAACAGCTCACGACGGCGTGTCGGCGGCTTCAGCGTGACGTCGCCGCGCTGAGGCCGGCTCCTTCGTGGTGCGGCCAGCGCGGCTGCTCGCCCGTCGGCTTGTCACCCAGGATCGTCACGCGGCGGCCCACCCGGCGGCCGGTGTAGTCGTTGACCGCGTAGTGCTGGGTGGCCCGGTTGTCCCAGACCGCGATCGCCCCGGGCCGCCAGTGGTACCGGCAGACGCGCTGCGGGCTTTCGGACACCTCGTACAGCTGGGCCAGCAGGGCCGCGCTCTCCCCCGGCGTCAGCTGCGGGATCCGGCGGGTGAACATGCGGTTCACGTACAGGGACCTGCGGCCCGTCTCGGGGTGCGTGCGCACCACCGGGTGTTCGGCCTCACTGCGGAACGATCCGTTGGGGTGCTCGAAGACGTGGATCGCCGTCAGGCCGTCCACCAGGTCCCGCACCGGCGCGGAAAGCGCTTCGTACGCGAGGTACTGGTTGCTCCACATCGTGTCCCCGCCCGCCGGCGGGCATTCGACGAGCTGCAGCACGGACGCGATCGGCGGTGACGGGCTGAACGTGACGTCGGTGTGCCAGACGTCGGCGCGGGCGCCCTGGTCGGAGTCGAGCACCACGAGTTCGTCGTGGCCCGGCAGCTTCGGCAGGAACGGGTGCACCTCCAGCTCCCCGAACCGGCGGCCGAACGCCTTGTGCGCCTCGGGATCGAGCCCGGCGGCGTCGGGGAAGAACAGCACGAGGTGGGTCAGCAGGAGGTCCCGCACCGCGGCGAAGGCGGCGTCGGAAAGCTGCGCCAACGGGACCCCGCGCACCTCCGCGCCGAGCGCTCCCGAAATCGGCCGGACGTCGAACTCCATGATTGTTCCTTTCGTTTTCCGGGCAGGACTGAATAGCGTTTCGCCGCACAAAAGAATGGTTGACCGCAGTGGATTCCGGTGCCATCGTGGTGGGGCCCGGTCACCCCCGCCGAAAGGACGCCGATGCCGAACGACGCCGCCGCCGAGCTCGCCCGCCTGGTCGACCTGGCGACCCCGTTCGCGATCCGCGCCGCCGTCGCGCTGCGGCTGCCCGAACTGGTCGCCGGCGGCACCACGACGACCGCGGACCTGGCCGCGACCAGCGGATCCGACGCCGATTCGCTGGACCGCCTGTTGCGGCACCTGGTGAACGTCGGCCTCTTCGCGGTCGAGGATGGCGAGTACGCCCTCACCGATCTTTCGCGGGAGCTGCTGAGTGAGCAGCAGCGCTGGCAGCGCGGCTGGCTCGCCCTCGACGGCCCGGGCGCGAAAATGGACCTCGCCTACAGCGGAATGCTGCATTCGGTCCGCACCGGCGAATCCGCGTACGGTCACGCGCACGGCGTCGATTTCTGGACCGACTACCAGCGCGACGAAAAACTGCGGTTGTTCTTCGGCGCGATCATGGCCGCACACGCCTGGCAGACCGGCCCGGCGGTGGCCGCCGACTACGACTGGACCGCGGTGAACCGGGTCCTCGACGTCGGCGGCGGCATCGGTGCGCTGCTGAGCGAGGTCCTGCTGAAGCACCCGCACCTGCACGGCGCGGTGCTGGACCTGCCGCCGGTGCGCCCGGAAGCCGAGCAAGCCCTGGCCGACGCGGGCCTGGCCGGCCGCGCGGAGTTCGTCGGCGGCAGCTTCTTCGACCCGCTGCCCACGGGGTACGACGTCCTGCTGGTCTCGCGGGTGCTGACGGATTGGAACGACGAGGACGCCGCGAAGATCCTCCGTCGCTGCGCCGAAACCGGCGCGCGCGTGGTCGTCGTCGAGGTACTGGCCGGAACCGAGCACGCGAAGAACAACTCGTCGTTCGACCTGCAGTCCCTGACCTTGCTGGGCGGCCGGGAGCGCACCATCGACGACTTTCACGCGCTGGCCGCGTCGGCCGGGCTCGCGGTCCGCGGCACGCACGAGGGTCAGGGCGGGTTGGTCGTCGTGGAGTGCGTCGCCGTTTGAGGGAAATGCGGCCCGGCCGGGAAGTCCTCGGCCGGGCCCACGGCCCACGCCACACACCACGGCCACCAGACCGCTGCAGCCTGGCTGAACCGCGCCCCCATGCACGAACGCCACGGCAGCTTGATTGCCGTGGAAAGCGCTGCCGCCTGAGGAAAGCGCAGCCCGGCCGGGAAGTCCTCGGCCGGGCCCACGGCCCACGCCACACACCACGGCCACCAGACCGCTGCAGCCTGGCTGAACCGCGCCCTCATACACGAACGCCACGGCGGCTTGGATGTCGTGGAGTGCGCTGCCGCCTAAGGAAAGCGCGACCCGGCCGGGAAGTCCTCGGCCGGGCCCGCGGTCCGCGGCACACACCAACTCCGCCCGACCGCCGCAGCCTGGCTGAACCGCGCCCCCATGCACGAACGCCACGGCGGCTTGGATGTCGTGGAGTGCGCTGCCGCCTAAGGAAAGCGCAGCCCGGCCGGGAAGTCCTCGGCCGGGCCCGCGGTCCACGGCACACACCACGGCCACCAGGCCGCTGCATGGCTGAAGCGCGAGCCGGCCGACCAATCCACACACGAAGGCCAAAGAGGCCAGGTTGTCGTGGAGTGCGACCCGGCCGAGAAAACCCCACCCCGGCCCGCGGTCCGCGGCACACACCCCGGCCACCAGGCCGCTGCGGAAGACATCGCCGCCCGCCTGAAACGCGAGCCAGCCGGGCTCACGGCCCGCGGCACACGTCAACTCCGCCCGACCCCCGCCGCGGAAAACACCACCGACCGGCCGAACCGCGAGCCAGCTGCCTGTGGAGGTCACGCCCAGGCCGGGAGGCGGCGGGCCCGCGGGTCCGGCAGCACGCCCAGCTGGTGCAGCCGGTCCACCGGAGTCAGCGGGTGCACACCCAGGCCGGACATCGTGTGCATCACCGTGTAGCGGATTCTGTGGTTGCCGCCCGTGCCGCGTAGCGCCCGGCGGCCCGCCACCCGCCCGACCCACGACAGGTCCGTGATCATCCGGGCCGCGTTGTGGCTCGTGCGGCCGATCTGCGTCAGGTTCTCGCGGCGGGCCACGTCGTAGCGGGCCAGCGCGTGGTCGACGACCGCCGGGGCCAGCGAACCGCCCTGGCGCAGCATCGACGCCAGCGCGTGCGCGTCCGCGACGGCGCTGTTCATGCCCTGCGCGGCCATCGGGTGCACGGCGTGGCCGCTCTCCCCGACCAGCGCCAGCCCGGGCACGGCCAGCGCGCCGGCCAGGAACCGTGACACCGGCAGCAGCTGGCGGCCGCCGAGGTTCGCGTGGATCGCGTCCGCCAGCGGCGCGAGGGCGGGCGTCCCGCTCACCAAGCCGTCCGCCCACGACGCCAACCCGGCAGCGTCCAGACCGCGCAGCTCGTCCGCGCCCACCTGGGCGTAGAGCCGCACCCGGCCGCCAGGCAGCGGGTAGCGCAGCCGCAGGCCGCGTTCGGTCACGTACGCCGAGAAGTCCGCCTCCACCGAGGGCGCGCCGTGCAGCTCGAACGCCGCCAGCCGGTGCGGGTAGTCCTGCCGGCTCGCCTCGATCCCCGCCTCACGCCGGAGCCGCGACGAGATCCCGTCGGCCGCCACCACCAACGCCGCGTCGACGACCTCGTCGGCCAGCCGCACGCCGGTCACCCGTCCGCCCGACCGCACCAGGCCGCCGACGAGCACCCCGCGCCGGAAGTCCACTGTGGACGGGAGTGCCGCGGTCAGCGCGGCGAGGATCGCCGGGTAGTCGTGGGCCAGCAGCCAGGGCCGCTCGACCGGCAGCCGCCCGTACTCCAGGGCCATCTGCGGCGCGCCCCCGGCGTCCCGCGCGACCAAGGTGCCCAGCTTCAACGCCCCGTCCGGTGCCGCACCCCACTCGTCGAGGATCGCCAGCGACCCGGGTTGCAGCACCTCGCCCTTCGCGACCGGCTTCACGGCGTCCTGCTTCTCGGCCAGCAGCACGCGGTGCCCGAGCCGGCCCAGCGCGCACGCGGCGGCCAGCCCGGCGACCCCGGCGCCGCAGACGACGACGTCGTACCTCATCAGCCGGCCACCTTCCGGTAGCGGGCCAGGGCTTTCAGCGCGAGGCCGTGGGCGAGTGCCGGGTTCGGGTAGCGGCAGACGTGCCGCACGTACTCGTTGACGCTCGCCGCGGCCCACCCACCGCCGGGTTCCCGCTGTGCCAGCAGCCATTCGACGCCGGGCCGGACGACCTCGGGACCGGCCCCCGCGGCCAGCAGCGCCGAGACCGCCCAGCCGGTCTCCTCGACCGTGCCGGGGTCACCCGCGCCGGTGCCCCACGAGCCGTCGGCGAGCCGCGTCCGTTCGAGCCACTCACGCGCGCGCCGCGCGGGGAGCGCGTCCGCCTGCCCCGCCTTCGCGAACGTCTGCAGCACGGCGGACGTCCCGGCGGTGTGCATCCGGTACCAGACGGACTCGAAACTGCCGTCGGGCCGCTGCGCCTTGGCGAACCAGCTCAGCGCCCGGCGCACCCGGCGGTCGTCGGCCGGGACGCCGGAGTCGAGCAGCCCGTCGACGGCCTGCGCGGTCATGTGCGGGCACGGGCCGCTGTTGGCCACCTTGGTGTTGCGCACGCACAGCCCCCACGAGCCGCGGGTGTCCTGCTGCAGCGTCAGCCAGGTGACGCCGCGGCGGATCGCGCCGGCCTGGTCGTCGCCGGGCAGGTGGCACAGCGCCGAGACGATCTCGCCGGTCTCCAGCGTCGCCGGCCAGCCGCGGGTGCCCGACCAGCCCCAGAACCCGGGCGGGCAGCCGAACGCCGTGAACGGGCGATCCTGTTGCAGGCGAAGGAAAAGCTCCTTGACGGACGTCAGTCGGGGATCACCCGCGTAACCGGCTTCGAGCAGGCCCGCCGTGGCGTACATCGACCACGTCAGGTCCAGCGGCCCGCTCGCCCACGAGCCGTCGGGCGCCATCATCCGCCGGAACCAGCCGACGGCGGCGGTGACCATGTCGTCGCCGAGCCCGGCCCGGGCCAGCCCGGCGCAGACCAGGCCGGTCACCCAGGCGTCCTCGCACCACGCGCCGGTGCTGCCTTCGTGCTCGTAGACCTGGCGGATCGCGGCCAGCGCGTTCGGCTCGGCCTTCCGGGACAGCGTTTTCTGCAGGCGGGTCAACGGCTTGTGCCGCGTCTGGGCGAGGCCGAGCGCGTACACCATCGGCACGCGCAGGTCGAACAGCTTGCGGGACAGGCCGGGCAGCAGCGCGAGTTCCAGCGGGAACCGGCGCATGTCCTCGGGCGCGAGCCAGCCCGCGAAACCGTAGAACTGGCGGCACCACGCGACGACCTCCGCGTGCGGGATCGCCTCCAGGCCGCCGGACTCGCGCATCCAGCGCTGCCCCGCGTCGACCTCCGCGGCGTTGCTTTCGGGACCGGTCAGGTGCAGCACCGCCGAGGCCACCGCGGTCGGCCCGGCTTCGGACGCCTCGCCGGGCACCATCGCCCAGCCGCCGTCTTCGGCCTGGGTGCGCTTGAGCCAGCCGACCCCCGCCTCGATCAGGTCGGCCGCGCCGCCGGGGTCGGCGAAGTGCAGCGCGCACACCGCGCCGACCGTGCCGAGCGTCGAGGTGAGGCTGCTGCCGCCGTAGTCGAACACACCGTCCGCGCGCTGGGCCGCGAACAGCGCTTCGGCGCCTTCGGCGATCGCCTCGGTGAGCTGGTCGGCGCGCACGGACGTCATGCGGTGTCCTCTCTCCCGGCCGGGGCCGGGAATTCGTGGCGGGAGCGCATCAAAGCCTGGGTGACGAGCGAGAAGGCCAGCACCGGCGCGGCCAGCGCGAGCGCGAAGCGCGCACCGGCCGCTCCGGCGACGACGGCGGCGGCGAGCACCAGCCGTTCGGCGACGAGCAGTTCGTGGGCCCGCAACGCGGTCCGCGCGGGAACGGAATCCCGGCGCGGCAACGGAAGGAACGCGGCCGCGCCGATGGCCGCCGCCACCGCGGTCAGCACGACCTGGGCGAGCCAATCGTCCGCGATGACCGAACCCAGCGCGATCAGGACAACCCCGGCGGCGTACAGCCCGAGCGCGAGCCGGACCGCGTGCCGGAACCCGCGCTCGACCGGCACCGAGCGATAGCCACCCGCGCGGTCGCCGTCGACGTCGCGCAGCGTGCCGACGAGGTTGGACGCCGTGTCGTGCAGCAGGAACCCGGCCGCGACCGGCAGCAACGCCCACGGCGGCCAGGGCGCGGCGACCATCGCGCCGATCGTCAGGGCCAGGGCGGTCAGGAAGCCGCGGGAGGCGTTGCCGGCCAGGCCGCGTTTCTTGAACACCTTGCTGTAGCCGACGATCCCGGCCATGGCCACGGCGAACAGCGGGACGATCCGCCAGTTCGCCGTCACGAGCAGGACGGCCGACGCCGCCGCGCACGCGAGCCCGCCGCCGAGCGCCGCTTCGGCCGACAGCCGGCCCGACGGGATCGGCCGGTGCGGCTTGCCGATCGCGTCGAGCCCGCGGTCGAAGTAGTCGCCGAGGTAGTGCCCCGACAGCCAGCCGAGCGCGGGTGCGACGGCGGCGACGAGCAGCACCGCGGCGCCGGTGCCGCCCGCGACCACGGCCCCGGCGAGGCCGAGGAGTGCCGGGTAGCACGTGGTGTAGGGCCGCCACGTCTGCACGTGGGCGACGGTGGCGCGCCCGGCCCGGCGCAGGAGGACGGCCGTCGCCGGCGCACCCGAGGCGGTGGTCACGTCAGTGGTCCCGGTTCACGGCGAGGTCGGCGATCGCGGCCAGCAGCCCGGCGGCGCCGGTGACCGGCAGGACACCGAGATCCGCCGTGGCCCGCGCGGCTTCCTCGCGAGCACCCGCCACGGCCAGCTCGAGGGCACCGCCGGAAACGAGCACCTCCCGCAGCGTCTCGTACGCCGCCTCGGCACGCAGCTCGCCGGACAACGCGCGCTCGACGCCGCGGCGCTCGGCCGCCGTGCCTTCGCGGTGCGCGAGCAGCACGGGGTAGGTCGGGCGGAGGTTGGCGGCGTCACTCGTCCCGGGTTTGCCGGTGACGGCCGGATCGGCGAGGAACGGCAGCAGGTCGTCGTACATCTGGAAGGCCAGGCCCGCGTGCTCGGCGAACGCCGTGACGACGTCGGCCTGCGCGGCCGAGCCGCCGCCCAGCAGGGCCCCGGCCCGGCAGGCGCCGCGGAAGAGCGCGCCGGTCTTGAGCGAGGCCATCTCGAGGTAGGCGTCGAGGCCGCTGCCCGGCACCCCCGGGCCCGGCGGCACGAGCAGCGCCTCCTGGACCTGGCCGCGGCACAGGTCTTCGCCCGCCTGGGCCAGCACGCGCACCGCGGCGACGACGGCGGCGTCCGGCGCCGCGCAGTCGGCGACCGCGCCGAACAGGCCGAGGATCAGCGCGTCCCCGGTGACGATGGCGTCGGCCACGCCGTAGCGCGCGTGCACCGACGCACGGCCGCGGCGCAGGTCGTCACCGTCGATGATGTCGTCGTGCACCAGGGAGGCGACGTGCAGGTATTCGACGGCGAGCGCGGCGGGCAGCACGTCCTCCCGCGCCCCGCCGACGGCCTCGGCCGAGGCCACGAGCAGCAGGGGCCGCAGCAGCTTGCCCGGCGAGAGCAGGGCGTAGCGGGCGATCTCGTCGAGGCGGTCGCCGGTGGCGGGCCGCTGTTCGAGGGCCCGGCGCACGTCGGCGGCGACCGAGGCGGATTTCGGGTCGCTGATCAGCGCGGTCATCCGGCGAACTCCTTGGCCAGCATCAGGACGGCGTCGTTGGCTTCGGGCGTGCCGGTGCTCACCCGCACCCCGGCCCCGCCGATCTCCCGGACCGCGACGCCGTGCGCGGCCAGGTGGTCCACAAAGGACTTGTTGCGCTCGCCGAGCCGCAGCCACAGGAAGTTCCCGCCGCTGGCCGGCACGTCCCAGCCCAGCTCCAGCAGGCCCGCGCGCACGCGGTCGCGTTCGGCGGCGACTTCGGCACAGCGCTCCCGCATGACGTCGTCCGCCTGCAGCGCCGCGAGCGCGGCCGCCTGTCCGATGGTCGGGACGCGGTAGAACGGCAACGTCGGCCGCAGCGCGGCGGCCACCGGTTCGGCCGCGACGAGGTACCCGACCCGCAGGCCGAGCAGGCCGTGGGACTTCGAGAACGTCCGGACGACGGCGACCCGCTCGTCGGCCAGCTCGAGACCGTCGGCGACCTCGGCCGGGTCGGCGAACTCGCGGTAGGCCTCGTCGACCAGCACGAGCACGTGCGGCGGCAGCGCGTCGAGGAACGCCCGGAGTGCGTTCGCCCCCAGCACTTCCCCGGTCGGGTTGTTCGGGTTGCACAGCAGCACGACCCGCGTCTCCGGGGTGACGGCCGCGGCGAGCGCGGCCAGGTCCTGGCGGTCGCCTGGCGAGGGCACCGCGACCGGCTCGGCGAACGCGTTGCGGATCAGCAGCGGGTACAGCTCGAACGACGGCCAGGCGTGCACCACCCGCCCGGTCCCGGCGTGCGCCGTCAGGAACTGCTGGAGCAACGCCCCGGATCCGGCGCCGGCCACCACCCGGGCCGGGTCGAGCCCATGCCGCCGGGCGATTTCCGTGGTCAGCCCGGTGGCCAGCGCGTCGAGCGTGCGGTGGATGTCGCCGAGGCTTTCTTCGATCGCGCGACGCACTCCCGGCAGGGGTGCGGAATGGTTTTCGTTCAACGAGAGCTGATGTTCGATCTCGGGCACGTGGTCAGCCTTTCCCGCACCGTGCGCGGGCCATTTCCGCCCGGCGCCGAATTTCGGATTGCCGCCACTTCGAGTGTGCTGCTCACCGGAACACGGTGTCAAGACGTCGTCCGCCTTCTGTCCACCAGCAGGGGAAACCGGTCAGAAGCGGCTCATTCCCTAGGGAAACGACCAGACTTTCCGTGCTCCGCGAAGAATCGATCAGCACAATTGCGTAGAATCGCGCGCGACACGGAAACAATCGTGCAACACCCGGGAAACGCCGCATTTCCCGATGCACTCGGCGCAACGCGGCGAGGACGTCAAAGCCGGACAGCCCCCCGCGAACCCTCCGCTGCGCTCAGCGCAACGCGGCCAGATCCCCGGCGAGAACGTCGAACCCGGGCAGCTCCCGCACCACACCCGCGAACTCCGCCGCCCGGCCACGAAACTCCGGCGCAAGCACCCGCAGACACGCCGAACCCAGCACCTCGGGCGACGCCTCGGCCGGGTCCACGGCCACCCCGAGCCCCAGCTCGGCGATCCGGCGGGCGTTGGCCGGCTGGTCGGCGAACAGCGGCAGCACCACCATCGGCGTCCCCGCGCGCAGCGCCTCCTGGACGCCGCCGAACCCGCCGTGGGACAGGAAGAGCGACGCGCGGCCGAGCAGCCTCGACTGCGGTGCGAACGGCACGATCCGGACGTTCGACGGCCGTGGCCCGGTCCACTCGCCGGGGCCGGTGGACAGCACCGCCGGCCCCGGCAGCTCGCCGAGGGCCAGCGCCATCGCCGCCAGCAACCGGGACGCTTCGGGCACCACGGTGTGTGCGACCGTGCCCAACCCGGCGACGGCCAGCGGGGCGAAGTCGTCGTGGCCGGGATCGTCGGGGCGGTAACACCGCAGCGACGGCACGGGCTCCGGGTACCACCGGGCCGGGACGACCGAGGCGAGCAGACCGTCGTTCGGCCGTGCGGGGTCATCGGCCACGGGAGCGCCCAGGGCGGCCAGCTCGGCGTTGAGCGTGTCGTGCAGGAACGGCAGGTGCGCGGCGGTGCCCGGCGCGATGTCGAGCACCGCGCGTGGCAGCCCGAGCTTGACCGCGGCCAGGTAACCGCCGAACTCGTTGCACTCCCGCACGAGCACGTCCGGCCGCCACCGCCGCGCCGCCGTGATCAGGTCACGCGCGAAGATCCCCGCCAGCGGCCCGGCGAACGCCTTGGTCAGCGCGCCCGGTTCCTCGCGGGCGCGGGCGGTGTCGGCCGCTTCCTCGTCCTCGGCGCCCGGCATGCCGGGGCTCGACAGCACGGCGGGGTCGGCCAGGAGCTGCTCCAGCGTGCGCACGTGCGGCAGCGGCAGGTGCTCGATGCCGTGGCGCGCCAGGTCGTCCGCCATCGCCGGGGCGGTGGCGACGGCGACGGCGTGCCCGGCCCTTTGCAGCGCCTTCGCCACCGGCACGAGCACCGGCACCAGGTGCGAGTAATAGGGCAAGCAGGTCAGCAGGATCCGCGCGCTCACCGCCACGCCCGCACGGTTTCGGTGTCCAGCCCGGCGAGCACGCCCTCGGGGCGCGCGGCGGTGACGGTGAAGCCGCGCTCGCCCAGCAGCGCGCGAAGGCGCGGCCCGTCGTGCTGCGTCTCCAGCACGACCTGCCGGATCCGTGGCCAGTCGGTTTCCGCGATTCCGGCGAGCACGTCCGCCTCCGCGCCTTCGACGTCGATCTTCAGCAGGTCGACAGGTCCGGTGAAGCCCGTCCGCGAGAGCACGTCCGAAAGGGGTTCGACCGGCATCCGCACTTCACGGACCGTCGCGAAAAGGCGCTCGCGGTATTCCCGTTCGGCCGCCGTTCCCGGCAGCCGGCCGACCTCGGCCTTGAGGTCCGGGTAGCGCGTCGAATTGCCCGGCAGGTCTTCGAAATAGGTGAAGACGACCTCGGGCTCGGCCCGCGCGCCGAGCGCCGCCCGCAGCGGGGTGACGCCGAGGCAGCCGTGCCGGCCGAGATTCGCTTCCAGGGCGGCGTAGGTCGCGGGCATCGGCTCGATCGCGAGGACACGGGCGTTCGGGTACCGCGTTTTGACGTAGAGGCTGAACAGCCCGACGTTGGCCCCGGCGTCGACCACCACGGCGTCCTCGCCGAGGGTGATCCCGCCTTGCAGGTAGCAGTTGCCGTGGAAGATCTCGTCGTGGATGAAGCCGATCTCCGCCGTGTCCCCTGACGTGCTCTGCGGCACGTAGCAGCCGAAACCGGTTTCGAGTTCGACGTACCGAAGCGGTGTCATCGGGTCATCCTCGCCGTTCGCCCGGCTCCGGACCACCCGCTACCCGCCGAAGTGTGGGTGGATCCGGAGACAAACGGCGAATTCCACCGGCACTTGATCGGCTCGAGCCGGTCGAATACATACGCGCCGGTATGTCGGCTGCTACGATCCACAGTGGATCGGGCATTTATCGTGCGTTCGGTCACAGTCGCACTACGGACATCAACGTCAAGGAGTAGCCCCATGGCCCAGAAGGTCCTCGTCGAAATGCTGGACGACATCGACGGCAGCCCGGCCAGCCACACCGTTCCGTTCGGCCTCGACGGCGTCAGCTACGAGATCGACCTTTCGGACGACAACGCCGCCGCGCTGCGCGAGGAGCTCTCCCGGTTCATCGCGGCGGGCCGCAAGACCGGTGGCCGCAAGGTGCGCGTGGCGACCGGCCAGTCGACGGCCGCGAGCTCGGCCGACCGCGAGCGTTCCCGCGCGATCCGCGCCTGGGCCAACGAGAACGGCTACGACGTCTCCGAGCGGGGCCGCCTGTCCTCGGAGATCGTCAACGCCTACGACGAGGCTCAGCTGCAGGCCGCCGCCCCGGCTCCGGCCCGCAAGCGGGCGCCGCGCAAGAAGGTCGCCGCCGCGAAGAAGTAATGGCGTGCGCGCCGATCAGTGGGGAGAGATCGGGAAGGCCGGCCCACCGGCGGCGGGGACACCCCACTCGCCGCCGGTGGATTCCCCGGGCCGTTTTCCTTAAAGCGTGAACCGGACAGCCGTTGTCATTTCGCTGGTCACCGCGGCGGAAATACCCGCCGGGGATTCAGCGGCGGGGTCCGTCGCCGGGCGCGGCCATTCCCCGCCACAGCAGATCCGCCAGGTCCGCCGCGTGCCGCCGCCACTCCCCGTTCGGGTCGAGGTAGAGCAGGCCGCCGAGGCCGCGCAGCACCGTCACCGGGTCCAGGTCCGCGCGGACCGCGCCCGCCTCGACGTTCGCCTTCAGCAACGTCGTGACCGCGCCGACCATCGACTCGTACGCGCTCGCCGGCAGCTCGCCGCGGGACGCCGTCGCCGTGCGCAGGGCGTCCGCCAAGCCGCGCTTGGTCATCATGTAGTGCGCCAGGTGGTCGGTCGCCCAGACGCGGAACGCCTCGTGCGGCGCGTACTTGCCCAGCAGCACCGGCACGACGTCGACGAGGTGCCGCACCTCGCGTTCGTAGACCGCCAGGATCAGCGCCTCCGGGGTCGGGAAGTGCCGGTACACCGTGCCGACCCCGACTTCGGCGCGCTTCGCGATCGCGTTGAACGAGACGTCACCCGTGGCGGCGAGGGACTCGGCGGCCGCGACGAGGATGCGTTCGTGGTTGCGCCGGGTGTCCGCGCGCCGGGGGCTGACCGATCCCGTCATCGTCCCTCCCGGTGGTAGTCCGTCCAGGCTGAATGTAGTGCAGCAGAGCGCTGACCTGGAGCAACTCCAGCTTTCCGGCTCGTTGCGAAGCGGATTGTAATCCGCTAACCTCGCGAAGAGGTGAAGCGGATGAGTATCCGGTACACCTGGCTCCCACCACGACGCCGTTCAGGCTCCCACCCGGACGATCTGCGGAAAGAGACCAGTGGACATCTCCCTCCAAGTCAATGGCAGTACCGAGCACCTGGACGTCGATCCCGGCGTCACCCTGCTCGACGCGCTGCGCGAACGCCTCGAGGTCACCGGCCCGAAGAAGGGCTGCGACCGGGGCCAGTGCGGCGCCTGCACGGTGCACGTCGGCGGTAAGCCCGTGCTGTCGTGCCTCACCCTCGCGGCCGCCGTCAAGGAACCCGTGACCACCGTCGAAGGACTGTCCACAGGGGACGACCTGCACCCGGTGCAGCGGGCGTTCGTGGACCAGGACGCGCTGCAGTGCGGCTTCTGCACCTCGGGCCAGATCATGTCGGCGGTCGCGGCCGTCGAGCAGGACGTCACCGACGTGCGCGAGTTCATGTCCGGCAACATCTGCCGGTGCGCGGCCTACCCGAACATCGTCGCGGCCGTCGAACAGGCCAGGAGGGCCGATGCGTCCCTTTGAGCTGACCGCGCCCACCACCCTCGACGACGCGCTCGCCACGCCCGGCACGTTCCTGGCCGGCGGCACGACCCTCGTCGACCTGATGAAGCTGAACGTCCTCACCCCGCGGCACGTGCTGGACATCAACAACGTCCCGCTGCGCGGCATCGACACGGCCGACGGCCTACGGTTCGGCGCGCTGGAGCGGATGAGCGACATCGCCGCCCACCCCGGTGTGTACCCGGCGATCTCGCGCGCGCTGCTGCTGAGCGCGTCCCAGCAGATCCGGAACATGGCCAGCATCGGCGGGAACCTGCTGCAGCGCACCCGCTGCTCGTACTTCCGCGACGTCGCCACGCCGTGCAACAAGCGCGTGCCCGGCAGCGGCTGCCCGGCGCTCGAAGGCGCCAACCGGATGCACGCCATCCTCGGCACCAGTGACTCCTGCGCGGCGACGCACGCGAGTGACGTCGCCGTCGCCCTGGTCGCGCTCGACGCGGAACTGCGCCTGGCCGGCCCGGACGGCACCCGCACGGTGAAGCTCGGCGACTTCTACCGGCTGCCGGGTGACACGCCCGACGTCGAGAACGACCTGCGCACCGGTGAGCTGATCACCGAGGTCGTCGTCCCGAAGCTCGACTGGGCCGCGAACTCGACCTACGTCAAGGTGCGCGACCGGCAGTCCTACGAGTTCGCGCTGTGCTCGGCCGCGGTCGCGCTGGACGTCCGGGACGGCGTGGTCGCCGACGCCCGGATCGCCGTGGGCGGGGTCGGGACGGTGCCATGGCGGCTGCCCGCCGTCGAGGACGCCCTGCGCGGCAAGCCCGCGACGCAGGAGTCCTTCGAGGAGGCCGTGTCCGCGGCCGCCGAGGGCGCCCGGCCGCTGTCCGAAAACGCTTTCAAGGTGCCGCTGCTGAAGCGGACCCTCGTCCGCGCGTTGCTCGAACTGACCGAGGAGAGCACCCGATGACCGCCGCCCGTCTTGAAGCGCCGGTGAAGGTCACCGGCCGGGCCAAGTACGGCGCCGACCACCACTTCCCCGGCATGGTCTACGGCTACGTCGTGCTCAGCACGGTCGCCAACGCCGAGCTCGAAGCCATGGACGTCACCGCGGCGAAGAGCGCGCCGGGCGTGCTCGGCGTGTACTCGCCGTTCGACCCGCTGGAGCTGCGCACCCCGGTCTCGCCGCTGTTCGGCGAGACGTGGGTGCCCATGCAGACCAAGGAGGTCGCCTACTACGGCCAGGCGATCGGCTTCGTCGTGGCGGAGACGTTCGAGCAGGCCCGCGACGCGGCGATGCTCGTCGAGGTCACCTACCGCACCCGGCCGGCGCTGACCTCGCTCGAGGACGGCCTCGCCACCGCGGAGGACGCCCCGCCGGGGCGGGACGGCACGCCGTCCACGTTCGAGATCCTCGAAGACGGCGTCGAATCCTTCGACGACGCGCTGGCTTCGAGCCAGGTCGTGGTCGAGGCGACCTACCACACGGCGACGCAGAACCACGCCGCGATGGAGCCGCACTCGGCCGTCGCGGTCTGGGACGACGGCGAGCTGACCGTCTACAGCGGGAACCAGGGCGCGCACCTGCAGGCCCAGGAACTGGCGAGCGCGCTGCAGCTGGACGCCGAAGCCGTGCACACGCTGAACCCGTACGTCGGCGGCGCGTTCGGCGGCAAGGGCCGGACGTCCGCGCCGGCGTTCCTGGCCGCCGCCGCGGCCCGCGCCCTCGACCGGCCGGTGAAGGCCGCGCTCACCCGCGAGCAGGTGTTCACCGCCACCGCGGGCCGCGCGGCGACGGTCCAGAAGATGACGCTGGGCGCCGAACGCGACGGCACGCTCGTCGCCCTGCGCCACGACTCCTGGTGCAGCACCGACGTCCACCGCGCGTTCGTCGAGCCGACGTCGCACGGCACGTCCCGTGAGTGGTACGCCACCCGCAACCTGCACATCAGCCAGAAGGTGGTGCCGCTCAACATCCCGCCGACGACGTTCATGCGGGCCCCCGGCGAGGCACCCGGGTCGTTCGCGCTGGAGAGCGCGATCGACGAGCTGGCCGTCGCGCTCGACATGGACCCGATCGAGCTGCGCCAGAAGAACAACTCGACCGCCCCGCCGGGACACGACCTGCAGTGGTCGAGCAAGCACCTCGACGAGTGCTTCCAGATCGGCGCGCAGCGGTTCGGCTGGCAGCACCGGAAGCCGCACGGGCACACCGACGGCGACTGGCAGGTCGGCCTCGGCACGGCCACGGCGATGTTCCCCGCCCTGCGGTTCCCGGCGACCGTCGGCATCACGCTGCAGGACGACGACACGGCCGTCGTCGGCACGAGCGGCGCGGACCCGGGCACCGGCCTGCTGACCGTGCTTTCGCTGGTGGGCGGGGAATCGCTGGACATCGCGCCGGAGAAGATCGTGCCCAAGCTCGGCGACTCGGCGCTCCCGCCGGGCGGGCTGTCCGGCGGCTCGACCGCGACGGCGAGCGTCGGCACGGCCATCATGATCGCCGCGACGAAGGCCATCGACGAGCTGGTCGCGCTGGCGGCCGACCCGGGCGCGCCGTTCGAGGGCGCCGAGGTCACCTACGCCGACGGCCGGGTACTGGCCGACGGCAGGTCGATGACGTTCGGCGAGCTGCTGCGGGCCGTCGGCCGGAAGTCGCTGGAGGTCACCGGCTCGTCGGCCCCCGGCGAGGAGCTGACCAAGCACTCCTTCAGCTCGTTCGGCGCGCAGTTCTGCGAGGTCCGCGTGCACAAGTGGACGCGCGAGGTGCGGGTGTCCCGGATGCTCGGCGTCTTCGACACCGGCCGGATCATCAACGCGCGGGCGGCCCGCAGCCAGCTGATGGGCGGGATGATCTGGGGCGTGTCGGCCGCGCTGCACGAGGGCCTGGAGATCGAGGCCAGCGGCCGGCTCGCCAACGGCGACTTCGCGAGCTACCTGCTCCCGGTGAACGCGGACATCCCGGAGGTCGACGTCCACTTCGTCGAGTACCCGGACACGCTGCACAACGCCGTGGGCGCCAAGGGGCTCGGCGAGATCGGCACGGTCGGCATGGCCGCGGCCGTGGCCAACGCCGTCTACAACGCCACCGGCGTCCGGGTCCGCCACATCCCGATCACCATCGAGGACCTGCTGGCGGATCAGCCGGTGTAGAGCTCCTTGCGCCCGGCGACGAACCGTTCCACCGTCTGCGGCCGCTCCCCGGTGACACGCTCGACGTCATCGGTGGAGCGGTCGTAGCGGTTTTCGCGGTGCAGCTTCGCCATCGTCGCGATGTGCTGCTCGGTGTGCGGCGGCAAGCCCGCCTTCGCGAGCACCTCGGCGCGCCAGACGTCCAGCGGGACGTCCACATAGGACACCTCACGGCCGAGCGCCGCCGAGAACTCCGCCGCGACGCCGGTCAGGTCGAGCGTCCGCGGGCCGGTCAGCTCGTACACCCTCCCGACGTGCTCGCCCGGGTCACGCAGGATCGTCGCGACCACGCGGGCGACGTCGACCGCCGCGACCGGCGACGTCCGGCCCGTCCCGAACGGCAGTTCCAGCGTCCCGCGCTCACGGATCGACCGCGCGGCCAGCGTCGTGAACAGCGGGTTGTCCAGGAACGACGTCGGGCGCACATGCACCACGGGCAGCCCCGACCAGTCCAGCACCCGCTCCGAGAGCCAGTGCAGCCGCTGCTGGCGCGACTCCGCGGTACTGGTCGTGGTCATCTGGGACACCGTCATCTGCGACATGTCCACCAGCACGTCGAGGGAGCCGAGATCCTTCGCGACGGTGGCCAGCACGGTCGCGGCCAGCAGCTGGTCCGGTGAGACGCTGAGCCCGAAGTAGGCGCGGCCGGCGCCGTCGAGCGCGGCCGCCACGGTCTCGGGCCGGGTCAGGTCGCCGGTGACGACTTCCGCGCCCAGCGCCCGGACCTCGGCCGCCCGCTCGTCGTCGCGGCGGACCAGGACGCGCACCGGCCGGTCGTGCGCGCGCAGCCGCTCGGTGACGAGCCGGCCCACGCCGCCGGCGCCGGTGACGAGAACGAGATCGGCCATGGGTGCCTCCTAGCTCGCATGTTGTCACCTCATAGTGCCAGAAAGTCACGTCCATCTGCTGAGTTGCGTAATGAAACTAACTCCTCGCGGACACGCCGCCCGGCCGTTACCCATCCGCGACGATCACGGGCCGATTCGCCCATGACGCAGCCGGTCCGCAGTCCTAGGCTTGCGGGCGACAACGAGGAGTCCCCCGAGAATGCTGATCGACGACCTGGCCGCCGCCCTGCCGGCCGACCGGCTGGTCCGCGACCCGGACGTGCTGCGGAGCTTCGCCCACGACGAGGCCGAATGGGCACCGCACGCGCTGCCCGCCGTCGTGGTCCGGCCGCACACCGCCGAAGAGGTCCAGACCGTGGTGCGGCAGTGCCTGCGCCATGGCACGCCGCTCGTCACCCGCGGCGCCGGCACCGGCCTGTCCGGCGGCGCGAACGCCGTCGAGGACTGCGTGGTGCTGGTGACCGACCGGCTGCGGGCCATCAAGGAGATCAACGAGCAGGAACGGCTCGCGGTCGTCGAACCCGGTGTGGTCAACGACGATCTGCGCGCGGCCTGCGCCGCACGCGGGCTCTGGTACCCGCCGGACCCGGCGAGCTCGCCGTGGTCGACGATCGGCGGCAACGTGGCGACCAACGCCGGCGGCGTCTGCTGCGTGAAGTACGGCGTCACCCGCGACTACGTCCTGGGCATGCAGGTCGTCACCGGCACCGGCGAGCTCGTCCGGCTCGGCCGCCGCACCGCGAAGGGCGTGGCGGGCTACGACCTGGCCGGGCTGATGGTCGGCTCCGAAGGCACGCTGGGCGTGATCACCGAGGTCACCCTGCGGCTGCGCCCGGCACGGGCCGCCGAGCGGACGGTGGCCGGCTACTTCGACACGACGGTCGCCGCCGGGGAGGCCGCGGCGGCCGTCGCGGCGCGGGGCGTGCTGCCGTCGGCGCTCGAACTCGTCGACCGGCACTGCCTCGCCGCGGTCGACGCGTGGAAGAACATGGGCCTGAGCACCGATGCGAACGTCGTGCTGCTCGGCCGCACGGACGCACCCGGTGCCCAGGGCGAGCACGAAGCCTCGGTGCTGCTCGAATGCTTCGAAAAGGCCGGGGCGACCTGGGCCGCCCAGTCGTCCGACCAGGCCGAGGCCGACGCGCTGTTCGCCGCCCGCCGCCTCGCCTACCCGGCCCTGGAACGGCTCGGGCCGGTGCTCACCGAGGACGTCTGCGTGCCGACGCAGGCCGTGCCCGAGATGCTCGCGCGGATCGACCGGGCGGCGCTGCGCCACGACGTCGTGATCGCCAACATCGCGCACATCGGCGACGGCAACCTGCACCCGCTGCTGGTGACCCCGCCCGGTGACGAAACCGCGCGGAAGAACGCCCAGGCGGCGTTCGAGGACATCATCTCCGACGCGCTCGACCTCGGTGGCACGGTCACCGGCGAGCACGGCGTCGGCCTGCTCAAGCAACCCGGCCTGACCCGGGAGCTCGGCCCGGCGGTGCTCGAGCTGCACCGCGCGGTCAAGCGGGCGCTGGACCCGCAGCAGATCTTCAACCCCGGCAAGGTTTTCCACGAAGGAGCCCCCGCATGACCGAGGCGATCGTCCCCACCACGTCC
This sequence comes from Amycolatopsis sp. NPDC049252, assembly GCF_043197175.1. Classification (NCBI taxonomy): domain Bacteria; kingdom Bacillati; phylum Actinomycetota; class Actinomycetes; order Pseudonocardiales; family Pseudonocardiaceae; genus Amycolatopsis; species Amycolatopsis sp. NPDC049252. The sequence goes on from NZ_JBICSQ010000019.1 coordinate 56,584, forward strand.
GGCGCGGTCCGCGGGGAGCTCACCGCGGACGGCGTCGCCCGGTTCCGCGGCATCCCGTACGCCGCCGCGCCCGAGGGCGAACTGCGCTTCGCCGAGGCCGTGCCGGCCCCACCGTGGGAGGACGTCCGCGACGCGCGGAGACCCGGGCCGACCGCCCCGCAGCGCCACCGTGACCTGCCGGGCTTCGACCTCGACCCGATCGTCGGCCCCGGCTGGCGACCGGGGCCGGAGTACCTGACGGCCGACGTCTGGACGCCGGACCCGGGCGCGGCCGGGCTGCCGGTGCTCGTGTTCGTGCACGGCGGGGCGTTCATCGGCGGCACCGGCTCGGCTTCGGTCTACGACGGCACGGCGTTCGCGCGGGCCGGGGCGATCCTGGTGACCGTGCAGTACCGGCTCGGGATCGACGGGTTCCTGCCGCTGGAGGGCGGCGCGACGAACCTGGGCCTGCGCGACCAGCTGGCGGCCCTGCGCTGGGTGCGGGAGAACATCGCGGCGTTCGGCGGCGATCCGGAGAACGTCACGCTCTTCGGCGAGTCCTCCGGCGCGGTGAGCGTCGCGTGTCTGCTCGGCTCCCCGCTCGCGACCGGGCTGTTCCGCCGGGCGATCGTCCAAAGTGGACATCCGGACATGGTCCGGGGCGTCGTCGAGGCGAAGCGGCTCGCGCGCGTCATCGCCGACGAGCTGCACGTCGAGGCGACGGCGGAGGCGTTCCGCAAGGTGTCGACCGAGCAGCTGCTCGACGCCCAGGACGCGGTGCTGCGCCCCGGCGGCGCGCCCGACCTGCGTGACGCGCTGGGCTACGACCGCGGTTACGGGCTCAGCCCGTTCCTGCCGATGGTCGGCGACGACGTGCTGCCGCAGCACCCGGGCAAGGCGATCAAGGCGGGCGCGGGCGCCGCCGTCGACCTGATCGTCGGCAGCTGCCGCGAGGAGATGCGGCTCTACCTGGTGCCGACCGGCGTGCTCGAAGCCGTCACCGACGACCAGGCCGTCGCGTCGCTGGCCGTGTCGCACCCCGACCCGGCCGGTGTCCTGCACCGCTACGGCCTCGGCGGGGAGCGCGTGGCCGGCGAGGTGCTCGTCGACGCGCTGACCGACCTGGTCTTCCGCGACTCGGTGCGTGACCTGGCCGAGAACCACGCCGGCCGCACCTTCCGCTACGAGTTCGAGTGGCGCTCCCCGCTGCTCGACGGCCGGATGGGCGCCTGCCACGGCCTCGAGCTGCCCTTCGTCTTCGACGCGCTCGACGTGCTGTCCGGGCCGCGCGGCCTGCTCGGCGAGGACGCGCCGCGGCGGCTGGCCCACGACCTGAACGGCGCCTGGTACCGCTTCGCCACCACCGGCTCGCCGGGCTGGCTGGAGTACACCGGCGAGGACACGACGTTCCACGCGGGGGCCACCTACTGATCACCTCCCGGCCGTCCGCCCGTACGGCGGGCTTTGGTCCACCAGGGCAGACTTGTCACCCTGGCGGTTGACCTTGCCCCTGCCGCGCTGCGAGGCTCAGACCGCCCGGACGGCCGGATGAATGGGGACACCGATGCCCGAGGCGGGCTTTGGCGCGCCGCCGCGCGCGTTCGTCCGCACGCTGTTGCGCCGCGGCACGCCCGCGGAGGCCCCCGAACCGGACGGCGACGACGACGACGGTGACCTCACCGCGGTCGGCGACGCGACGCTCGCCCGTGCCGCGCGCTACTGGGTGGTCGTGCCGCTGGCCTACCGGATCGCGGCGTTCATCAAGGTCTTCATCGGGTTCACCGCCGCGAACGGCAGCCTCGGGCTGGGGCCGGTCCTCGCGGCCACGGTGTTCGCCGTCGCGGCCAACACCGTGGCGGCGGTCTGGGTGCTGCGGAGCGGCGGCCTGCGGGCCCGGTTCACCGGCCGCGCGCTGGCGCTGGACCTGGCCGTCGGCGTCGCGCTCAACTTCGCCGTCGCGGCCACGGCCCCGGCCGCGGTGCAGCCGTTCGCCGTCGACGTCACCTGGACCTGGCTGGTCGGCGCGGTCGCGATGTGGGCGGGCACGTCCGGCGTGCCGTCGGCGCTGTGGCTGTTCGCCGCGGCCCTCCCCCTCCGCTCGGCCCTCACCCTCGCCGGTGGCCTCCCGCTCGACCACCAGCTCGCCCTGACCCGCTCGGTCGGCTGCATGGTCGCGCTCGCCGTGGCCATCGTGCTCGCCGCGGGCATCCTCATCCTGCTCGGCGTCGGCACCCGGTTCGCCCTCGACATCGGGCTGCGGCGCGGGCGTGAGGCCGAGCGCCGCCGGACCCGGCGCATCATGCACGACAGCGTCCTGCAGACGCTCGAAGCGCTGGCGATCTCGGCTCCCGGCGACGACGCCCAGGCCGTCGCCCGGCTCAAGGAGCTGCGCTCGATCGCCAAGGCCGAGGCGGGCGAGCTGCGCCGCAAGATCACCGAGCCGGTCGAGACCGGTTCCGTGCGCGGCTTCGCCGTCGAACTCGCCGACGTCGCCACCGAGATGACCCGCGACGGCCTGCGCACCCAGCTCGTCGCCGCGGACTTCGCCGACGACGACAAGCTCTCGCAGGACCGGCGGACCGCGATGTGCGAGGCGGTCCGGGAAGCGTTGCGCAACACCGTGAAGCACTCCGGGACCAAGCAGGTCGTGCTGCGGGTGGAGGAGCGCGACGGCGGGATCGCGGTGGTCGCCCGGGACCAGGGCCAGGGCTTCGACGTCCGCGACCGGCCGCCGGGCTTCGGCATCAGCCAGTCGATCAAGGCGAGACTGGCCGAGGTCGGCGGCCACGGCACGGTCGACTCCCAGCCGGGCCGCGGCACCCGCGTCACCCTGTGGGTACCGAGCTAGCCGTTCCCCGCGTCGCAACCGTCCGACGCTGAACCGGCCCCTCCGCAACGAACAGGCGACGGACCCGGGACGGTGGAAGCCGCTGGCCGGATCCCGGCGCTATCTGGCATTCCAGCCACTCCCGGCGCCGCGGCCGAGCCGATAGCTTCCTCCTCGAGGAGAGGAGTTCCGTGTCGAAGTTCCTGCTTTCGGTGCACGTCCTGGCGGCGATCCTGGCCGTCGGCCCGGTCGCCGTCGCGGCCAGCATGTTCCCCGCCGCGGCCCGGCGGGTGGCGGCGGGCGGCGACGTCACCACCGTGACCGTGCTGCACCGCATCTGCCGCGGCTACGCGCTCGTGGCCATCGCCGTGCCGGTGTTCGGGCTCGGTGTCGCGGGCACCATGCACGTCATGGGCGACCCGTGGCTGATCGTGTCCATCGGCCTGACCGCGGTCGCGGCGGCCGTACTGGCGTTCGTGGTGCTGCCGGGCCAGAAGAGCCGGCTCGCCGAACCCCAGCCGGGCACCCTGGGCCGGCTGGGCATGACGACCGGCGTGTTCAACCTGCTGTGGGCCGCGGTCACCGTGCTGATGATCGTGCGGCCCGGCTCGTCGACCGGCGCCTGAGTCAGGCCGGGACCCGCACCGCCACGAAGTTCGGCCGCCGCCGCACGACGAACCCCAGCGACTCGTACAGCCGGATCGCCGAGGTGTTGCCGGCGGCCGCGTGCATCATCGGCGTCTCGCCCCGCTCACGGATGCCCGCCGCGACGGCGTGCACGAGCCGCGTCCCCAGGCCCTGCCCGCGGAAGGCCGGATCGGTGCAGACGGCGCTGATCTCCGTGTGGCCGGGCGGGTGCAGCCGCTCCCCGGCCATCGCCACGAGCGCGCCCTCGCGCCGGATCCCGAGGTAGGTGCCGAGCTCGACGGTGCGCTTCCGGAACGGCCCCGGCTTCGTCCGCGCGACGAGGTCGAGCATCTCCGGCACGTCCGCGGGCCCGAGCCGCACGGCGTCGGAGTCCGGCGCGGCCGCGACCCCCTCGTCGACGAGCTGGACGCCCGGGAGCACCTCGAGCACGTCCCAGCCCGCCGGCGGCCGGTCGGAGCCACCGGCGACGACGACCGTCGCCCCGGGGCCGGCCAGCGCGGCGACGTCCCGCCAGTCCTGCTCGCCGGGGTCGTCGGGCAGGCCCAGGAAGGGCGCGACGTCCTCGGGGTAGCGCAGCACGCGGCCGGCTCGCTCGGCGAACCGGGCGTGCGGCCCGGCCAGCGACGTCCAGGTCGGGTTGTCCAGCGGGGAAGACATGGCGCTACCTCGGGGTCGGCCTCGGGTGATCACCCGCCAGGATGCGTCGAAAGCGCCATCCCGCGCCGCGGCTCCCACATCGTGAGCGGGCGCTCAGCCGGTGGTGGTCAGCTCGTCGTCCGAGAGCACCTGGCCGCCGTCCGACACCACGAGCCTGCCGCCGCCGATCTTGTAGCTGTAGGCGCCGTTCACCGCGACGTAGCCGTCACCCGAAGGCTGCGCGGGCAGCATGATGTGGGTGTCGTCCGAGGCTCCCTGCCCGCGGGCCTGGCCGTCGTAGAAGATCCGGCCGTCGGGGGTCTTGCAGACCGTGATGACGGACTTCGCGGTCTCCCCCACCAGCAGTGCCGTCCCCGTGCCGCCCGGCAGGTACCGGGCGGCGTCCCCCGGGCACGGCTTCTCGGCCGGGGTGGACGACGGAGCCGAACTGGAGGTGGACGTCGGCGGCGCGGCGGGCGGGGTGACGCCGGCCGCCGTCGTGACGACGGTCTTGGTCGTCGGCAGCGCCGGCGTCGTGTACTGCGGGAACGGCCCGGACGCCGCGGGCGGGGACTTCGAGCCCCCGGCGAACAGCACGACCCCGGTCACCGCGACCCCGGCGACCAGCATCAGGGTCAGCAGCACCCACAGCGCCCGCTTGCGGGCCCGGCCCGGGGCCAGGTTCGCGCAGGTGCCGCAGCGCCCGGCGGCGCCGTCGTTGACCGCGCCGCACTGCGCACACGTCCACGGGGAACCCGCCATCGGGCCTCCTTCGGGCCCGGCGCGGTCTCGGTCACGCCGGTCCTCCATCGTCACCGACGGAGGCCGGGGCTGCAACGCCCGGAGCGGGCTAATGGCCGATGTTCACCATCCACGGGATGCCGAACTTGTCGATGCAACACCCGAATTCGTCGGCCCACGCCTGCTTTTCGAACGGAACCGTCACGGTGCCGCCCGCACTCAGTTTTTCCCAGTAGCCCCGCAGGTCGTCGGCGTCGTCCCCGCTGAGGCTGACCGTGATGTTGGTGCCCGGGTTGTGCTCCATGCCTTCGGGGGTGTCGGACGCCATCAGCGTGTAGCCGCTGTCGGTGTCCAGCTGGGCGTGCATGACCTTGTCGGCTTCCGGCCCTTCGGGTGCCCCGAATGACCCGAACGTGTGCACCGTCAGCTTTCCGCCGAAAACGGTCTCGTAAAACTCCATGGCCTGGCGGGCGTTGTCCTTGAAGCTCAGATACGGGTTCAACCGGGAAGCCACAGCGATCTCCTTCGCTCGGACGAGAGCAGCATCCTCGCAGAAGCCCGTGACCACGACAAACGCGGAAATATCAGACGACGAAACGCCGGTGTGCGTCCGGTTCCAACGGCAGCGAGCCGTGCAGCGCCGCGCGGGCCCGCAGCTCCAGTGCCCGGTCCAGGCTGCCGGTGCCGGGCGACGCCGCCGCGTGGAAGGTGCCGCGCCCGAACAGGTACACGAGCATCAGCTTCCCGTCCCGGCGCCCGTCCGGGGCGGCGAACTCCACGCTCGCGAACCGCAGCGCGCCGCCGTAACCGGCCCTCGTCAGCCGGTCGGCGACGTCCACGAGGTCACCGGTCAGCACGCGCAGGTCGCGGTTGCGGCGCCAGCAGCGGACCGTCGAGCGGCCGTAGAGGTCCTGGGTCACCAGCGGGTGCACCGGCAGCTTGGCCGACGTCGCGGCGAGCAGCTCCGCCTCGGTGCGGTCCAGCGCGTCGCCGTCCACCTTGAAACTCAGCGTGCCGCCGCCGGTCGGCGCGAGGCCGAGCGAGGCGCGCACGCGCGGGGCGGCCGCGGCGAGGCTGTAGAGGGACTGCAGGTTCGGGCGGGATGTCCAGCAGCGGACGAGCTTGCTGTCCAGCAGGGTCACGACATTTCCTATTCTCCGGCGTCCGTTCTCCGGTCGAGATGACCGCCGGGCCGGGCACGCTGGCAATGTCCACAGTGGACGTCAGGTGCGGGGACGCGGGGTCGGAAAGGACAGCATGCTCCCGGCCCGGCGATTCCGGACCGGAATCGGCCGATCACGCGGCGAACGGCGCCGGGGTGCCGCCGAACGGTCGACACCACAGCAGTTCAGCCGATCAGCGGTATCCCTTTCGCCTCACGCGGTGATGACGACCTTCCCGAAGTTCCCGCGGCCCCTGAAGTGCCGGAACGCCGCGTCGGCCTCCCCGAACGGGTGAACGCTGTCGATGACCGGTTCGATCGGGCGGACGGTCAGGCGCCGCAGGAGGTCCTCGGTGTCGTCCCGGCTGCCGACCCAGGTCTTGCGCACGGTCGCGCCGCTGCGGAACAGGTCCATGAACTCGATCGGCGCCCCGCCCGCGCCGACGAACCCGACCAGCGCGATCTCGGCGTGGTGCGTCCCGGCCGCGACCAGCGACTGCGCGAACGTGCCGGGTCCGCCGACCTCGACGATCCGGTCGGCACCCCGGCCGCCCGTCGCGTCGAGCACGGCCTTGCCCCACTCGGGCGTCGCGACGTAGTCGACGACGACGTCCGCCCCGAGGTCCGTCAGCTTGGCCGCCTTCTCCGCGCTCGACGTCGTCGCGACCACCCGCGCTCCGTGCGCCTTCGCCAGCTGCAGGGCGAACAACGAAACGCCGCCGGTGCCCAGGGTGAGCACGACGTCCTCCGGACCCAGCGGGCGGCCGCCGTTGAGCGCCGTCCAAGCCGTGACGGCGGCGCACGGCAGCGTCGCGCCCTGCTCGAAGGTAAGCGAATCCGGCAGCGCGGCGAGCGCGTGCTCGGAGACGGCGCGGTACTCCGCGAGCCAGCCGTCCTGGGCGTTGCCGTACCCGCGCAGGGTTTCCGCGGCCGGCAGCCGGCCGCCGATCCAGTTCGCGTGGAAGGTGCCGATCACCCGGTCTCCGGCGGCGAAGCGCGTGACACCCTCGCCCACCGCGGCGACCTCGCCGGCGGCGTCGGACACCGGGATCAGGTTCCCGGGCCCGTTGGTGAAGTGGTCGCCGTCGAGGATGAGCAGGTCGCGGTAGTTCAGCGACGTCGCGCGGACCCGGACCAGCACCTCGCCGCGCTGCGGCTCGGGCACGGGTTCTTCGTACTGCACCAGGCTTCCGGCCGGACCGGGACGGTAGACGCGCACTCCGACGCACTCCTTCATGTTAACCAATCAGCTAACATCGACCATGGCACAAGTTCCGGCGAACCCGCAACCACGAGGGATACTCGGCCCATGGCCAGCCGCACCGCGACCCCGCTCGAGCACCCGGCGCTCGAGGACGTCTCGTTCAGCGAGGCACTCGAAGCGCTGCGCGACCCGCACCGGCTGACCATGATCGCCGCGCTGGCCCGCGAACCCGGCCAGTCGTGCGGCGCGATCATGCCACCGGTCAGCAAGCCCGCGGCGTCCCGGCACTTCAAGATCCTCCGCGCGGCCGGCCTGCTGAAGCAGTGGGACAGCGGCACACAGCGGCTGAACGCGCTGCGGCGCGAGGAGTTCGACGCGCGGTTCCCCGGCCTGCTCGACCTGGCCCTCGCCGAGGCCGCGCGCCTCCGCTGATCCGGACCTTCCCGCCACTTTCCCGCCAACCAGACATTTAGCGTTGCTAATAGTTCTGAGTCAGAGCTACCTTGAGGCCATGACCGAACTCGCCGAACGGCTCCTGGGCACCGTCCAGGGCATCCGCCGGGTCGTGCGCCGCCGGGTCCGCGCCGACGTCCCCGGCTTTTCCCTGCCGGGCGCCCAGGTCGAGGTCCTGCGCGTGGTCGCCGACCACCCCGGCGTCGGCGTCGCGGCCGCCGCGCGGGAACTGCACCTGGCGGCCAACTCCGTCAGCACCCTGGTCAACCAGCTCGTCGAGGCCGGGCTGCTGCACCGCGAACCCGACCCCCTCGACCGGCGCGCGACCCGGCTGGAGCTCACCCCCGCGGCCGCCGCCCGGATGGCCGCCTGGCGCCGCGCCCGGACCGGCCTGGTCGCCGACGCCCTGACCGGACTGTCCGAAGAGGACAAGGCCGTGATCGAACGAGCGCTGCCGGCACTGGAAAAGCTCATGGGCATCCTGAAGGAGCAGCCATGACCGAACCCGCGGTGCGGTGCACCGATCTCACGCACTCCTTCGGCGCGACGCGCGCGGTGGACGGCGTCGACCTGGAGATCCACCCCGGCGAGGTGTTCGGCCTGCTCGGCCCGAACGGCGCCGGCAAGACCACCACGCTGCGGATGATCACCACGCTGCTGCCCACCGGACCCGGCCGGATCACCGTCTGCGGGCTCGACGTCGCCCGCCGGAAGATGGCCGTGCGGCGGCTGATCGGCTACGTCCCGCAGCAGCTGTCGGCCGACGGCGCGCTGACCGGCCGCGAGAACGTCTCCCTGTTCGCCCGGCTCTTCGACGTCCCCCGCGCCCGGCGCGCCGAAGAGGTCCGGCGCGCGCTGGACCTGGTCGGCCTGACCGGCGACGCCGACCGCACTGCGAAGGGTTACTCCGGCGGCATGATCCGCCGGCTCGAGCTCGCCCAGGCCCTGGTCAGCTCCCCGCGGCTGCTGATCCTCGACGAGCCGACGATCGGGCTCGACCCGGTCGCCCGCTCGGCGGTGTGGGAGCGGATCTCGCAGATCCGGGCCGAGACCGGCATGACCGTGCTCGTCACCACCCACTACATGGACGAGGCCGAGCAGTACTGCGACCGTGTCGCCCTGATGCACACCGGCAAGATCCGCGCGCTGGGCACACCCGCCGAGCTCGAGGCCGACCTCGGTCCCGAGTCCACTTTGGACGACGTGTTCCGCGCGGTCACCGGTGACCGGCTCGCAAGCGAAGAAGGAGGGATCCGCAGTGTCCGTGCCACTCGCCGCACCGCCCGCCGTCTCGGCTGACCCCGGCCCGCTGCGGCAGCTGCGGATCCTGGCCGCGCGCGTCGGCGCCATGTGCCTGGTGGAGCTGCAGAAGCTGCGCCGCGACCAGACCGAGCTGCTCACCCGGGCCATCCAGCCCGCGCTGTGGCTGCTGATCTTCGGCGAGACGTTCACCCGGATCAAGGCGATCCCGACCGGCTCGACGCCCTACCTCGACTACCTGGCGCCCGGGATCCTCGCGCAGTCGGCGTTGTTCATCTCGATCTTCTACGGCATCCAGATCATCTGGGAACGCGACGCGGGCGTGCTCGCCAAGCTGCTCGTGACACCGACCCCGCGCGCGGCCCTGGTCGCCGGGAAGGCGTTCGCCGCCGGGGTCCGCGCGCTCGTCCAGGCCCTGATGGTGCTGATCCTCGCCGCGGTCCTGGGCGTCGGCCTGACGGTGAACCCGCTGAAGCTGCTCGCGATGGCCGTCGTGCTGGTGCTCGGGTCGGCGTTCTTCTGCTGCCTGTCCATCGTCATCGCGGGCGTCGTGCTGTCCCGCGAACGGCTGATGGGCATCGGGCAGGCGATCACGATGCCGTTGTTCTTCGGCTCGAACGCGCTCTACCCGGTGGACCTGATGCCGGGCTGGCTCAAGGTGCTCAGCCACGTCAACCCGCTGAGCTACCAGGTCGACGCCCTGCGCGGGCTGCTCATCGGCACGCCCGCCCACCTCGGCCTCGACTTCGCCGTGCTCGTGGTGGCGACGGTGGCCGCGATTTCGGTCGCTTCGGCGCTGCTCGGCAGGTTGGCCCGGTGAGGCACATGTCTCACCGAACGGAGGCCTTATCCGGTAATGGCTAATCTCGATTCCGTGAATCGTGGCCGGGGCGTGCTCCCCTTTGTCGGTTTTTGTGTCCTCGCCGGAATTCTGGCGGCCGGCACGGTGGCGCCCGCCGCCATCGGTGCCGGCCTGCTGTCGAATGAGGTCAGCGATTCCGTCGACGCCATTTCCGCGCAGCTCGCCGCCGCCGATCCGCCGCTGACGACGACGGTGACCGACCGCGACGGCGCCCCGATCGCGACGCTCTGGTCGCAGTACCGGCTGCCGGTCACCGCGGCCGGGATCGCGACGACCATGAAGGCCGCGATCATCGGCGTCGAGGACCGCCGCTTCTACACCGAAGGCGGAGTCGACCTGCAGGGCATGGCGCGCGCGGCGGTCAACGACAGCGCCGGCGGCTCGCTGCAGGGCGCGTCGACGATCACGCAGCAGTACGTCAAGAACTACCTCGTGAACGTCGTCGACCGGACCGATCCGGTGGCCCAGCAGGCCGACCGGGAGGATTCGCTGGCGCGCAAGCTGCGCGAGGCGAAAATGGCCGTCCAGCTCAACGACACGATGAGCAAGGACGACATTCTGGCCAGTTACCTCAATGTGGTCGAATTCAGCGGAACCGTGTACGGGGTCGGTGCCGCGGCAAAAGCGTACTTCGGGACGACCGCGGACAAACTGACCGTGCCGCAGGCGGCGCTGCTCGCCGGAATGGTGAACAACCCGAGCATCTACAACCCGTACTCGCACCCGGACAAGGCGACCCAGCGCCGCAACACGGTGATCGACGACATGGTCACCAACGGCTCGATCCCCGCGTCCTACGCCGCGTCGGCCAAGGCGGCTCCGCTCGGCCTCCTCCCCGGCGGCCCGGTGACGCCGTCCGGCACGTGCATGGGCGCGGCCCCGGACGCCGGGTTCTTCTGCGCCTACGCGGAAAGCTACCTCGCGCACGCCGGCTTCACGCCGGACCAGCTGGCGACCGGCGGGTACACGATCAAGACCACTTTGGACCCCCGCGTCTCACAGGTGACGAAGGACGCCGTCGACGCCAACGTGCCGACCACCCAGGACGGCGTGGCCAACACCTTCGCCGTCGTCCAGCCGGGCGCCAGCGGGCACCAGGTGCTCGCCATGGTCGCCAACCGCAACTTCGGCACCGACCCGGCGAAGGGCGAGACGTCGACGGACATCGTCGCCGACGCGAGCAACGAGTTCGGCGCGGGCTCGTCGTTCAAGATCTTCACCTCGGCCGCGGCGCTCGTCACCGGCAAGGCGGGCCTGCAGACGCCGCTGCCGAACCCGGACAGCCAGTGCTTCGCGCCGCCGAACGCGAACAGCCACACGGCTTGCTACACCGTCCACAACGACGGCCACTACGCCGATCCGATCACGCTGGCCGACGGGCTCGCGACGTCGCCGAACGTCGCGTTCGTCGGGCTCGAGAACGAGGTCGGCATGCCGACGGTGCTCGACATGGCGCGGAAACTGGGGCTGCGCACCACTCTCGCGACCAACGACGCGGGCGCCGCGCCCGACCCGAAGTCGCCGAGCCCGCAGTACAACGAGCCGCAGTCGCAGTACTTCCAGAACCTGCTGTCGTTCACCCTCGGCAACAGCCCGGTCAGCCCGCTGGAGATGGCGAACGTCTCGGCGACGCTGATGAGCGGCGGCGTCTGGTGCCCGCCGAACCCGATCCTGTCGGTGACCGACCGGAACGGCAACGCCGTGCCGGTGCCGCAGCAGGCGTGCGAGCAGGTCATCCCGACCGGTGTCGCGAACACGCTCGAAGCGGGCCTGAGCAAGGACACCACGGAGGGCACCTCGGCCCAGGCCGCCCACGCGGCCGGCTGGACCCGTCCGGACATCGGCAAGACCGGGACGACCCAGCAGAGCGAGTCGGTCGCGTTCGTCGGCGGCGTCGACGGCTACGCCGTGTCGTCGATGGTGTTCGCCGACGGCTCGCACCCGCGGGAGATCTGCCCGGGCACGCCCGTGCACCTGGGCAACTGCGGTCACGGCGCGTTCGGCGGCACGGTCGCCGCCCCGCCGTACTTCCACGCGATGAGCCAGCTGCTGGCCGGGGTGCCGGACCAGCCGATCCCCGGGCCGGACCCGGCCTACCTGACCGCGCGGTCGTGAGCTGAAGGGTCAGCGTTCCCGGCGGTGTCCTTCGGCCTACCGCAGGAGATCGTCGTGGGTCCGCTGCTCGCCGTGGAAGAACTCGTCGCGGACGTTCCGGTGGACCGTGCCGACACCGGTGATCGGGCTCAGCCGGTTCCGCACCGGCACCGCGCCGGGCGGGCTCGCGCTCGCCCAGGACCGCCCGCGAGCACACGGCCGACCTCAGGCTGACGCCCGACGCCGGCGTGCGGAGTGTGCTTCTCCGACGCGTCGCCCACCAAGAGCCGCGTCCGGCACGACACACCACAACGTTGCGAAACTCCGAGCCTCCCGAGGCTCCCGGCCCTGGAAGCAGGAGCCGCTACCGCGGTTCGAGGAACACGAGCGGGATCTCCCGCTCGGTCTTCGTCTGGTAGTTCGCGTAGTTCTTGTAGTCGGCCGTGATCTTCGGCCACAGCCGCGCCCGCTCCTCGGCGTCGGCGATCCGGGCGAGCATCGGCCGCCGCGGCGCGCCCTTCACCGAGACCTCGACGTCCGGGTTGTCGCGCAGGTTCAGGAACCACGCGGGGTGCGTGTCGTCGCCACCGCGTGAGGCGACCACGACCAGCGCGTCACCCTCCTGGTGCGGCGAGGTCAGCATGACCGACCGCTGCTGCCCGCTCTTGCGGCCGACGGTCGTCAGCTCCAGGACCGGCATGGCGGCGACGTTCCAGCCCCGCCGCCCGCCGGTGAGCTTGACCAGACCGCGGTGGACGGCGTTCATCATCTTGAGGCTGAAGTCGCTCGGCATGGTCGTGAATCTAGTCCCGTGCACCGTCGCACCCGCAGTACGGGTCGAATGTCCGCTTCGTCCGGAACCTGGCCGGACGGGTTTGCCGAAACCACCACGGATCGGCCCGCCGGTGTGCCACGCTCCCCCGCGAACGCAGGACCGACAGGAGAGATGACCGATGCTGATCTGGGGCTACCGCACGAGGATCTTCGTGCTGGCGATGACGACGTTCCTCTGCGGCCGCTGCGGCAACCCCGCCTCGCACGCCGTCCGCAAGTCGGTCACGAAGTTCACGCTCTTCTTCATCCCGCTGTTCCCGATCCACGTCAAGTACACCGCGCAGTGCACGTTCTGCGGGATCGAGAACCGGATCCCGAAGGAGGACGCCGTCCGGCTGCAGGCGCAGGAGGAGCAGGCGCAGCAGCAGGCCCAGCAGCCCTACCCGCAGCACCCGTCGCAGCCGCAGCACCCGTCGCAGGGGTTCCAGCAGCCGCAGGGCTTCCAGCCGCCGCACCCGTCCCAGCCGCAGGGCTTCCAGCAGCCGGGCCAGTACCCCCAGCAGGGCGAGTTCCCGCAGCAGGGCCGCTGAGCTTTACGCGCGAGATTCAGGCGCTGACGGGCGCGAACCCGCGGACCCGGCGCGCGATCCCGGCGGCGGTCGCGGCGAACCGGCCGTGGACCGCGGCCAGCAGCACGACGTCGACCGCCGCGCCCGCGCCGTAGGGCCGGTCGCGGCCACCAGCCCAGGCGCGCAGTTCCCGCTCGGCCGCCTCGACCTCCGCGACGGCGTCGTCGAGCTCGCTGTCCGCGCCGGGCTCGGCCAGGATCCGCCGCAGTTCCCGGGCGGCGGTCACGGCGTGCGCGCCCAGCCGCGCGAGCGCGGGCCGCGCGTCCGTCGGCACCCGGCCCGTGAGCTCGGCGGCAAGACCACCCATCCGAGTGAGATCCGCGGCGGTGTGCACGGCGGCCACGACCGCCTTCACGTCCGCCTCGTGCGGCGCGTGCAGCGCCAGCAGCGCGCACGCCTGGTCCTCGCACGCGGCACCGAGCGCGGCCGCCGCTTCGGCCTGTTCGCCCAGCGTGCAGCCGTTTTCGAGCAGGGCGCGCGAGGCCTCTTCGAACGCGCTCGCCACCAGGGTGCACAGGTCCGCCAGCCGGTGGGCCAGCGTGACGAGCTCCTTCTCAAACGCCGTCGGCATGGCGGCACCCAACCACCCCGGACCGGCGACGGCATCTCGTCGCCCGGCCCGGAACTGTCGGTCCCCTGTGCTCTCCTCGTCGGCGAGAGCGGTGCACCCCCGCACCCCGAGGAGACGGAGGAACAGATGGCAGGCGAAACGCTGGTCACGGTGGTCGGCAACCTGACGGCGGACCCGGAGCTGCGGTTCACGCCCGCCGGCGCCGCGGTCGCGAACTTCACGGTGGCTTCCACGCCCCGCACGTTCGACCGCGAGTCCGGCCAATGGCGCGACGGTGACGCGATGTTCCTGCGCTGCAGCCTGTGGCGGCAGTACGCGGAGAACGTCGCGGAGTCGCTCGGGCGCGGCACGCGCGTGGTCGTCCACGGCCGGCTGAGACAGCGGTCGTTCGACACGAAGGAGGGCGAGAAGCGCACCGTGCTGGAACTGGAGGTCGACGAGATCGGCCCGTCGCTGCGGTACGCCACGGCGAAGGTGACCAAGGCCGCCCGGGTCACCGGCGGTGACGCGAGCAGCGCCTGGACGCCGGAACCGGTGGCCGCCGGCGTGGGAGAGCCTCCGTTCTGACCCCATCCGCACCCGGTCCCCCTCCGAACGACCGTCGACGCGGGATCGAGCCCGTCTGGACCGGCGCGAGTGACCATGAGGTGAACGCTCTGGCCGGGCCGCCGCCGGACGAGATGTCGAATTCCCGTCATCTGGTTCGACGCGTGAGTGAGACGAGGCCGAACCACGAGCGGGAGGGACCGAGATGGACGGGAACGAGCAGCCACCGGTGACGGTCACACGCCCCTTGGTGAACCACCGCATGCTGGCGATGCTCCGGGCGGTCGGGGCCGGGCGGGGCCTGGTGTCCTGCAGCAGCGAACCCGACCTCTTCATCGACGGGCTGTCGTGCGGTGACCAGTTCGCCGCGCACACGCTCGCCCACCTGGGCCTGGTGCGCGCGGCCGGCCCGGGGCTGCCGGGCGAGCTGGTGCCGGCGGTGCTGACGGCGGCGGGCCAGGCGATCATCAGCGGAGAACAGCGGCCGGCTGCCTGAAGTGGCCGAGGTGTTTGACAACTCCAGAACGCGAAGAATCAGCGGCCGCGACTACCGTGGCGGGCATGAGCAACATCGAGGCCGACCCCGCCGAGCTCGCCTGCGGCGACCGGCCCGCGACGGCCGACCCGGACCGCCCGGCCGTCGAGGTCCTCACCCCGCGCGAGGTGCCGCTGGGCGGCCCGCGGGCGATGCGGGTCCGGCGGACGCTGCCCCAGCGGGCCCGCTCGCTGATCGGCGCCTGGTGCTTCGCCGACCACTACGGCCCGGACGAGGTCGCCGGAGCCGGCGCGATGGACGTCGCCCCGCACCCGCACACCGGCCTGCAGACGGTGAGCTGGCTGTTCGCCGGCGAGATCGAGCACCGCGACAGCATGGGCACGCACGCGATGGTCCGGCCCGGCGAGCTCAACCTGATGACCGGCGGCCACGGCATCTGCCACTCGGAAGTCTCGACGGCGGCCACGAAGACCCTGCACGGCGTCCAGCTCTGGGTGGCACTGCCCGAACGGCACCGCCACACGGCCCGCGACTTCCAGCACTACGTGCCGTCGGTGAACCGGATCGAGGGCGCCGAGATCCGGGTGTTCCTCGGCTCGCTGGCCGGGCGCACGTCCCCGATCCCGACGTTCACCCCGTTGCTGGGCGCGGAACTGGTGCTGAACCCGGACGCCCACATGTCCCTGGGCGTGGACCCCGGCTTCGAGCACGGCGTCCTCGTGGACACGGGCGCGGTGACGGTCGGCGGCACCCCGGTCCGCGCGGCGGAGCTGGGCTACGTCGGCACCGGCCTGCGCCGCCTGACGTTGAGCAACAACGGGTCTGCGCCCGCGCGCTTCCTCCTGCTCGGCGGCACCCCGTTCGACGAAGAGATCCTGATGTGGTGGAACTTCGTCGGCCGCACGCACGAGGAGATAGCGGCTTTCCGCGAAGCGTGGCAAGCGGAATCCGACCAGTTCGGCAGCGTCACGGGCTACACCGGCACCCCGCAGCGCCTGCCGGCCCCGGAACTGCCCGCCGTCCGCATCAAACCCCGCCACAACCCGCCCCGCTGACCGCGGCCCCCGAGGTGGCAGAGGCCCTTGCACCCGCTCGACGCCACCGCCGAAGTCAGCCACCCCGCACCCACCACCGGCCGCCTTCAGCAACATCGTCCAAGCCACAACCGCTGGCCACGGCAAGCATCGTGCTACCCGGCGACCATCGCCTCACCACGGCACCCGCTGCCACAGCCACGGCGAGCTGCACCCGAAGCGACGAGCCGTAACCGCGGCGCCCATCGCCTCACAGGAAGCACAACGGCGTGGCCACCGATGGCAAGCACCGCCCGAAGCAATCACCCGGCCACCTACGGCAAGCACCGCCCGGGGGCACGAGCCCACCGCCCACGGCAATCACCACCAAAGGCAACCCAGCAACCACGGCGAGCACCACCACACGGGCCACCGCCGGCGAGCACTGCCGGAGCAAACACCCGCCGCCCTTGGCGAGCACCGCATCACAGGAAGCACCCGCTGCTGCAGCCCCCCAGGGCGAGCACCCCTCGCCGCAGCCACCCACCACCCAGGCCGAGCCAGCGACCGGACCTGCGTCATGGTGCCCGCCGCGCCCGACTTCACGATCATGGCGATCGGGTTGTCGTCCGGCGGCGCCGTCTCCATGATCTTGTGGACCTCTTCGGTGGCCGCCGCCCCTCGGAGAACACCAGGGCCCGGCCCCCGCGGCGATCCCGCACACCGGCCACCGCCAGACGCGGCGATCACCAGCGCCCCTGCCACATCCCACGACGCAGCGCCACAACCCCCGGCGCCACAACGGAAATCGGCCTCAACGCAGCCCCCACGAGCGCCAGCGCACCGGCCTCCAGCTCTCACCGCTCCCGAGCCAGATAAGCCTCCAGCGTCGCCAGCCGGTGCCCCCGCGCGAACTGCTCGACCTCCGCCGGATCGCCCCCGGTCTCGATCAGGTCCAGCAGCCGGTCGTGCTCCGCCACCGACCGCGGCGCCCGCCCCGGCACGGACGAGAACGTGCTGTCGCGGACCGCGGCGAGCCGGGTCCAGCAGCGCTGCACCAGCTCGACCAGGTTCGGGTTCGGGCAGGCGCTGAAGAGCACCTCGTGGAACTCGGCGTTCAGCGCGGTGAACGCGAGCGGGTCGAACTCGGCGAGGCTGCGGCGCATCCGGTCGTTGAGCACGCGGGCCCGCGCGAGCGTTTCGGGCGTCAGCAGCGGCGCGGCAAGGCCGGTGGCCGCGCCTTCGACGATCGCCACCGTCTGCATGGCGTGCCGGTAGGCGGCCGGATCGATGGCGATCACCCGGGCCCCGACGTTCCGCTCGAACTCGATCAGCTCCTCGGCCTCGAGCCGGCGCAGGGCCTCGCGCACCGGCACCGCGCTGACGTCCAGTTCGCGGCCGATCTGGTCGAGCACCAGCCGGTACCCGGGCCCGTACCTGCCGTCGACGATCCGGGCCTTGATCGTCTCGTAGGCCAGCTGGGACTTGGTGACGGCGGGCCTTCCCGGCGACGCGCTGATCATGTAGGAAACCATATATGGTCCTGCCCACGGACGACGCCCAGGAGGCCGTGCCGATGCCGATGTCCCCGCCTTCCCCGACCGCGGCCGACCTGATCGTCGGCGGGCTGCGCGCCCACGGCGTCGACACCGTGTTCGGCCTGCCCGGCGTGCAGACCTACGACCTGTTCGACAGCCTGGCCCGCACCGGCGGCATCCGGGTGATCGGCGCGCGGCACGAGCAGACCGTGGCGTACATGGCGTTCGGGTACGCGCAGGCAACCGGCCGGACCGGCGTCTACACCGTGGTGCCGGGTCCCGGCGTCCTCAACGCGTCGGCGGCGATGCTCTCGGCGCACGGGGCCAGCGCGCCGGTGCTGTGCCTGACCAGCGAGATCCCGCGCGCCTACCTCGGCCGTGGGCTCGGGCACCTCCACGAGATGCCCGACCAGCTCGCCACCCTCCGGACGATCACCAAGTGGTCGGCGCTGGTCGAGCACCCGGCCGAGGTCCCGGACGCGGTGGCGACGGCGTTCCGGGAGGCCGCCGGCGGGCGACCGCGGCCGGTCGCGCTGGCCGTCCCGTGGGACGTGCTGGGCCTGCGCGCCCCCGCCGAGGTGGCCGGCCCGCTGGCGTTGCCGCGCCCGATCGTCGACCCGGACGCCGTCGACGCGGCCGCCGAACTGCTGGCCGGCGCGAAGAACCCGATGATCATGGTGGGCGGTGGCGCCCGGCACGCGGCCGCCGCGGTCCGGGCGCTGGCCGAGCGGCTGCAGGCGCCGGTGGTGCCGTTCCGGGGCGGGCGCGGCATCGTCGGCGACGACCACCCGCTCGGCTTCACCTGCGTGTCCGGATTCGAGCGGTGGCCCGAGACCGACGTCGTGATCGGCATCGGGTCGCGGATGGAGCTGTCCTGGTTCCGCTGGCCGGAGAAGCCCGCGGGCCTGAAGACGATCCTGCTCGACATCGATCCGCGGCAGGCGACCCGGCTCGAGGCGGACGTCGCGATCGTCGCCGACGCGGGTGCCGCCGCGGCGGCGCTGGCCGGCGCCGTCGGTCCACAACGGACGGACCGGACCGAGGAGTTCACCGCGCTGAAAGCGGCGGTGGCCGAACGGTTCGCCGACGTCGGCCCGGAGCTGGAGTACCTCCGCGCGATCCGGGACGTGCTGCCCCGCGACGGTTTCTTCGTCGAGGAGATCTGCCAGGTCGGCTTCGCGTCGTACTTCGGGTTCGAGGTCTACGCACCGCGCACGTTCGTCACGTGCGGCCACCAGGGCACGCTCGGCTTCGGCTACCCGACGGCGCTCGGGGTGCAGGCCGCGTTCCCCGGCCGTCCGGTGGTTTCGGTGGCCGGTGACGGCGGCTTCATGTTCGCCGCGCAGGAGCTCGCCACAGCCGTCCAATACGGACTCAACGTCGTGGCGGTGGTGTTCGACAACGGCTACTACGGCAACGTCCACCTCGACCAGGAGCGGCTGTTCGAGGGCCGGGCGCTGGGCGGGCGGCTGCGCAACCCGGACTTCGCCCGCCTGGCCGAGACGTTCGGCGCGCTCGGCCTCACCGCCCGCACCCCGGACGACCTGAGGAGCGCGCTCGACAAGGCGTTCGCCTCGGGCCGCCCGGCACTGGTGCACGTGCCGTGCGAGCTGGGCGTCGGCGCTTCGCCGTGGAAGTACCTGATGCCGAAGTCGGACCGCAGCTAGCCGGCGGCCACCCGCTCCAGCGCGCCGAAGACCCGCTCGACGTCGGCCGCGGTCGTCCGCCAGTTGCTGAACGCGGCGCGCAGGGCCGGGCGGCCGTCGTAGACCGTCGGGGTCAGGAAGGTGGTGCCGTCCTCGGCGATCCCGTCGACCAGCGCGTCGATCCGGGCCTGGGTGACGTCCCCGGCCAGGGTGAAGCAGACGACGTTGAGCCGCACCGGCGCGAGCAGCCGCCAGCGCGGCGAGCCGTCGAGCCGCCGGCCGAGGTCGCGGGCCAGTGCGACACAGCGCTCGACGATCTCGCGGTGCCCGTCACGGCCGTAGGCCACGAGCGAGAACCAGGCGGGCAGGGCGCGCAGCCGCCGGGAGTTCTCCGGCGTGAGGTGCAGGAAGTCCGGGGTCTCGCCGATCTCGCCGAGGTAGGCCGCGTTGTTGCTGAACACCCGCAGCTGCAGGTCGCGGCGGCGGGTGAACTGGACGGCCGAGTCGTAGGGCACGTTGAGCCACTTGTGCAGGTCGACGACGACGGAGTCGGCCTGCTCGAGGCCCGCGGTCAGCGCGGCGTGCTCCGGTGCCAGCGCGGCGAAGCCGCCGAACGCGGCGTCGACGTGCAGCCAGAAGGCGTGCCGCTCCTTGAGCGCCGCGATCGCGCGCAGGTCGTCGAAGTCGACGGTGTTGACCGTGCCCGCGTTGGCGACGACGATCGCCGGCCCGTCCAGCGCACCGAGCAGCTCGTCGAGTTTCGCGACGTCGACGGCTTCACGCCCCGGCAGCACCGGCACCTTCCGCAGGGCGGAGCGGCCCATCCCGAGGAACGACAGGGCTTTCGAGATGCTCGAATGCGGCGAGCCGGACAGCACGGTGACCGGCCCGAGCGCCGCGGCCCCTTCTTCCGAAACGACCACCCCGGCCCGCTCGCCGAGCCACTCGCGCGCGATGGCCAGTCCGGTCACGGTGGACATCGTGGCGCCGGTGACGAACGCGCCGGAGAACTCCGCGCCCAGCCCGAAGAGCCCGCCGAGCCACCCGACGGTCTCGCGTTCCAGGTCCTGCGCCGAGGAGTCCATCCCGCTGGCGGGATTCTGGTCGTAGGCCGAGGTGAGCCAGTCCCCCGCGAGCGACGCGGGTGTCGCCCCACCGGTCACGAACCCGAGGTAACGAGGCCCCGCACTGGCGGCGAACCCGGGTTCCCACCGCTGCGCGAACTCCTCCAGCGCGCCCCGGCCCCCGACCCCCGCACCGGGCAACGGCGCCGGCGCCACCGCACCGGGCGGCACGGCAGCCGCCCGGTCCCCTAGCCCGGCCAGCGCCTCTCCGGCGAGTTTCCTGGTGGCATCGAGCAGATCGGGCAGAAAACGCAAGTCGTCGGCAAGCCTCGGGTCCATTCCCCCGACGCTAGGCGTTTCCCGGAACCCCTGTCGCGGACCAATCCCCCGAAACTGGCCCCTCACCCCGCGTCGGCTCCCCCATCACCCGTGTCGACCCTCCAATCACGCGTGTCGGCTCCTCAATCACCTGCGCCGACCCTCCACACACGAGATGCCCGGCCAATCACACGAGATGCCTCTCCAGACACACACGATGCTCCAGCAGCACAGGCGCACAAGATCCGAAACCACCCGGCGCACCGAACCAGAACCGTCAGCGGCGCAGAAGCCGACGAACCCGTCCCTCGGCCGGGTCGAAGGTGACCCGGCGCAACGGCCCGGTCAGCAGCACTACCACCACCATCGCGGCCAGCGCCGCCATCACCATCGCCGCGACGAACTGGGCCGCGCCGGAGGTCGCCGTCGCCAGTACCGCGTAGCCCGCCAGTACCAGCGCGAGCGGGGCCGACAATCCGATCAGCACCGGGACCAGCGGCACGCGGTCACCGTCGGGGCGGCGGGCGGACACCACCGCCGCCCCGGCGCAGGTGACCGCGGCGACCAGGAGACAGCCGCCGACGGTGTCGCTCAGCCGGTGCCAGCCCAGCGCCACGGCCGCGGCCGAGACCCAGGCGACGCCGAGCCCGCCGGCCAGCAGGACCTGGGGGCGGAACCGGCGGGGCAGAACGATCGCGAGCGCCACCAGCACGGCCATCGCCGCGCTGACGTGCCCGCTGGGAAAGCTGTTGTGGCTCGCCACCCCGAACCGGTCACCGGTGAGGGGCCGGTCCAGGACGTACAGCTTGAGCAGCTGCGCCACCACCAGCGGGGCCGCGAGCAGCACCAGGGCCGTCACGCCGAGCGCGAACCGGCGCCGCACCAGGGAGATCACCACGAGCAGCACCGCCACCCCGCCGAGCGCGACCACCAGGTCCAGGTCGCGCAGCGGGGCCGCCCAGGCCACCGTCGCGCCCGCGGACTGGGCGCTGTGGACGACGCCGTTCTCGACGCCGCGGCCGGCTTCGGTGCGGACGAAGAGCAGGTAGGCCGCGACGAAGGCGAGGGCGAACCCGGCCGCGCCCGCGACGAGCACGGCGGTGCGGGACGCGGCCCGCGTCACGAGCGCGTGACGGGCGGAACCGCTGGTGGTCGTGGGTGCCTCGGAGAAGATCACTGCCATGTCTCCGAGTCTGGAGCCGGCATTTCGAGATCCCGTCAGCACGATGTCATGGTTTTGCTACAAGATCGGCCCGGGTCGCCACGACGTGCGCTTTTCCGAATAATGGCGCCGTGGCCGAGGTACTGGTGGTAGAAGACGACGCGGCGGTGCGGGAAGGACTGGAACTGGCCCTGCGCCGGCAGGGACACGTCGTGCACACCGCGGAATCCGGCGAGGCCGGCATCGAGCTGCTCGTGCTCCGCAGACCCGACATCGTCGTGCTCGACCTGATGCTCCCCGGCATGGACGGCTTCGAAACCTGCCGCCGGATGCGGGCGTCGGGGCCGATCCCGATCGTCATGCTCACCGCGCGCAGCGACGACTTCGACATCGTCGCCGGGCTGGAGGCCGGCGCGGACGACTACGTGGTCAAGCCGGTCGAGCCCCGGGTGCTGGACGCGCGGATCCGCGCCGTGCTGCGCCGCGCGGTCAGCGAACGGCCTGCCGAACAGCCCGAACCCGAGGAGCGCCACGGCGACCTGGTGATCGACCGGGCCGGGCTCGAGGTGACGAAGGGCGGCACGCCCGTCTCGCTGACCCCGACCGAGCTGAAGCTGCTGCTGGAGCTGTCCCGCACGCCCGGGCAGGTGTACAGCCGCCAGCAGATCCTCACCGCGGTGTGGGACCACGACTACCTCGGCGACTCGCGCCTGGTCGACGCCTGCGTGCAGCGGCTGCGCGCGAAGATCGAGGACGTGCCCGCCAAGCCCGAGCACGTGCAGACCGTCCGCGGGTTCGGCTACCGGTTCGGCCGGTCGTGACGTCGCGGATCCGGGCGTGGCTCGCCGGGCTGAGACCCCGGCTGGTCGCGTCCTTCGCCGTCATCATGATCATCGGCGCCACCGCGGCGGCGGGCGCCAGCTACGTCTCCGCGCGCAACGCCATCCTGGGCGGCTTCCAGGACCAGACGATGCTGAACCTGCGCGACCAGATCGCCGCGTACCTGCCGACCGTGACCCTGCCGCCGACCCAGGCGACGCTCGACGCGTTCGGCACGGCGCTCAAGTCCAGCAACGCCGTCGTCGTCTACCACGGCATGCGCTCGAGCGTGGGCATCGATCCGCGCAGCGTGCCCGCCGGCCTGCGCCAGGCCGTGGCCGCCAGCACCAGGATCCAGTTCCAGCGGGTCGACGACCAGGGCTACCCGCAGTTCTTCGTCGGGATCCCCGTGCAGACCGGGACGGCCGGCCGGGTGAGCGGCATCGAGGTCTACACGATGGCGACGCTGACCCAGCAGCAGGCCTCGATCGACGCGCTGTCCACCACGGCCTGGCAGACCTCGGCACTCGCGCTCCCGTTCGCGGTGGTGCTGGCGCTGCTCGCCGCGCGCCAGGTGCTGCGGCCGGTGCGCGCGCTGAACAAGGCAGCCGGGGAGCTCGGCCGGGGCAAGCTGGACGTGCGGCTGCGCGTCACCGGGTCCGACGAGCTGGCCCAGCTGGTCACGACGTTCAACAACACCGCCGCGGAGCTGGAGCGCACGGTCGGCACGCTGCGCACCATGGAGGCCGACGCGCGCCGGTTCGTCGCCGACGTTTCGCACGAGCTGCGCACCCCGCTGGCCGCGATGAACGCCGTCACCGACGTCCTCGACGAGGACGCCGAGCAGCTGCCGCCGGACACCGCGGTCGCGGCGCGGCTGGTGTCGGCGGAGACGCGGCGGCTGACCCGGCTGGTGCAGGACCTGATCGAGATCTCCCGGTTCGACGCCGGGCGCGCGGAGCTGCGACGGGAGGAGCTGGACGTCGCCGCCGCGGTCACCGACAGCCTGGCCGCGCGGGGCTGGGCACCCGGCGCCGACGTGGCCGCCGACCTGCCCCCCGGCGTCACAGCACGGCTCGACCGGCGTCGGCTCGACATCGTCGTCGCGAACCTGGTCGGCAACGCCCTGCGCCACGGCGCGCCGCCGGTCGAGGTGCTCCTTCGGGCGGCGGGCGGTGACGTCGTCCTCACCGTCACCGACCACGGGCCGGGCATCCCCGAAGCGATGCTCTCGCAGGTGTTCGACCGCTTCACCAAGGCCGACACGGCACGCGCCCGGTCGGAGGGCAGCGGGCTCGGGCTGTCCATCGCGCGGGAGAACGCGCGGCTGCACGGCGGGAACATCGTCGCCGCCAACACCGGCGCCGGCGCCCGGTTCGAGCTGCGCCTGCCCCGGGAGGCGTGGTGAAGAAGCTCCTCGTCCTGGCCGCGGTGCTCCTGGTGAGCGCGTGCGGGGTCAAGCCGACGCCGGTGGTCGCCGCCGGGCCCGCGCCGACGCTGCGGAACCCCGCGGCCGACGGCCGCGGCGGCGACCTGGTCCTCTACTTCGTCCTCGACGGGCGGGTGGCGCCGGTGTCGCGGACGACCGGCGCCCCGGCGAGCGTCACCACGGCGTTGACGACCCTGCTCCGCGGCCCGTCCTCCGCCGAGTCGTCCGACGGGTACGCGACCATGCTCCCGCCGGAGTCCGGGCCGATCGGGCTGAGTCCCGGGTCCCCGACGGTGATCACCTTCTCGTTCCCGCTGAAACGGCTGACGCCGATCGCGACCAACCAGCTGGTCTGCACGGCGCTCGCGGCGCTGGCCGCCGAAGGCAGCTACGTCGACGGCGGCGCCCTCTCGCTCGGCGGGTCGGACGTCCAGCTCCCGTCGCAGACCTGTCAGGCCTTCTGAACGTCCCCGGCGAGCACGACGACCTGCCCGCCCTTCCGCACGCCGGTGGCTCAGCTCGGATAAGGCCGGGCCGCGCGGGCCTCGGCCAGTGAGCGCGCCCACCACTCGAGCTGGTCCAGCAGCGCCTTCGCCGCGACGGCCGCGCCTTCGCCGGTCGGGACGCCGTCGGCGCCGAACCGCGTGTGCGCGCCGTGGAAGCTGACCGTCTCGCGGATGGTGACCGCGTGCAGCTCGGCGAAGACCGCCCGCAGGTGCTCGACCGCGCGCAGGCCACCGGAGATCCCGCCGTACGAGACGAATCCGACCGGCTTGGCGGCCCATTCGCCCCGGTGCCAGTCGATGGCGTTCTTGAGCGAGGCCGGATAACTGTGGTTGTACTCCGGGGTGACCACGACGAACGCGTCGGCCGCCTCGAGCCGCGGCGTCACCTTCGCGACCTCGGCGACGACCTTCGCCGCGGGCACCGTCCCGAACGCCGGCATCGCCAGCGGCAGGTCGGGTTCCGCGAGATCGACGACCTCGACGTCGAACCCGCCGTGGTCGCGCGCGACGCCGGCCAGCCAGTCCGCCACCACCGGGCCGAACCGTCCTTCGCGGACACTTCCCACGATCACCGCGACCCGTACGGGGGCTTCGGACACGCGTCCTCCTTGACACAGCGGCGTTGTCACCGTCCGGGCCAGGATGGGACTTCAAGCTCGCTTGAAGTCAAGCGCGTGGCTGTGGTTGGCTGGAGCGCATGGTGAACGCCACGGCCAGGAAGCTGCCCGACCTCACCGTCGGCGAACTGTCCCGGCGCAGCGGAGTGCCCGCGTCGGCTCTGCGGTTCTACGAGGACGAGGGGCTCATCCGCAGCCGGCGCACCGCCGGCAACCAGCGCCGCTACTGCCGCGACGCGCTGCGGCGGGTGACCTTCATCCGGATGTCCCAGCGGGTCGGGATGCCGCTGTCGGCGATCCGTGAGGTGCTCGCCCTGCTGCCCGACGACCGCACCCCCACGCGCGCCGACTGGGCTCGCATCTCCCGCTGCTGGCAAGAGGACCTGAACGCGCGGATCCGCCAGATGGAACAGCTGCGCGACCAGCTCGGCGACTGCATCGGCTGCGGCTGCATGTCCCTGTCGAAGTGCCGGCTCGCCAACCCCGGCGACCGGCTGGGCGCCGAAGGTCCGGGGCCGCAACGGCTCCCGGACCACCGCGGTGACGGCTACGCGGACTGACGCTCCAGCACCCCTCGGACGAACAGGGCCTGCCCGGCGTGCTGGATGTCGTCGTCGATCACGCTGACCAGCCGTACGCCGAGCGTGACGGGCGGGTCCCAGGCCTCGTCGACGACCCGGTCGAGCGCCTGGCCGTCGAGCCCCTGGACGTACTTGAGGGTCTGCTCGTGCACCGCGTCGTAGTACCCGGTGAGCAGCTCGGCGTTGGCGACCCGGACCGCTTCGACGTCTTCCGGGCGGTGCCCGTAGCCGGTGTCGCCCGCCGGGAACGGCAGGCCGAACCGGGTGACCCAGTCCTGGCCGGTCCACACCTGCTCGACCCCGGCCACGTCGGCGACGTGGTCGTCCTGGACCCGGGTCAGGTGCCAGACGAGCCAGGCGATCGAGTTGGCCCCCTCGTCAAGGCGGGCCCCGAGCTGCTCGGCGGTGAGACCCTCCACCGCCGCGTGCACGGAGCCCTGGACCCTGCTGAAGCCGTCTGTGAGCAGATCGGCCACGTTCATCGGCTTGCCCTCCACGTTCGCGGACACCGGTGTGCCGGCGTGCCATCGATCATGCACGCCGGCACCGGTGGTGGCTAGCGGGGCAGCAGCTGGTCGAAGAACGAGCGGTACCGCCGCAGCGCGAGGCGCAGGTCCTCGGTGGCCGGCTCGCCGTGCCGCCACTGGCCTTCCAGCTCGCTCTTGTGCTCGGCGAACGTCGTGGCCAGCGCGCTGATCACGCCGGCGACCAGCTCGTCGGCCTCGCGGACCGCCTTCTGCGGGTCGTCGACGAACCCGACCTGAACGCTCTGCCAGCGATCGCGGAAACCGGTGACCTTCTCCTCGTCGATCAGCGGCTGCTCGTCGTCGCCGGTGTCGTTCGACGGCCGGGCAGACTGGGGAGCGGCACCGGTGTCCACTGTGTCCGTGGTGGCGCTGGTGTCGGCGTCGGCGTCCGTGGCGGTGCCGGTGTCCGTGACGGTGTCCGTGTCCGTGTCGACGGCGGTGTCTGTGTCGTCCGTGCCGTACGCCGGCCGGCTCGAGGCCGACGCCAGGTCGGCGGTGCTCAGGGCGTGGTCGCCTTCGTGCTCCCCGGCCACCGGCTCGCGGAAGTCCGCGCCGCCGTCGTGCTCGGGGAGCCCGCCGGTGTCGGTCTCGCGCACGTCACCCTCGTGGGCGAAGTCGTCATCGTGTTCGGCGCTGTGCCGGGTCAGGTGTTCGGTCATGGTCAGCGTCCTCCGTTCCACTCGGTCCGCGGCTGCGCGGCTGCTTCACGCTCGGGCAGTACGCCGTCGCGGTCTCGTACCTTGTCGCCGCGGACGTGCTCGCGGTCGTGCTCAGTGCTGTCGTGCGCGGCGCTCTCGTGCTCGGCGCGCTCGCTGTGGTCGTGACCGTTGGTGTGGTCGTGACCGTTGCGGCGGTCGTGGTGGTCCTCGTCGCGGCGGACGTCGTCAGTGCTGTGAGCGCTGTCGGTGCGGTCGGCGCCGTCCGAGCCGTCGGTCAGCAGGTCCTCGAACACGGTGCGGTAGTGCACCATCGCGTCGCGAAGCTCCTCAGTGGACGCTCCGCTGCGCTCGTGCTGCGTCGCGTGGGCGGCGCGGTAGTGCTCGAGCGTCTTGGCGTGCCGGACCGAAAGGTCGGACAGCTGCTGCTCGTAGCCTTCGGTCGGGTAGCCGCGCTCGGACATCAGGGCGACCAGGAGCTGGTCGGCCTCGGTGACCGCGCTGGACGGGTGGTCGACGAACTTTTCCTGTACCTGAGCCCATTCCCGGGTGTACCGCTCGCGCGCCGACGCCGAGAGGGGCCGGATGTCGAGCTCCTTGTGGCGGCGTTCCCGCTCGGCCAGTTCACGCTGGGCGGCCCGCGGGCTGTCCTTCTCCTCGACCGTCCGGTCGTACTCCGGTCCGAACCGCTGCTGCAGGCGTTTCCGCTGCATCTCCTGCGTCACCAGCCAGATCACGGCGCCGAGCACCGCGACGGCCACGACGACGATCACGACGATCAGCCATGTGGGCATCGCACAAAACTCCTTAAAGGATGTCGAGCTCCCCGATAGGCCAAGGGTTCCCGCCCGCAGAGCTCCGAAACCCGTTGGCACGCCCGGACTTCCGGATTCGGCCGTCCGGCGGTGCCGGTACCGCCGGATGCCGCCCAGCCCGGATGTAACGCCGATAACACAAGCCCACTAGCGCCGTTAACGCCATGGTGCTATCGTCGATAACAGCAAGACGGAAGCGGCGCTACTAGCGCCACCCGAGAGGAAGAAGGCACCGATGAGCACCACCGAACCCCGCGTCGCGATCGTCACCGGCGGCTCCCGTGGCATCGGCCGCCAGGTCGCCGAGCGCCTGGCCGCCGACGGCATGGCGGTCGTCGTCAACTACGCGGGCAACCAGGCCGAGGCCGACGCCGCCGTCGCGGCCGTCACCGGGCGCGGTGGCCAGGCGATCGCGGTCCGGGCCGACGTAGCCGACCTGGACGCGGTCGCGAACCTGTTCGACACGGCGGAGCGCACCTTCGGCGGCGTGGACGTCGTCGCCCACCTGGCCGGCGTGATGACCGCGCCGACGCCGATCGCGGACACCGACTTCGACGTCCTGGACCGGGTGCACCGCACCAACATCCGCGGCACGTTCGCCGTGGCCCAGCAAGCCGCGAAGCGGGTGCGCGACGGCGGCGCGGTGATCACGACCTCGACGTCCGTGCTCGGGCTGAACCTGCCCGGCTACGGCGTCTACAACGCCACCAAGGGCGCGGTCGAGGCGATCACCATGATCCTGGCGCGCGAGCTGCGCGGCCGCGACATCACCGTGAACACCGTCGCCCCCGGGCCGACCGCCACCGCGCTGTTCCTCGACGGCAAGGACCAGGAAACCATCGACCGGATGGCCAAGCAGCCGCCGCTCGAGCGCCTCGGGCAGCCCGAGGACATCGCCGAGGTCGTCGCGTTCCTCGCCGGCCCGGCCCGCTGGGTCAACGGCCAGGTGCTGCGCGCCAACGGCGGAATCGTCTGAGAAACCCCTGTCCCGGAAGGAAAGCAACCATGTCCAAGATCATCGTCGTCACCGGCGCCTCCAGCGGGATCGGCGCACTCTCCGCCCGGGCGCTGGCCCGCGCCGGCCACACCGTCTACGCGGGCATGCGCGCCACCGCCGGCCGCAACGCGCCGCAGGTCGAAGCCGCCGCCGCGTTCGCCCGCGAACACGACGTGGACCTGCGGTCGGTCGAGCTGGACGTCTCCAGCCAGGAATCGGCCGACGCCGCCATCGCGTCGATCGTCGACGAGCACGACCGGCTCGACGTCGTGGTGCACAACGCCGGGCACATGGTGCTCGGCCCGGCCGAGGCGTTCACCCCGGAGCAGTACGCGCAGCTGTACGACACGAACGTGATCGGCACCCAGCGCGTCAACCGCGCCGCCCTCCCCCACCTGCGGGCCCGGCGCGACGGGCTGCTGGTGTGGGTGTCGAGCAGCAGCGTCCGCGGCGGCACACCGCCGTACCTGGCGCCGTACTTCGCGGCGAAGGCGGCGATGGACAGCCTCGCCGTCTCCTACGCCGCCGAGGTGGCCCGCTTCGGCATCGACACCGCGATCATCGTGCCCGGCGCGTTCACCTCGGGCACCAACCACTTCCCGAACTCCGGGCACCCGGCCGACACGGACGTCGCGGCCGCCTACGAAGAGCGCTACGCGGGCCTGACCGACCACGTCGCCGGGAAGCTGGCCGAGATCACCCCGGCCGACGCCGACGTCGCGACGGTCGCCGAAGAGCTGGCGCGGGTCGTGGACCTGCCCAAGGGCGGGCGGCCGTTCCGGACGCACATCGACCCGTCCGACGACGGCGGCCGGCTGGTCGCGGAGGTCGGCGACCGGATCAGGAGCGAGTTCCTGCGCCGGATCGACCTGGCCGACCTGCTCAGCCCGGCGGCCGGCTGAACCGGGTGACGATCACGTGGTCCTTGGCCGGGCCGCGGACCGCCCACTCCTGCCGCCAGCGAAGCGCGTCCAGCACGCGGTAACTGCCGCGGTAGAGGTCGTCGCGGCAGGGGTGGTCGGTCCGCCAGTGCCCGGAGCGCAGGTCGAGCTCGTGGAAGAACCCGCCGTGGTCGAAATGGACGTCGGCGCGGCCGGGCGCGGCGGGCCGGTAGTGCAGCGTGCGCGTCACGGGGCCGGTGTAGCTGCCGAGGCGCATCTCGCCCTCCTCGCGGTAGACGAGCACGCCGCCCTCCTCGGTGAAGGTGGCGGTGCCGGTCACCTCGCCCGCCGGTTCACCGTCGGCCGTACGGATCTCGCGGTCGAGCCGCCAGTCGCCGGTGAAATACGCGGCCAGGTCGGTCACCGGGAAGTATTCGTCCATCCCCTCCAGTGTCGCACCGGCGCGGCGGCACGCCGGAGAGGGCGCACGGAACTTGTCGGACCCCCGCTCTAGACTCGGGCGGGTGGCAGAGACCGAGTTCGCGACCGTGTCCGACGCGCTGGAGACCCTCCGGCGCGTGTTCGGCTACGACAGCTTCCGCGGCGACCAAGCGGAGATCGTCGAGCACGTGATCGCCGGCGGCGACGCGCTCGTGCTGATGCCCACCGGTGGCGGGAAGTCGCTGTGCTACCAGATCCCGGCGCTGGTGCGGCCGGGCGTGGGCGTGGTGGTCTCGCCGCTGATCGCGCTGATGCAGGACCAGGTCGACGCGCTGCGCAACGCCGGGGTCCGGGCGGGTTTCCTCAACTCCACCCAGGACTACGCGGCGCGGCAGGAGGTCGAAACGGCGTTCCTGTCCGGCGAGCTCGACCTGCTCTACCTTGCGCCCGAACGGCTTTCGGTGGAATCCACCGTGCGGCTGCTCGACCGCGGCAAGATCTCGCTGTTCGCGATCGACGAAGCGCACTGCGTCGCCCAGTGGGGCCACGACTTCCGGCCCGACTACCTGCAGCTGTCCGCGCTGCACGAGCGCTGGCCCGACGTGCCGCGGATCGCGCTCACCGCGACCGCCACCGAGGCCACGCACAAGGAGATCGCGGCCCGGCTGAACCTCGACGAGGCGCGCCACTTCGTCGCGAGCTTCGACCGGCCCAACATCCAGTACCGGATCGTCGGCAAGAACTCGCCGCAGCGCCAGCTGCTGGAACTGCTGCAGACCGAGCACAAGGGGGACGCGGGGATCGTCTACTGCCTGTCCCGGAACTCGGTGGAGAAGACCGCGGAGTTCCTGGTGCAGAACGGGATCCCGGCGGTGCCCTACCACGCGGGGCTGGACGCGCGCGTGCGCGCGCGCCACCAGTCGCGGTTCCTGCGGGAAGACGGGCTGATCGTGGTCGCCACGATCGCGTTCGGGATGGGCATCGACAAACCGGACGTCCGGTTCGTCGCGCACCTCGACCTGCCCAAGTCCGTCGAGGGCTACTACCAGGAGACCGGGCGCGCGGGCCGTGACGGGCTGCCGTCGACGGCCTGGCTGGCCTACGGGCTGCAGGACGTGGTGCAGCAACGCAAGATGATCGACACGTCCGAGGGCGACGACGCGCACCGCCGGCGTCTCGGCGCGCACCTGAACGCGATGCTCGCGCTGTGCGAAACCGTCGAATGCCGCCGCGTGCAGATCCTCAACTACTTCGGGCAGAAGGCCGAGCCGTGCGGCAACTGCGACACGTGCCTGAACCCGCCGGAGAAGTGGGACGGCACGATCCCGGCGCAGAAGCTGCTGTCGACCATCGTGCGGCTGCGCAACGAACGGCGGCAGAAGTTCGGCGCCGGCCAGGTGATCGACATCCTGCTCGGCAAAACCACGCCGAAGGTCACGCAGTTCCAGCACGACACGCTGAAGACGTTCGGCATCGGCACCGAGCTGCGCGAGCCGGAGTGGCGCGCGGTGGTGCGGCAGCTGCTGGCCCAGGGCTGGCTCGCGGTCGAGGGTGACTACGGCTCGCTGGTGCTCACCGAGGCGAGCGCCGAGGTGCTGGGCGGTGACCGTGAGGTCATGCTGCGCCGCGAGCCCGAACGGGCGGCCGCGGCCAAGGCGGCGCGCGGCACCAGGAAAGCCGCCCCCGCGGTGGACATGCCCGCGGAGGCGGCCCCGCTGTTCGAACGGCTGCGGGCCTGGCGGGCCGGCGTCGCGAAGGAACAGGGCGTGCCGGCCTACGTCGTCTTCCACGACGCCACCCTGCGCCAGATCGCCACGCAACGGCCGTCGTCACTGGCGGACCTGGGCACGGTCAGCGGGGTCGGCGAGAACAAGCTCGCCAAGTACGGCGAAGGCGTGCTCGAGGCCCTGAGCGCCGGGTGACCTAGCGGGTGGCCGGGCCCGGCCCCGGCTGCGGCCGGCCGTCCGGCCCGGTCACCGAGCTGACCTTGCGGACGACGCCGGCGATCTGCTGGTGGTACTTGCCCTTGGTCTTGTCGTCGGCGAACTTGGCGGCCTTGCCGACGGCCTGGTTCACCTTCTCGGGGTTCTTCTTGGCGTAGGCGCGGGCGGCGCCGGCGGCCCCGGCGAGCACGGTGAGCTTGCGCATGAAAGCCACGGTGGTCCTCCCTCATCGGTAGCGGTCATCCTGACAACGCGGACGAACCCCCCAGAGGTTCCCCGTGTGACCGCCGCCAAACCCCCGGCCACCCGCCTTCCCTCGGCCGCGTTCGGCCCCGATCCCGCGTGACCGGCCCGTGACCAACGTGATAAGGCCCGGAACTCGCGAGTTCCGGCTTCAGTCACGCGAGTTCCGGGCCCGGTCACGCGAGTCCCGGCCCCAGTCACGCGAGTCCCGGCCCCAGTCACGCGAGTTCCGGCTTCAGTCACGCGAGTTCCGGGCCCGGTCACGCGAGTCCCGGCCCCAGTCACGCGAGTCCCGGCCCCAGTCACGCCCGTGGCGGCAGGCGGCCCGGCCCGTCGGCGTCAGTCCCGCTCGGCCTGTTCCGCCAGCCGCTTGATCGCCGTCAGCCGGGAGGACCACTGCGCCGCCACCTGGTTCATCCAGCGGGCCGTGGCCGCCAGGGCGTCCGGGCGGACCTGGTAGCGGCGCTCGCGGCCGTCGCGGCGGCCCTTCACCAGGCCCGCCCCGTCCAGCACCACCAGGTGTTTCACCACCGCCTGCCGGCTCACCGGGAGGTCGCCGGCCAGCTCCGTGGCCGTCGCGTCGCCCCGCTGGGACAGCAGTTCCAGCAGCCGGCGCCGGGTCGGGTCGGCCAGGGCCGAAAAGACGTCTTCGGCGGCAACGGGCTCCGTCGTCATACCGCCAGTTTCTCGGACAGCTCCCCGAGCTTCGCGACCACCGCCGTCCAGCCCTTCTCGTGGCTCTCGCGGGTGTCGTCCGGCGACGGGTTCGGCGACGGCGCCCGCGTCGTGAAGCCGCTCTCGACCACCTTCAGCCGCGTGCTGCCACCCTCCGCGGCCAGCGTGAACTCGACCAGCGTCGAGTTGGCCTCGTCGGCGACCACGCCCGGGAACCCGCTGGCCCAGCGGTACGACAACGCGCGCGGCGGGTCCAGCGAGACGATCTTGGTCGGGAACTGGCCGTGGTCGCCGTGGTCGAGCTGGATGATCCCGCCCGGCCGCAGGTCCACCGGCGCCGGCGTGCCGTCGCCGAACCACTGGCCGACGTACTCCGATTCGGTGAGCACCGCCCACACCCGCTCGATCGGCGCGTCGATCACGATCTCCTGCTCGACCTGGTCCTGGTTCATCGTTTCCCCTTGCTTCGGTTTCCGGTGCAACCACAGAGTTGCACGAGACAGCATCAGACGCAACCCCCTGGTTGCGTCTGACGCCGGAAAATTGCGAGCGCAGGCCCGGCCCCGGCACCTAGGCTCGCGATCATGCGCGACCTGGCCGCCCTGCCGAAGGCTCACCTGCACGTCCACCTCGAGAGCACGATCCGGCCGGGCACGCTCCGCGAACTCGGCGCGGCCAACGGCGTCGACGTCCCGGCCGAGCAGCCCGTCTTCGACGGCTTCCGCGCCTTCGCCGACTACAACGCGCTCATCCGGTCCTGCCTGCAGCAGCCGGAAGACTTCGAGCGGATCGCCCGCGAGTACTGCGCCGACGAAGCCGCGCAGGGCACGCGCTACGCCGAGATCACGTTCACCGCGGCCGCGCACGGGGAACGCCTGGGCGACCTCGACATGCCGCTCGCGTCCGTCCTCAAAGGACTCAAAGACGGTGGTGAGATCGAATGGCGCCTGCTGCTGGACCACTCCCGCCGCCGCTCGGTCGAACGCGCCGAGCGCACCCTCGACCTCGCGCTGAAGTACGACGACGTGTTCGCGATCGGCATGGCGGGCGAGGAAAACCACTCGCTCCGGCCGTTCGCGGCGCTCTTCGAGAAGGCCCGCGCGGCCGGGATCCACCTGCTGCACCACACCGGCGAGGACGCCGGGCCGGACAGCATCCGCGAAGCCCTCGAAGTCGGCCGGACCGAACGGCTCGGCCACGGCATCCGCGTCCTCGACGACCCTGAGCTGACCGCCGAGGTCCGCGACCGCGGGCTCGCGCTGGAGGTCTGCCCGTCGTCGAACGTCACGCTCGGCCTGGTGCCGTCGCTGCCCGAGCACCCGCTCCCCCGGCTGCTCGACGCGGGCCTGCGGGTCACCCTGAACACCGACGTCCCGTCGGTCACCGGCGCTCAGCTGGCCGGGGAATACGCCCGCGTACAACAGGCTTTCGGCTACGACGACGCGGTGATGGCGGACTTCGCACGAGCGGGCGTGCACGCTTCGTTCGCCCCCGAAGCGACGAAAACCCACCTGCTGCGGGACATCGACGCCTGGCTCACACCGGCAGCAAGCGGGTGACCAGCGTCGAAAGCTGGTGCACCGTGCGGCATTCGTGCATCTCCACGAGGTCGGCGTACTCCAGCGCCGCCGAGTCGCCCGTCGACCACAGGGACCGGCGCTCCGGGTTCAGCCAGTAGACGTGCCGGGCGCGGGACTTGATCGCGCGGACGGCGTCCAGGTTCGGGTCGCCGCCGTTGGTGCGGGCGTCGCCGAGGATCAGCACCGACGTGCGCGGGCCGACCGCGTCGAGCCAGTTCGCGGTGAACCCCGCCAGCGCGCCGCCGTAGTCGCTGTGCCCGTCCCAGCGCACCACCGCGGCTTCGGCGAGCATCCGCGCGCCGAGCTGCTCCGGGTCGGCGACGCCGGTGGTGACCAGGTGCGTGACCTCGTCGGTGCTGTCGACGAAGGCGAACACGCGGATCTTGCTGAACTGGTCGCGCAGCGCCTGCACCAGCAGCATGGTGAAGTTCGCGAACCCCGCCACCGAACCGGAAAGATCGCACAGCAGCACGATTTCCGGGCGCCCGGGCCGCCGGTGGCGGTAGGCCGGGCGCAGCGGCACGCCGCCGGTCGAGAGTGAGCGCCGGAGCGTGCGGCGCAGGTCGATCTGCCCGCGCGTCGTGCGCTTGCGGCGGGCCGCGAGGCGGGTCGCCAGCTTGCGGGACAGCGGCTGGATCGTGCGCCGCAGCTCGGCGAGCTGGCTGCGGCTGGCGATGAGGAAGTCGACGCGGTCGGCCGCGGGCGCGATGGCGTGCTTGGCGACGCGCTCCCGGCCGCGGACCTCGGCCGCGCGGCGGCGGGCCTCGGTGCGGACCCGGCCGCGGAAGCCTTCGACGCGGCGGCGGATCTCGTCGCGGTCGAGCCGGTCGGTGAACTCGCCGCGCGCGCCGCCCCCGCGCATCGCCGCGAGCACGCGGGCGATGAGCGTCTGCGGCTGGAGCCGGTCGAGCGTCTGGTGGGCCGAGAAGCCGCCACCCGGGCCGGACGCCGAGCCGTACTGGCCCAGCAGGTCGACGGCGAGCCCGGCCAGCTGCGCGAGCGCCTGCTCGTCACCGGCGGTGAGAGCCGCCGCGAGCTGCTCCCGCAGTTCTTCGAGGGTGGTTTCAGCGCGAGCCCGTTCGGGCGTGCCGATCCCGGCCGGGAAGTACAGGTCGAACGCGGCGTCGAACACCCCGCGCTGCCCGCCGCGGCGGACCAGGGCCGCGGCCAGGCCCTCGCGGACCAGCTCGCGGTCGTCGAACCCGAGGACCTCCAGCGCCGCGGCGGCGTCGACCGTCTCGGCGGGGCCGGCCGGGATGCCCTGCACCCGCAGTGCCTTCACGAACGACGCGAGTCGCTCCGGCACGCCGCCGGTCACGACGCGTCCAGGACCTGTTCGAGCTGGAGCCCGGCGCCGGCCTTGGTGATGTCGTCCTGGTGCTTGAGCACGACGCCGAGGCTCTCCCGCACCACCTGTTCGCTGAGCGTGGACGCACCGAGCGCGAGCAGCGTGCGCGCCCAGTCGATGGTCTCGGCGACCGACGGCAGCTTCCGCAGGTCCATCGCCCGCAGCGCGGCGATCACCCGGACGACCGAATCCGCGAGCGCGTCGTTGATGCCGGGCACCTTGAGCCGGACGATCTCGCGCTCCAGCTCCTCGTCCGGGAAGTCGATGTGCAGGAACAGGCAGCGGCGGCGCAGCGCCTCGGACAGCTCGCGGGTCGCGTTGGACGTCAGCACGGCGAACGGCGCGCGCGTGGCGGTGATCGTGCCCAGCTCCGGCACGGTCACCTGGAAGTCGCCGAGCACCTCCAGCAGCAGGCCCTCGACCTCCATGTCGGCCTTGTCGGTCTCGTCGATGAGCAGCACGGTCGGCTCGTCCGAGGAGATCGCGGTGAGCAGCGGGCGACGCAGCAGGAACTCCTCGCCGAAGATGTCGGTGCGGGCCTCTTCCCACGTCTCGTCGCGGCCGGCGGTGATCCGCAGCAGCTGCTTCGCGTGGTTCCACTCGTACAGCGCGCGGGCCTCGTCGATGCCCTCGTAGCACTGCAGGCGCACCAGCCGCGAGCCGCTGACCTGGGCGACGGCCTTGGCCAGCTCGGTCTTGCCGACGCCGGCGGGGCCTTCGACGAGCAGCGGCTTGCCGAGCTGGTCGGCGAGGAACACCGTGGTCGCCACCGCCGTCGACGCCAGGTAGCCGGCCTCGGCCAGTTTCGCCGACACGTCGTCGACGGAGGTGAAGAATCCGGTGCCCACCGATGGCCTCCTAAGCGCTCGCTCACCCCGGACTGTACCGGACCGCCGGGTCCGTCCCGGACGGTTAGCATCGGCCGCGTGACCTACGTTGCGGCTTCCGGCCGATACGAATCGATCCCTTACCGGCGCTGCGGGCGGTCCGGGCTGAAGCTGCCCGCGATCTCGCTCGGGCTGTGGCACAACTTCGGCCACGACAAGCCCCTGCAGACCCAGCGCGACATCACCCGCCGCGCCTTCGACCTCGGCATC
Source organism: Amycolatopsis sp. NPDC049252 (assembly GCF_043197175.1). NCBI lineage: Bacteria > Bacillati > Actinomycetota > Actinomycetes > Pseudonocardiales > Pseudonocardiaceae > Amycolatopsis > Amycolatopsis sp. NPDC049252. The sequence goes on from NZ_JBICSQ010000019.1 coordinate 93,362, forward strand.
ACGCACTTCGACCTGGCCAACAACTACGGCCCGCCCTACGGCTCGGCCGAGGAGAACTTCGGGCGGCTGCTGGCCACCGACTTCAAGCCCTACCGCGACGAGCTGGTGATCTCCAGCAAGGCCGGCTACGACATGTGGCCCGGCCCGTACGGCGAGTGGGGCTCCCGCAAGTACCTGCTGTCGTCGCTGGACCAGTCGCTCGGCCGGCTGGGCCTGGACTACGTCGACATCTTCTACTCCCACCGGTTCGACCCCGAGACGCCGCTGGAGGAGACGGTCGGCGCGCTCGACAGCGCCGTCCGCGCCGGGAAAGCGCTGTACGTCGGGATTTCCTCGTACAACTCGGAGCGGACCGCCGAGGCGGCGCGGCTGCTGCGGGAGCTCGGCACACCGCTGCTGATCCACCAGCCGTCGTACTCGATGCTGAACCGCTGGATCGAGGAGGACGGCCTCCTCGACACCCTGGACGAGGTGGGCGCGGGCTGCATCGCGTTCTCGCCGCTGGCCCAGGGCCTGCTGACGGACAAGTACCTGACCGGCGTCCCGGCGGACTCGCGCGCCGCGCAGGGCAAGTCCCTCGACCCGGACACCCTCGACGACGACCGCCTGGGCCGCGTCCGCGCCCTCAACGAGATCGCCGGCCGCCGCGGGCAGTCGCTGGCCCAGCTCGCGCTGGCCTGGGCGCTGCGCGACCACCGCGTGACGTCGGTGCTGATCGGCGCGAGCAGCGTCAAGCAGCTCGAGGACAACGTCGGCGCGCTCGGCAACCTCGACTTCAGCTCCGAGGAGCTGACCGAAATCGACGGCCACGCGACCGACGCGGACATCAACCTGTGGAAGCGGTCTTCGGACGGCTGACCTGCCCGGGACGGCGGGGTGCCTGCGCGCCTCGCCGTTTCCCGGCCCGACGTTTGACCAGATTTCGTATTTGGTCATACGATGGCTTCGTGCCCCCTGCCGAAGACCGCGCCGAACGAGCCGAGCGGATCCTCGACGCCGCCGCCGAGCTGCTGCTGCGCGCCGGGTACCGCCGCACCACGATCGAGGACGTCGCCGAGCGGGCCGTCACCGGCAAGGGGACCGTCTACCTGCATTGGAAGAACCGCGAAGAGCTCTTCCTGGCCGTGCTGCTGCGGGAGTCCGTGCGCGCCATCGAAGACCTCGTCCGGGCCATGGAGGCCGACCCGCTCGCCACCCGGCTCGCCACGCTCACCCGGATCCAGTACACGAACGTGCTGGCCCACCCCCTGCTGCGCGCCGGGCACGCCGACGACGCCGGCACGCTCGGCAAGCTCCTGCCGAAGCTGCACGACCAGCTGGACCCACGGCACGACGAGGCCTTCGTCGAGTACCTCGAACTGCTGGCGGCCCACGACCTGCTCCGCACCGACCGGCCGGCCGGCGAGCTCGCGATCGCCTACCGGGCGGTGCTGCACGGCTTCCTCGTCGGCAACCCCCCGCCGGAGCCCGCGTTGATCGCCGACACCGTCGCCCACGCCTTCGAGCCGTTGGCCGTCTCGACGACGCAGCTGCGTGCCGTCGCGCCGCGGGCCATCGCGCTGTTCAGCGAATCCGTCGCGCTCGACCGGAAGCGGCTCGAGCGGGCTTACCAGAACCGGGGACACAGATGCGCACCGGAATCCTGATCGACGAACTCGGCGTCGGCTTCGACGCCATGACCACGCAAGCGCGCGAAGCGGCGAAGCTCGGCTACCAGACCCTTTGGCTGGCGCAGCGCGGCGGCTGGGACGCGCTCACGGCGTTGCCGGCGCTCGCCGCCGCGGCGCCCGGGATCGAGCTGGGCACGTGCGTCGTGCCCACCTACCCGCGGCACCCGATCACGATGGCCGCGCAGGCGCTGACCGTGCAGGCCGCCACCGGGGTGCCGGTCCACCTCGGTGTCGGGCTGAGCCACCGCCACATCGTCGAGCACGAGTTCGGCTACTCCTACGACCGCCCGCTGCGGCACCTGCGCGAGTACCTGGAGGCGCTGAACCCGGTGCTGCGCGGGGAAACGGCGGACGTCCACGGCGAGACGCTCACCGCGGCGGGCGGGGTCAACGCCCCGGGCGCCGGGCGGCCGTCCCTGCTGGTCGGCTCGGTGAGCCCGAAGTCGACCCGGCTGGCCGGCGACCTGGCCGACGGCGTGATCACGACCTGGGCGGGCCCGCGGGCGATCGGCGAGTTCGTGGCGCCGTCGCTGGGTGCGGAGTCGCGCGTCGTCTCCGGGCAGCTGATCTGCGTCACGTCCGAAGTGGACGAACGCCGCGCCTGGGTCGAGGAGACGTACGGCGCGGCCGCGAGCGTCCCGGCGTACCGCGCGATCCTGGACCGCGACGGCTACGCCCGGGCCTCCGACAGCGCGATCATCGGCGACGAGGAAACCGTGCGGCGCCAGGTGAAGGCGCTCGAAGACGCGGGTGCGACCGAGCTGCTGGTGATGCCCTTCGGCCCGGCCGGGGACCAGGCCCGCACCCGCGAGCTGCTGGCCTCGTGAGCCGCCTCTGGGTCGACGACCTCCGCCCCGCGCCGCCCGGCTGGACCTGGGCGAAGACGAGCGCGGAAGCGATCGAGCTGCTGGCCGGAGGCGAGTTCGCCGCGATCTCGCTGGACCACGACCTCGGTGGCGACGACACGACCCGCCCGGTCGTGCGCTGGCTGTGCGAGCACGACCGCTGGCCGGCGGTGGTGCACGTCCACACGGCGAATCCCGTCGGCCGCGAGTGGCTGACCGGGATGGCGCGGCGCTACGGCCCCGGCGTCCGCCCCTGACTTCGCGCCCCGCGGCGTGGTCGTGTCGGTGCCGGACGGCGCAAGCGATTGCGCCGTGCGGGTCAGCCGGCGTCGGAGCCGCGGGCGCGGCGCGCCTGGACCAGGTCCTCGCGGGCCCGGGCGACGCGGGAGCGGACGGTGCCGACCGGGCAGCCGCAGACGTCGGCGGCCTCGGCGTAGGACAGGCCGAGGACCTGGGTCAGCACGAGCACCTCGCGCCGCTCGGGGTCCAGGCCGTCGAGGAGCAGGCCCAGCTCGACGAGCTCCTCGAAGCCGGCCGCGGTGTCGCGGGTGCGTTCGGCGGCGGCTTCCCAGTCGGTGTCGGCGATCTTGGGCCGGGCGCCCGCGGCCCGGATCTGGTCGACGACGACCCGCCGCGCGATCGACAGCAGCCAGGTCCGCGAAGACGAACGCCCGGCGAAGCGGCGAAGGCTGCCGAAGGCGCGAAGGTAGGTTTCCTGCGTCAGGTCGTCGGCTTGGGACGCGTCGGTGAGGTGCGCGAGGAAGCGCCAGACGTCGGCCTGCGACGCGCGGACCCACTCCTCCAGCGCCCGGCGGTCGCCGCGCCCGGCGGCCAGCGCGAGGGCCGTGACGCGCTCGTCGTCCTCACCACGGGTCATGACGGCGACGCTAGCAGTGACCGGGAACCTTCCGCCCCGGCCTTCCGACTACTGGGAGGTGAGGTGCGAAGAATGCCGCGAAGGGCTGTCGGCGAGGCTCGACGGCGAGGCCGAGCCGGGTCCGCCGGGCGCGGTCGACCGGCATCTCGACGGCTGCGCGGCGTGCCGCGAGTGGTTCACCGGCGCGGAACGGCTGCGGCGCGCGATGCTGCTGCGCCCGGCACCGGCGGTCCCGGACCTCACGGCGTCGATCCTCGAGCGCACACCCGCCCCGGCCGGTGAAGGCTGGGGCCTGCGGATCGCGCTGGCCGTGGTGGCGATCGCCCAGCTCGGGCTGGCGTTCGCCCAGCTGCTGGGCACGACGCACGACGCGATGCCGGGACATCTGGCCCACGAGAGCGGCGCGTGGAACCTGGCGGTGGGCATCGGCCTGCTGACGGCGGCCCTGCGCCCGCGCCTGGCGGGCGGTCAGCTGCCGCCGCTGACGGGATTCGTCGGCGTGCTGTTCGCGCTGTCGGCGGGCGACCTGGTGACAGGCCAGGTGACAGTGGCCCGCCTGGCGACGCACGTGCTGGTGGTCCTCGGTTTGGTGCTGCTGTACGCGGTCCACCGTGGTCACCGAGGCCGGCAAGCCCCACGTCCGGCGGCGACGGCCGACAACTCCACCGCGACGTCGGGCGCCGCGCCGGAGGGTCCCGCGGCCCGCCCGCGCCCCCGCCCGTTCCGGCGGCAGGCACACGGCCACCACGCGGCTTGAACATCGGCCCGGACGGAACGGTTCTTGCATCCGGAGGGTCGGCTCGCGTACCCGGAGGGTCGACTCGGGTACTTGGAGAGCCGGCTCACGAACCCCCGGGTCGACCCGCGCATCCGGAGCGTGGGTTCACGAGCCACAGGGTCGACCCGCATACCTGGAGAGTCGGCTCACGGAGCCACGAGGTCGGCCCGCGTACCTGGAGGTCGGCTCACGCACCTGGAGGGTCGGCCCACGCAGCTGGAGAGTCGGCTCACGAAGCCCAGGGTCGACCCGCGCACCTGGAAGGTCGGCTCACGGAGCCACAAGGTCGGCCCGCGTGCCTGGAGGGTCGGCTCACGTGATTGCGGAGCCGACACGTGTGGTTGCCGAGTCGACTCGCGTGATGAGCGGGTCGACGCTGGTGATTACCGAGTCAACTCGCGTGATTAGCGGGTCAACTCGTGTGGTTGCGGGGGCGGCGGAGCCGAGCGGGGCGGTATAGGGCGTTATACGCTGCTCACTCGATCTGCTTGACCGCCCACTCCGACCATTCGCGGCTCATCGCGGAGAAGCGTTTGCCCCATTCCAGGACCAGGCGGCCGTACTGCGCCGCGTTGTCGTCGCCCCAGTCGATCGATGCTTCCAGCTCCGTGAGGCGTTCTTCGCGCTCGCGGCTGTTCTCGCCCATGTACTCGATGAACTTCCGCGCCTCGCCGGGCGGGACCGAGCCCAGGAAGTAGACGCGCAGCAGCACCTCGTTGCGCGGGGACCGGTTGGGCTTGACCTCGACCAGCCAGTGCCGCAGCTCCACGCGGCCGGCGCCGGTGATCTCGTACTCCTTGCGCCCGCGCGGGCCTTCGGCGAGCACGCGGATCAGGCCCGCCTTCTCGAGTTTGCCGAGCTCGCCGTAGAGCTGGCTCTGCGTCGCCGCCCAGACGTTGGACATCGCCTGCTCGAAGCGCCTCAGCAGGTCGTAGCCGCTGGCCGGCGCCTCGTCCAGCATCCCGAGGACAGCGTGTCGAAGGCTCATAGCGCCACTCTACCTTCCACTATTGACATGTCAAAGCAGGAGCCTCTACGTTCGACCTGTCACAGTTGGAACGTCATGGGGAGACCACTCGTGAACTACCTCAAGAGCTTCGTCCCGTGGATCGCCTTCGCGATCGTCGCCACGCAGTTCGACTGGCGCTGGTCGGGCCTGACCGGGCTCGTGCTGGCCGCCGCCCTGCTCGTGCTGGCCCGCCGCGACGGGCGCAAGGCGGACACGCTGATCATCGAATGGAGCGCACTCGCCTTCTTCGTGCTGCTCACCGCGGTCGCGTTCGGCTTCCCGGCCTCGCCGCTGAAGACCTACACCGGCGCGCTCACCGACGCCTGGCTGGCGCTCACCGCCTGGGGCTCGATCCTCCTGCGGCACCCGTTCACCCTCGGCATCGCGCGGACCATGACCCCGCCGGAGCTGTGGGACAACCCGGTCTTCAAGCGCGTCAACCTGGTCATCACGCTCGTGTGGGCCGCGAGCTTCACCATCACCGGCCTCGCCGGCATCGCGCTGCTGAACTTCGCCCCGCACGCGACGGCCGCGCTGATCGCGCTCAAGGTCCTCGGCTTCGCCGTGCCCGTCGCCTTCACCATCCGCTACCCGCGCATCGTCCGCGCCCGCGCGCAGAAAGCCGCGTGACACCGTGACCACCACCGACTTCCACCTCACCGGGGCCTACGCGCCCGTCCACGACGAGCTGACCGCGTCCGACCTGCCGGTGACCGGCGCGCTGCCGCCCGAGCTGACCGGCTGGTACCTGCGCAACGGCCCCAACCCGCGGACCGACAGCCGGCACTGGTTCACCGGCGACGGCATGGTCCACGGCGTCCGCCTCGAAGGCGGCCGGGCCGCCTGGTACCGCAACCGCTGGGTGCGCACCGAAAGCTTCGACGACCCGGATTCGACGCTCTACAACGCCGACGGCACCCGGAACCTGCGCACCAGCGTCGCGAACACCCACGTCGTCAACCACGCCGGCCGGACGCTCGCGCTCGTCGAATCGTCGCTGCCGTACGAGATCACGACCGAGCTGGACACCGTGGGCGCGTACGACTTCGGCGGCGCACTGGCCGACTCGATGACCGCGCACCCGAAGATCTGCCCGGCGACCGGGGAGCTGCACTTCTTCGGCTACGGCAGCATCACCGCGCCGCACGTGAGCTACTACCGCGCCGACGCGAGCGGGAGGCTGGTCGTCCGGCAGCCGATCGACGTGCCGGGCCTGACGATGATGCACGACTTCGCGCTCACCGCGTCCCACGCGGTGTTCTACGACCTGCCGGTGGTGTTCGACCGGGCGTCGGTGGGCCGGGGCATGCCCTACCGCTGGGACGCCGGCTACGGCGCGCGCCTCGGCGTGCTGCGCCGCGACGACCCGGCCGGCGGCGTCCGGTGGTTCGACGTCGAGCCCTGCTACGTCTTCCACACGCTGAACGCCCACGACACCGACGGCGGCCGGATCGTGGTGACCGTCGTCCGGTACGACCACCTGTGGTGGGAGGGCCACGACCCCGCGCGCGGGGTGCTGTGGCGCTGGACGCTCGACCCGGCGACCGGCCGCGTCGCCGAGGAGCGGCTCGACGACCGCCCCGCGGAGTTCCCGCGGATCGACGACCGGTTCGCCGGTTCCGACGTCCGCTTCGGGCACGTCACGCAGTCCGGGAAGGACGGCCGGCCGAGCTTCCTGCGCCGCCACGACCTGCACACCGGCACGTCCGCGGAGCACGTCTTCGCGCCCGGCCACGTCCCCGGCGAGGCCGTGTTCGTCCCGGCCGAAGACGGCGAAGGCTGGCTGCTCACCTACGTCTACGACGCCGCGGAAGACCGCAGTGACCTCGTGGTCTTCGACGCCGGGAACGTCACGGGCGCGCCCGTCGCCACCGTCCGCCTGCCGCAGCGCGTGCCCGCGGGGTTCCACGGGAACTGGCTGCCGGACGCGTGAGCGGTCAGGCGAACTTGGTCTTGGGCCGCTCCTGCAGGACGTCGTCCACGTAGACGTCGACCTTCTCGTCGAGGAAGGCCACCAGCCCGGCGACACGGGTGCTCTCCGGCAGCGGCGTCGGGTAGCTCCAGGCGAGATCCTCGTGCCCGGCCACCGAGAAGTACTCCGTCGCCCCCTTGTACGGGCAGTGCGTGACGGTCGCGGTCTTCTCGAGCAGGTCCATCCGGACGTCCACGCGCGGCAGGTAGTAGCGGGTGGGCAGGTTGGTCTCGAACAGCAGGTGCGCGCGGACCGTGTCGGCCACGGTCACGCCGCCCACCTCGATCCGGATGTGCCGCGAGCTCGGCAGGATGTCGACGCGCACCCCGGGATCCCGCGGGTGCGTGAAGATCTGTTCGTCCTCTTCGAACCAGTCAAAGGCGGCGAAGTCGAACCGCACGTGGCCGCGAAGCTCCTCGATGGGCGAATCCGGGTACTCCAGCGCGCCGTCCACCGCCTCGGACCCGGCAGCCTTTATCGTCGACAGAACACCTTCTCCCCGGCTGGGCGAGTGCGACGTCCGGCCGGAGGGGGTGAGAAGACCGCTCTCCACGTCCGCGCGTGGGAAGTAGTACGTGGGGTAGTACGGAACTTCCCACACCAGGAGGGGGTGCACCGTGTCCGCGACGACCTGCCCGCCGAGGAACACCCGTACCCGCTTCGCGCCTTGTGCCACGCGGACCCGCCCGCGCACCGGAGTGCTCATGTGCCGGTCAACGGGCGCCGGCCTGGGCGTATTCCTCCCGGCCATTAAGTTGGCAGGGAGGACGAGGAAGACTGGAGGCGGGCACGGGTGGCCGGCGTAGAAACACCCACGGTCGGGACCCCCGCCGGGATGCGCAAGATCAACCAGCGGGCGGTGCTGGACCTGCTGCGCCGCAGCGGCCCGGCGACCCGGCCGCAGGTCGCGAAGGACACCGGGCTGTCGAAGCCGACGGTCAGCCAGGCGCTGCTGGCGCTCGAGGCGGCCGGGCTGGCGCGCCCGACCGGGCACACGTCGACCGGCACCGGGCGGTCCGCGGTGCTGTACGAAGCCGACCCGACCGCGGGGTACGTGCTGGGCGTCGACATCGGCCGCGAGCACATCCGGGTCGCCGTCTCGGACCTCGGCCGGACGCTCGTGGCGCGCCGCGACGAGCGCAACTCGGCGCGCTCCGGCGCGGCGCTGGTCGCCGCGGTGGGCCGGATCGCGGCCGACGCCGTCGCCGAAGCGGGCCTGACGGCCGGCGACATCGTTGTCCGCGTCGTCGGCTCCCCCGGCGTCGCCGACCCGGACAAGCGCTGCTTCCGGCACGCGCCGAACCTGCCGGGCTGGGGCCGGGCCGGGCTGCTCGACGACCTCGAGGCCGCGCTGGGCCCGGACCTGATGGTGGAGAACGACGCGAACCTCACCGCCGTCGGCGAGGGCGAGAGCGGCGCCGCGCGGGGTGCGTCCGTGTTCGGCTGCATCACGATCGGCACCGGTGTCGGCATGGGCCTGATGGTCGACGGCCGGGTGTTCCGCGGCGCCACCGGCGCGGCGGGCGAGATCGGCTACCTCCCGTACGGCCGCACGCGCGCGTCCGACTCCCCGGGCCTGCCGCCGACCCGCGGCCACCTGGAGGAGGCGACGGCGGCCCAGTCGGTCGTCCGCGGCGCGCGCGAACTCGGCCTGGGCACGGCGAAATCGGCCCGCGAGGTGTTCCGCCTGGCCCGCGAAGGCGACGAACTCGCCCGCCGCGCGGTCGAGACCGAGGCGGACCGCCTGGCGTACACGGTGGCGTCGGTGGCGGCGGTGATCGACCCGGAACTGATCGTCCTGGGCGGCGGCATGGGCACGGCGGCCGACCTGCTGCTGGAACCGATCGACAGGGCGCTGCGCGCGTTCACGCCGCTGGTCCCGAAGGTGGTCCAGGGCGAACTGGGCGAGGACGCGGTGCTGACGGGCGCGATCAGCGTGGGACTGCGGGCGGCCGAAGGCCTGGTCTTCGACCGCCGGGTCGGGGCTGCCTGACTTTCCAAGCCGTGAGGGGCACCTTTAGCCATGAAGGTATCCCTCACGGCCATGCGGCGGCCTCCGAGCCGCGCGCTCGGCCGGTGCGCCGCACGCGATGCGCGGAACCGGCCGCCGCAGGGCGGTTGAAGCTGTTCTAAGCCGCGCGCCAGGCTTCGCCGCCCGTGGAGACCCGCCACGGGGTCAACCTCAGCACCGTGATCTTCGGATCCAGGTGGTCCTCGCCGCCCAGGATCTTCGGGTCGTAGCCCAACGGTTCCGGGGTCGACTCGAACAGGTCCCACAGGTACTTGCGCGTTGCCTCGTCGTCGGCGAAATCCGCCCGGCACTCCGCCACCGCCACCTCGTGCTGCGGGTCCCAGTACGAGCAGGACACGTACGGCGACGCCGTCAGGTGCGCGACCTTCAGCGGCGTCGGACGGGTGAACAGCCAGCCGGACAGGCCTTCCGGCGTCCGCTCCCAGATCGGGTGGACGACCCGGGAGCGCGGCCGGCCGCGGCGGTCGACCGTCACCAGCGTGCACCACACGATGCGGTGCGCCACGCGCACGAACTCCCCGGCCAGCTCGGCCGGCACTCTGCTAGATTCCACAACCATGGTTGTGCATCCTACGGCAGACTCCCTCGATCTGTCACTCACCGCCCTCTTCGCGGGCTGGGCGATGACCGACGAGGTCCAGCGACGGCTGGGCGAGCAGGGCTTCGGGGACCTGCGCTTCAACGACGGCGTCGTCATCCAGCACGTCCTGGCCGCGCCGCCGTCCATCACCGCGCTGGCCGAGCGGATGGGGGTGACGCAGCAGGCCGCGTCGAAGGCCGTCGCCGACCTCGAACGCCGGAACCTCGTCCGCCGCGAGCCCGATCCGGACGACGCGCGGACCAAGCTGCTGCACCTCACCGAGCACGCCCGCGACGCCGTCGACGCGACGCGCACCCTCCGCAAAGACCTCCACGAAGAACTGCTCGCGGAGTACGGCACCGCGGGCGTCGAGAACGCCCGGAAACTCCTGGCCTCGATCATCGGCCGCTACGGCGGCGGCGACGCCGTACGCGGCCGCCGGGTCCGCCCGCCGCGGTGATTACCTACGACGTAATCGACGGCCACGCCCGGAAAGCCGACCATGAACGCCATGAGCGAAACCCGCGAAATCGTCGTCGACTGTCTCGAGAACCTGTTCGTGCACAAGGACATCGACGCCGCGAAAGCCGTCCTGCACCCCGATTTCGTGACCCACAGCCCCGGCCTCCCCTCCGGCCGTGACGCGTTCGCCGACGCCGTGAAGAACTCGCCGCTCATGGGCGGGACCACGACGATCGAGCACGTCGTCGCCGAGAACGACCTCGTCGTGGCGCACCTGCGCGTGCAGCTGCCGGGGAGCACCTACGCCGTCGTCGACATCCTGCGTGTCGAAGACGGCCTGCTCGTCGAACACTGGGACGTCAAGGAAGCTCGCTAGCGCGTGATGACGCAGGTTCCCGACGCCGTCGCGAGCAGCTTGCCCTCGGCGTCGCGGATCTCGCCCTCGGCGAAGGCGATCCGCGAGCCCTCCTTCACCACGCGGCCGGTCGCCCGGATCTCGCCGCGGCCGGCGTGGATCGCCCGCAGGTAGCTCACCTTGAGCTCCACCGACGAGTAGCCGACCCCGGCCGGCAGCGTCGAATGCACCGCGCAGCCGACCACCGAGTCCAGCATCGTCGCCGCGACACCGCCGTGGACCATCCCGATCGGGTTGTACATCGACTCGTCCGGCTCGATGACCGCGACGACCTCGCCGTGCCCGATGCTTTCCCAGCGCATGCCGAAGTGCGCGGCGATCGGCGGGCCGGGGATGCGGCCCTCGGCGATCGCCGTCAGGTACTCGAAACCCGTCATCGTCAGGCCGAGCCGGGCGGTCGCCAGCGGGTCCTGCCAGGTGATCGTCTTCGAGCGGGTCTCGGCGGCGACATCGGTCATCTTCGGCTCCCGGGAACTATGACAAGCGTCTTAACGTCAGCCTCGCCCGGACACCCCGGCGCCGTCAAGCGGCGCGTGACCCAGGCCACCGGTGGTCGGCCCGGGCCCCGGGTGGAATCATCCGGGGGTGAGCACCGACCCCGCCCGCAGGCTGATCGACCCGGAACGGGTGGCCGCCGCGGTCGACGGACTCGGCGACCGCGGCGTCATCGAGGAGTGGGCCCAGCGCTTCTCCGTCGTCGCCGACCCCTCGCGGCTCGCACTGCTCGTCTCGATCCACTACGCGCGGGAAATCAGCGTCACCGACCTCGCCGCGGTCACCGGCATGACGGACACGGCGGTTTCGCAGGCCCTGCGGCTGCTGCGGGCGCACGGCCTGGTCACCACCCGGCGCGACGGGCGGGTGGTGCGCTACCGGCTCGCGGACGCGACCGTGCACGAACTGATCCACCGCGTGCGGCCCCACCCCGAAGAGCACCCGGAAAAGCACCAGGGGGAACCCACCGGCCCCGGCGAGGACCGGTAGCGTGCGGGCATGACGGGATTGCCGGAAACCATCACCGCGTGCCTTTTCGATCTCGACGGGGTGCTGACCGGAACAGCGGTTCTCCATCGTGAGGCCTGGAAACGGACATTCGACGAATTTCTCCGCGCGCGTGACGGCGCCGGGTTCCGGGAATTCACGGACAAGGACTACGCGACCTATGTGGACGGCCGCCCGCGCGCCGACGGGGTGCGTGAATTCCTGAAGTCGCGCGGCATCGAGCTGCCGGAAGGCAACCCGGACGACGCGGTCGACGCCCCGACGATCAACGGCGTCGGCAACCGGAAGAACGAACTGGTCCTGAAAATCATCGACGAGCGCGGCGTGAGCCCCTACCCCGGCTCGATCCGCTACCTCGAAGCGGTCAAGGCCGCCGGGCTCCGGATCGCCGTCGTGACGTCGTCGGCGAACGGCGCCAAGGTGCTCGACGCGGGTGACCTGAGCAAATACGTCGAAGCCCGCGTCGACGGCATCACCATCCGGGAACGGCACCTCAGGGGCAAGCCCGCCCCGGATTCGTTCCTGGCGGGCGCCGAAGCCCTCGGCGTGAAACCCGAAAACGCCGCCGTGTTCGAAGACGCCCAGTCCGGCGTCCAGGCCGGGAAGGCCGGCGGGTTCGGGTACGTCGTCGGCGTCAACCGGGCCGACCAGGCCGAAGAACTGCGCGCGCACGGCGCCGACGTCGTCGTCGACGACCTCGCCGAACTGCTGGAGGACCGATGACGGAGCCGCACGGCTACGAATGCTCGCCGTGGGAGCTGCGGTGGCGCGGCATGGACGTCGACGCCCTGCAGCGCACCGAATCGGCGTTCGCGGTGTCGAACGGCCACATCGGGCTGCGGGGCACGCTCGAGGAGGCCGAGCCGCGCGGCCTGCCCGGCACCTACCTCAACGGGTTCTACGAAGAACACGGGCTCCCCTACGCCGAGGCCGGCTACGGCTACCCCGAAGAGGGCCAGACCGTCGTCAACGTCACCGACGGCAAGATCATCCGGCTGCTGGTCGAGGACGAGCCGCTCGACATGCGCTACGGCGCGGCCACCGCGCACGACCGGGTGCTCGACTTCCGCAGGGGCACGCTGACCCGGACCACGGAGTGGTCGTCGCCGACCGGGCGCCGCGTGCGGGTGCGCACCGAACGGCTGGTGTCCTTCACCCAGCGCGCGATCGCCGCGATCCGCTACGAGGTCGAGCCGCTCGACGAGGACCTGCAGCTGGTCGTCCAGTCCGACCTGCTGGCCAACGAGCCGATCGAGTCCGACACCCGGGACCCGCGGGTCGCCGCGGCGCTGGAGTCGCCGCTGGTGGGCGAGTTCCACCGCGCCACCGACTACAACGCCGTGCTGGTGCACCAGACCCGCCGCTCCGGGCTGCGGATGGCCGCGGCGATGGACCACAAGATCGAGGTGGACGACGGGATCCGCGCCCGCATCCACTCCGAGGAGGACCTCGCGCGGCTCACCGTCGCGGTCGACGTCCCCCGGGGCGGCAAGCTCCGCATCACGAAGTTCCTCGCCTACGGCTGGTCGGCGCAGCGTTCGGTGCCCGCGCTGCGCTCGCAGGTGGAGGCCGCGCTGGCGGGCGCCCGCCAGACCGGCTGGAAGGGCCTGGTCACCGAGCAGCGCGCGTTCCTCGACGAGTTCTGGGCCACGTCGGACATCGAGATCGAGGGCGATCCGGAGCTGCAGCAGGCCGTCCGGTTCGCGCTGTTCCACCTCCTGCAGGCCGGCGCCCGCGGGGAGAGCCGGGCGATCGCCGGCAAGGGCCTCACCGGTCCGGGGTACGACGGCCACGCGTTCTGGGACACCGAGTCGTTCGTGCTGCCGGTGCTCACCTACACGATGCCGGACGCCGCACGCGACGCGCTGCGCTGGCGTCACTCCACAATGGACAAGGCCAGGGAACGCGCGCACCAGCTGGGGTTGCGCGGCGCGGCGTTCCCGTGGCGCTCGATCAACGGCGCCGAGTGCTCGGCCTACTGGCCGGCGGGCACGGCGGCGTTCCACGTCAGCGCGGACATCGCCGACGCCGTGCTGCGCTACCTCAACGCGACCGGCGACGAGGAGTTCGAGCGCGCGTACGGCGTCGAGCTGCTGCTGGAAACCGCGCGGCTGTGGGCGTCGCTGGGCCACCACGACCGGCACGGCGCGTTCCGCATCGACGGCGTCACCGGGCCGGACGAGTACTCGGCGGTGGCGGACAACAACGTCTACACGAACCTGATGGCGCGCCGGAACCTGCTGGCCGCCGCGGAGTCGTGCACGCGGCACCCGGACATCGCGGCCCGCTTCGAGGTCGACACCGTCGAGCTCGACACGTGGCGCGCCGCCGCCGCGGCGATGTACCTGCCCTACGACCCGGAGCTCGGCGTGCACCCGCAGTCGGAGGGGTTCCTCGACCACGACGAGTGGGACTACGAGGGCACCGACATGGCGCACTACCCGCTGCTGCTGCACTTCCCGTACTTCGACCTCTACCGCAAGCAGGTCGTGAAGCAGGCGGATCTGGTGCTGGCCCTGCACATGTGCGGGGATTCGTTCAGCATGGAGGAGAAGGCGCGCAACTTCGCCTACTACGAGGCGCGGACCGTGCGCGACTCCTCCCTGTCGGCGGGCACGCAGGCGGTGGTGGCGGCCGAGGTGGGCCACCTGGAGCTGGCCTACGACTACCTCGCCGAGGCCGCGCTGACCGACCTGCACGACGTGCACAACAACGTCCGCAACGGCCTGCACATGGCGTCGCTGGCCGGGGCGTGGCAGGGCGCGGTGGCCGGGTTCGGCGGGCTGCGCGACCACGGCGGCACGCTGGCGTTCGCGCCGCGGCTGCCGCCGCAGCTGGACCGGATCACCTTCCGCCTGATGTTCCGCGGCACGCGGTTCCAGGTCGAGATCGATCCCGACCAGGCGACCTACCACGTGCTGGCCGGCGAGCCCCTCGAGGTGCTGCACCACGGCGAGCGCGTCACGGTCACGGCCGAACCCCGGCGGTTCGCGATCCCGAAGATCGACGCGGGCGACCCGCCGCACCAGCCCCCGGGCCGCGCGCCGATGCGCCGCGACGCGGCGAAGGTGCGTCAGTTCGCCGAGCCGTCCAACCCGATCACCGCCGAAGGCCGCTGAAGGGGCGTTGAGGGGGCGCTGACGTCGAAGTCCGTGAATGGCCCATTGAGGGACTCAGAGTCCCTCAATGGGCCATTCACGGATCTGGGGCGGTCACCTTGCGGGCGGTCACTGCGGGAGGTCGTCCGCGAGCGACCGGCCCGGTGGGTCCGGGATCTCCTCCGTGCCGGCCGGCTGCACGTCCGGGTCCGGCGCGGTGGGTACGTCGTGCGTCAGCTGCCCGGCGGTGGGCAGCTTGGGGAGCTCGTCGTCTTCGTCGTCCTTGCCGTGGGATCGCTGCGTCTGGCTCATGTCTTCCGGGATACCCGGTTTTCCCGGCCACGACCAGGGGCGGCGGCCTCAGGCGACCTTCCCGGGACCCCGGCGGCGGTGCTTGGCGGCGTCGTCGCGCAGGGCGAGCAGCAGGCCGTCGCGGGTGGACCACGGGCAGATCGTCAGCTCGCCACCGGCGACCGTCAGGAGTGCCTCGGCCACGATCGCGCCGGCCAGCGCCTGGTGGGCGCGGTTGCGGGAGATGCCCGGCAGTTCGGCCCGCTTTGTCGTCGGCATCGCGGCCAGCCGCGGGATCCAGGCGCGCAGGTCCTCGAGCCGCAGGTCACGGGACTTGCCCGGTCGCGCGCCCGCCAGCCGCGCGAGCTGCTGGAGCACCTTCGAGCAGCCGACCGTCCGGTGCTCGGCGATGTCCGCGGCTCCGAGCGCCGTGGCCGCCTGGTCCAGCGCGTACGCCCGCAGCGCCTTCACCTGCTTGCCCGTGACCCGCTCGGTCGGCAGCCAGTCGCGGGTCAGGGAACGTGCTCCCATCGGCAGTGACCGCGCGAACGTCGCCTGCTCGCCGCAGCCCGCCGCCAGTTCCACCGTCCCGCCCCCGATGTCGAGGATCAGCAGCGGACCGGCCTTCGGGCCGTACCAGCGGCGCGCGGCCAGGTAGGCCAGCTCCGCCTCCCGGCGGCCGGACAGGAACTGCAGCTCGACCCCGGTCTCCCCGGCGACGTGCCGGACGACGGCGGCCGAGTTGGCCGCGTCGCGGATGGACGACGTCGCCAGCGGGTACACCCCGGTGACACCGTGGCGGTAGGCAGTGGTCATGCCGGCCGCGACGGCGGCGGTCACGGCGGCGACACCGCGGTCGGTCAGCCGGCCGCGCCCGTCGAGCTCGCGGTCCAGGCGCAAGCGCGTCTGGTGGTTCAGCACCGGCTCGAGCGTGGTGCCGCCGACCGGCACCACCACCAGCCGGGCGCTGAACGATCCGACGTCCAGCACGCCCACGGTGTCCGATCCAGGCTCTTCGATTTTCCGCACAGTCCGGCGCACCTCACTTCCACCTTGGTGACTATCCCCAGTTCGACCGGTCGAAACCACCGATTCTGGCGGATCTCACGCCGGTTTGCCGCTGATTTGCGGGTTTACCCCCTCCGGGCGTGCCTTTCTGACGCGCAGATCACAGACCGATAACCCGATCGAGTGAACCTCGCCACTGCTGGACACGATTCGGTAACGCCACTCAGCCTAATCCGACTCTTGAGACATCGGAACGGTGTGGAGCAGGCGGAAGTGACCAAGCGACCCGAGCGGCGATCCCAGCTCGTGCGGCCGGCCGGTGCCGTGCTCGCGGTGGTGGCCGGGCTGGCCGGCGTGCTCGTCGGCGTCACCTTCGTGCTCGCGCCGGTCACCGCGGTCCCCTCGGGTGCCGCGGGTGGCCAAGCCGGCCCCGGGACCGCCGGCGCCCCGCCGGTGGCGCTGCTGATCCCCGCCATCGGGCTGACGGCCGAGCACGTCGTCGACCTCGGGCACGTCGGCGGCCGCCGCGAGCAGCCCGGCACCGCGCTCGGCGTCGGCTGGTTCCCCGACGGCCCGGCCCCGGGCAGCCCCGGCGTCGCGGTGCTGTCCGGGCACTCCGGGTTCGGTTACGCGAACGGCGCGTTCGCCCACCTCGACAAGCTGAAGGCCGGCGCCCTGATCGTGGTGCGCGACGCAGCCGGCCGCGAAACGCGGTTCACCGTGCGCCGGACGGCCGTCTCCCCGGCGAACACCCCCGACAGCGCGCTCGTCGCGCCCGAGGGCACCGGCCCCGAACTGCGCCTGATCACCAGCGACGGGCTGTTCGACGACGCCGGCCTCGGCAACGCGCGGGTCGCCGTCTACGCCGTGCCCGCGTGAGGGTCAGCCGATCAGCTCGCGCAGCTGCGACACCGCCGCCACCCGGCCTTCGCGGCCCGGCTGCAGCGGGTTGACGATCACCGTCGTCGCGCCCGCCTCGGCGAACGCCGCCAGCCGCTCCTTCACGTAGCCGGCCGGGCCGACGAGGGAGATCGCGCGCAGCAGGTCCAGCGGGACCGCCGCCGCGGCCTCTTCCTTCTTGCCGTCGAGGTAGAGGTCCTGGATCAGCTTCGCCTCGGCCTCGTAGCCGTAGCGGCAGGCGAGGTCGTTGTAGAAGTTCTTGCCCCGCGCGCCCATCCCGCCGACGTAGAGGGCCACGACCGGGCGCACGTGGTCCAGCAGCGCCTCGACGTCGTCGCCGATCGCCAGCGCGACGGTGACGTAGGTGTCCAGCTCGCCCAGCGCCGGGTCGCGCTTCGCCTTGCCCTCGGCCAAGGACGCGCCCCAGACGTCGGCCGCCTTCTCCGGGTGGAAGAAGATCGGCTGCCAGCCCTCGGCGATCTCGGCCGTCAGCGCGACGTTCTTGGGCCCGAGCGACGCCAGCAGCACCGGAATCCGCTCCCGCACCGGGTGGTTGATCAGCTTCAGTGGCTTGCCGAGCCCGGTGCCCTGCTCCGGCGGCAGCGGGATCGTGTAGTGCTTGCCCTCGTGGACGACCCGTTCGCGGCGCCACACCTGGCGGCAGATCTCGACGATCTCGCGGGTGCGGGCCAGCGGCGCGTCGTACTTCACGCCGTGGAAGCCCTCGATGACCTGGGGGCCGGACGCGCCGAGGCCGAGGACGAACCGGCCGTCGGAGACGAAGTCGAGCCCGGCCGCGGTCATCGCGGTCAGGCTCGGCGTGCGCGTGTAGAGCTGGAAGATCCCGGACGCGAGCTGGACGCGCTCGGTCTTCGCCGCGAGGTACCCGAGCTGGCTGACCGCGTCGAAGGAGTACGCCTCCGGCACGAAGACGACGTCGAGACCGGCCTTCTCCAGCTCGACGACGTCCGCCACGCTTTCGGCGAAGCCTCCGGCATAACTGACCGCGGTCCCGATCTTCATCGAACGTCCTCCTGAGGTGAGCAAGCGCTTAGCCGGGTATGTTACCGGCCGGTCAACGTGCGGACCACCAGCTCCGCCGAGGCCCCGGCGCCGAGCGTCGTCCCGGCGTAGCGGACGTCGGCGCCGAGCGTGCCGGCCGGCGGGTCGTCCCGGACGGTGATCCACACCGTGACCATGAGCAGCCAGCGCACGATCAGGTAGCCGAAGAGCAGGACGCCGACCAGCGTGCCGAACGTCGCGACGGCCGGTGAACGTCCCAGCAGGTGCAGGTAGAGGCCGCCGGCCTGCTGGATCGCGCCGAGCCCGACGGCGGCGGCCCCGGCCGGGCGCAGCGTCGAGCGCAGCGGCAACGGCCGTCGCGGCAGCCGGGCCAGGCACCAGGCGATGACCAGCCAGTTCGCCGCGAGCCCGAGCAGCAGCGAGCCCGCGACGAGCACGACGTGCGCGAACCCGCCGGCCAGGCCGGTCAGGTCGAGCAGCCACGCGCCGGCCGCGCCGGTGAGCGAGGCCAGCCCGAAGGAGACGGCCATGGCGATCCCCACGCCGGCGAGCGCGAGGACGTCGGCGGCGATGCCACGCAGCAGCGGGCGCGGGGTGCGCTCCTGGCCGAGCATCGCGGTGACGGCGTCCCGGACGTTGCTGATCCAGCTCCAGCCCGAGTAGACGGCGACGGCCAGCGCGAGCAGCCCGATCCGCCCGCGTTCCCCGACGACGGTGTGCACGACGCTCGTGACCTGCCCGCCCAGTTCGGGCGGCAGCGAAGCGGCGATGACCCGGTCGAGTTCGGCGGCCAGCAGCCGGTCGCCGGCCAGCACGAACCCGGCCACCGAGACGGCGACCATGATCAGCGGCACCAGGGCGAGCAGGCTGAAGAAGGTCATCGCCGCGGCGTAGTGGTCACCGTCGCGTTCCCGGTACCGCGCCAGTGTCGCCCCGGCCCGCCGGAACGGCCTGCTCACGACGGCCTTCACCGCTCCACGTTCCACGCGCCGACCCTCTCATCCGCCGGTGTCCCCCGCAGTCCGGACACCCGGTCCGAAGAATCGTCACGGCCTCCCCCGCAACTCGCGAAATCCGGGTTTCGGCACACGAGTTGGCGCGGTTCAGCTGGGGACTACAGTGCCTCGGACGTCGCCGAAGCCGATTCGGGTTCCGTTCGGGCCCGGGGCCGTTGCACTGATGGTCACCTCGTCGCCGTCCTCCAGGAAGGTGCGGGTTGAGCCGTCGGGGAACTTGAGCGGTTCGCGGCCACCCCAGGACAGTTCCAGCAGCGAGCCTCGCTGGTGCGGCTCCGGACCGGTCACCGTGCCCGACGCGTACAGGTCGCCGGTGCGCAGGCTCGCGCCGTTGACCGTCAGGTGCGCCAGCTGCTGCGCGGCGTTCCAGTACTGCGTGGCGAACGGCGGGCTCGACACCAGGTGGCCGTTGAGCCGGACCTCCATGGCCAGGTCCAGCCCCCACTTCTCGCTCGTGCGGAGGTACTCGAACGGCTCCGGGTCCTGCGGCGGGCCGGCGACGCGGGCGTGCTCCAGCGCGTCGAGCGGGACGATCCACGGCGAGACCGACGTCGCGAACGACTTGGCCAGGAACGGGCCCAGCGGCTGGTACTCCCACGCCTGGATGTCCCGGGCCGACCAGTCGTTGACCAGGCAGACGCCGAACACGTGCGCCGCGAAGTCCGCTGTGGACACCGGGGTGCCCAAAGTGGACGGTACGCCGACGACGAACCCCACCTCCGCCTCGATGTCCAGGCGCTGCGACGGGCCGAACGACGGCGTGTCGGCGTTGCGCGGCTTGCGCTGCCCGTGCGGGCGGACGACCGGGGTGCCCGACGCGACCACCGTGCCGGCCCGGCCGTGGTAGCCGATCGGCAGGTGCTTCCAGTTCGGCGGCAGCTCCACCGCGTCCGGCCGGAAGATCTTGCCCGCGTTCAGCGCGTGGTGCTCGCTGGAGTAGAAGTCGACGTAGTCCGCGACCTCGATCGCCAGGTGCGTGGTCACCTCGGTCAGCGGCACCAGGTGCGGCCGCAGCTGGTCGGCGTACCGCGGCTCCGTCAGCCACTCGCGGACGCTCTCGCGCACCTCCCGCCACGTCGCCGGCCCGGCGGCCAGCAGCGGGTTCAGCACGCCGGAGGTCAGCAGCGGCGCGAACGACGCCGCCGTCTCCGCGGCCGCCGACGTCAGGTCCAGCACCCGGTCGCCGACCGGCACGCCGACCCGCCGCTCGGGCGCCCCGCCCACGGAAAACACGCCGTAGGGCAGGTTGTCCAGACCGAACGGCGTGTCGTCGGCGAGTTCGAGCCAGGTCACGGTCACTCCTCGTCTCGGGCGGCGTCCCGGGCGGAACGCGCGGTCACCCAGTCGGTCACGGCGGTGGCGAGCACCGGCAGCGGGAGCGTCCCGTTGCCGAGCACGACGTCGTGGAACTCGCGGATGTCGAACGCCTCGCCCAGCGCCTGCTCCGCCTCGGCCCGCAGCCGCTGGATCTCCAGCCGCCCCACCATGTACCCGAGCGCCTGGCCCGGGTTCGCGGCGTAGCGGTCGATCTCCGCCTCGATCTCGAGCCGCGCCATCGGCGTGTGCTCGACCAGGTAGTCGACGGCCTGCTGCCGGCTCCAGCCCAGCGCGTGCAGCCCGGTGTCGACGACGAGCCGGCCCGCGCGCATCGAATCCTGGGTCAGCATGCCCAGCCGCGAGACGTCGTCGGAGTACAGCCCCATTTCGTCGGCCAGCCGCTCGGCATACAGGCCCCAGCCCTCGGCGTAGGCGTTGACGTGCGCGATGATCCGCAGCAGTGGCAGCCCGGTGAGCTCCTGCGCGAGGCACAGCTGGAAGTGGTGCCCCGGCACGGCTTCGTGGAACGCGACGGCCTCGCTGGTGAACCGCGGGCGCTTCTCGGCCTCGTGCGTGTTGGCGTAGTAGACGCCCGGCCGGGTCCCGTCGAGCGACGGCTGCAGGTAGTACGCGATCGTGCCGCTCGTCGCCTCCGCCTCCGGCACCGGCGCCACGCCGCACTGCTGCGCCGGGACCCGCGAGAACCACTGCGGCGCCACGGCTTCCGCGCGCGTGATGGCCGTGCGCGCGGCCTCCAGCAGCTCCTCGCCGTCACGCCAGCGCAGCGCCGGGTCGGTCCGGATCCGGTCGAAGATCTCCGCGAGATCGGTGGTGCCGAACAGTTTCCCGCCCAGCTCGCGGTATTCGTCGGCAAGCTTCCCGAGGATC
This sequence comes from Amycolatopsis sp. NPDC049252, assembly GCF_043197175.1. Taxonomy (NCBI): domain Bacteria; kingdom Bacillati; phylum Actinomycetota; class Actinomycetes; order Pseudonocardiales; family Pseudonocardiaceae; genus Amycolatopsis; species Amycolatopsis sp. NPDC049252. The sequence continues at coordinate 114,545 of NZ_JBICSQ010000019.1, forward strand.
TCCAGGCCCGTGTCGTGCAGGTCCTGCGCCGTGCGCTCGGTGGTCGTCTCCGCGCGGATCAGCGCCGCGTACCGCTCGGCACCGCCGGGCAGCTGCCCGATCCCGGGTGACGTCTCGGGCCGCGCCACCGGCGCGACCTCCTCGGCCAGGAACGCGCGATAACGCTCGTACGCCGGGCGGACGACCTCGGCGAGCAGCCGGTCGCGCTCGGCCTCGAAGCCTTCGAGCGCGTATGACGGCGTCACCTTCAGCGGGTCCTTCTCCGGCGCGCCGAGATAACGCTCGACGTAGCCGATGCCGATGCGCACCAGGAACTCCGGCGGGACGAGCCCCTCGGCCACGGCCGCGCGCTGCCGTACCGTGATCGCGTCGAGGAGGTCGCCGAGCCCCGCCAGCCGGGTCAGGTAGCCGCGGACCTTCGGCTCGTCGTCCAGCACCGTCTGCGGCAGGTACATCAGCAGGGACAGCGCGGGTGCGTCGAGCCCGTCGCTGACCGCGATGTCGGAGCGGCGGGAGTCGAGCAGGTCGATCTCGGTGTTCGCCTGGGAGATCACGACGTCCCGGGTGATCCGCGCGGCGGCCGGCAGGCCTGCGGGGTCGAGCGCCTCGGCGCGCGCGGCGATCTCCGCGTACCGGGCGCGGAACCCCGCCAGGGCCTCGGCGCGGGGATCGCCGAGCTTGGCGGGGTCGCCGGGCAGACCGAACACCGACGGGTACAGCGGTTCCCGCTCGAAGTTCACCGCCACCAGTTCGTCGGCGAGGCTGTCCGGGGTGTCCCCGGCGCGGCCCGCCACCCAGTCCGAGACGACCTTGGCGAGCGCCGTCAGCGGCAGCATGCCGTGGCCGAGCACGACCTCGTGGAACCCGCGGATGTCGAACGCCTCGCCCAGCGCCTGCTCGGCTTCCGCGCGCAGCCGCTGGATCTCCAGCCGCCCCACCATGTAGCCCAGCGCCTGGCCCGGCCAGGCGGTGTAGCGGTCGACCTCGGCTTCGATCTCGAGGCGCGCCATCGGCGTGTGCTCGACCAGGTAGTCGATCGCCTGCTGCCGGCTCCACCCGAACGCGTGCAAACCGGTGTCCACGACCAGCCGCCCGGCGCGCATCGAATCCTGCGTCAGCATGCCGAAGCGCGACACGTCGTCGGAGTACAGGCCCATCTCGTCGGCGAGCCGCTCGGTGTAGAGCCCCCAGCCTTCGGCGTAGGCGTTGAACATGCCGATCCGCCGCAGCAGCGGCAGGTCCTGCAGCTCCTGGGCCAGGCTCAGCTGGAAGTGGTGTCCCGGCACGGCTTCGTGGAACGCGATCGCCTCGCTGGTGAACCGCGGGCGCTGGTCCGCTTCGTAGGTGTTCGCGTAGTAGGTGCCCGGGCGGGACCCGTCGAGCGACGGCTGGAGGTAGTAGGCGATCGTGCCGCTGGCGGCGTCGGCTTCCGGCACCGGCGCGACCACGCACTTCTCCGCCGGGATGCGGGAGAACCACTGCGGCGCCACGGCTTCCGCGCGCGCGATCGCGTCCCGTGCGGCGCTCAGCAGCTCCTCGCCGTCACGCCAGCGCAGGGCCGGGTCGGTGCGCAGGCGCTCGAAGATCTCCGCGAGATCGGTGGTGCCGAACACCTTCCCGCCGAGTTCGCGGTACTCCCCGGCGAGCTCCTCGATGATCGCCAGCCCGGTGTCGTGCAGGTCCCGCGCCGTGCGCTCGGTGGTCGTCTCCGCGCGGATCATCGCGGCGTACCGCTCGGCGCCGCCCGGCACGTGCCCGATCCCCGGCTCGGTGTCGGGCCGTCCCACCGGCTCGACCTCGGTGCGCAGGAAGTCGCGGTAGCGCGCGTACGCCGGGTGGACGACCTCGGCGAGCAGCCGGTCGCGCTCCGCCTCGAACCCCTCGACGTCCGCCGTCGTGGCCACCTTCAGCGGGTCGGCGTCCGGCGCGCCGAGGTAGCGCTCGACGTACTCGACGCCGACGCGGACGAGGTGGGCCGGCGGCACCAGCCCGTCGGCGAGGCTTTCGCGCTGCCGCTCGGTCAGCGCGGCGAGGAACGGCTCGATCGCGGCGAGCCGGGCCAGGTAGCCGCGGGCCTTCTTCTCGTCGTCCAGCTGGTAGAAGGGCAGCTGCATGAGCAGGCCCAGCGCGGGCGAGGTGAACCCGGTGCTGACCGCGATGTCGGTCATCCGCGACGCGAGCCGATCGGCCTCGACCTCGGCGGCGGCGATCACGACCTCGCGCGTCACGCTCTCTTCCGGGGTCAGCGCGCCGGCCGGGAGGGCCCGGGCGCGCGCGGCGAGTTCGGTGTACGCGGTGCGGATGCGCTCCTGGCCCGCCCTGGTCTGATCGGCGAGCCGGTCGTGGTCCCCGGGCAGGCCGAGGATCGACGGCGCCAGCGGGTCGTGCTCGAAGGTCAGCTCGACGAGCTCCGCGGCCAAGCCGTCGACGGTGTCGCCGTGCCCGGCCACCCATTCGTCGACGACCGAGGCGAGCACCGACAGCGGCAGCGCGCCGCCGGCGAGCACGACGTCGTGGAACGCGCGGATGTCGAACCGGGTGCCCAGCCGCCGCTCGGCGTCCGCCCGGACGCGCTGGATCTCCAGCCGCCCCACCATGTACGCCAGGGCCTGGGCCGGCCACGCGATGTACCGGTCGACCTCGGCCTCGATCTCGACGCGCGCCATCGGCGTGTGCCCGACCAGGTAGTCGATCGCCTGCTGCCGGCTCCAGCCCAGCGCGTGCAGGCCGGTGTCCACGACCAGCCGGCCCGCGCGCAGCGAGTCGCCGGTGAGCATGCCGAGGCGGGCCACGTCGTCGGAGTAGAGGCCCATCTCCTCGGCGAGCCGCTCGCTGTAGAGGCCCCAGCCTTCGGTGTAGGCGGTGAAGTCGCCGATGCGGCGCAGCAGCGGCAGGTCGGTCAGGCCGAGGGCGGTGCTGAGCTGGAAGTGGTGACCGGGCACGGCCTCGTGGAACGCCGTCGACTCGGCCGCGTGCCGGAAGCGCTCGGTGGCCTCGTAGGTGTTCGCGAAGTAGATGCCCGGCCGGGAGCCGTCGGTGGCCGGGCGCATGTAGTACGCGATGGGCGCGCCGGGCGCGGCCTCCTCCGGGACCGGCTCGACCGCCCACGGCTGCGGCGGGATCCGGCCGAACCACTTCGGCGCCTCGGCGTCGGCCCTGGCGATGGCCGCGCGGGCGGACTCCAGCAGCTCTTCGCCACTGGTCCAGCGCAGCGCGGGATCGGTGCGCAGGTGCTCGAAGATCTCGGCGAGGTCTTCGGTGCCGAACACCTTGGCGCCCAGCTCGCGGTACTCCGCGGCGAGCGAGGCGATGACGTCGAGACCAGTCTGGTGCAGCTGCGCCGGGGTGCGGTCGGTGGTGGTGTGCAGCCGGGCCTGCCGGGCGTAGGTCTCCTCGCCGCCGGGCAGCCAGGACAGGCCGGGCCGGTCGTCGGGACGCCCGTGCGGCGCCACCTCGGTGGCGAGGAATTCGCGGTACTCGGCGAAGGCCGGGCGGACGACGTTCGCGAGCAGTTCGTCGCGGCGCCGCGCGAACTCGTCGTCCGGCGCGGGCTGGCGGCGCAGCGGGTCGGCGGCCGGGTCGGCGAGGTAGCGGTCGAGGTGCGCGATCGCGGCCTCGACCAGGCGGGCGACCGGGGTGAGGCCGCCGGCGATGCCTTCGGTGTGGCGCTGCGCGGCCTGGCGCAGGAACTCCGGGACGGCGGCGAGCCGCCCGAGCTGGGCCTCGGCCGTTTCGCCCGCGGTCACCGTGGTCATCGGCAGCGCGGTGAGCAGCATGGCCGCCGGGCCGGTGAAGATGTCGGTCACGGTGAACTCGGTCAGCCGGGAGTCGATGCCCGCGATCCGGTCGGCCGCCGAGGTGATCAGGACCTCGCGGGTGACGCGGTCCTCGGCCGACAGCCCGGCCGGGTCCAGCGCGCGGGCCCGCTCGGCGAACTCCGTGAGCCGGGCGCGGAAGGCCTGTTCGGCGGCGGCCGTGACGTCCGGCAGCCCCGGCTCGGCCGGGCGGTCGCCCAGCAGCGCGGGCGTCAGCGGATCGGCGGCGAACAGGGCTTCGACGAACTCGTCGGCGAGTTCGGTGACCGCGGTCATGGCAGGACCCCCAGCTTCGATGGTGTGCTCGTTCGCGACCCTAACGGAGATCACCGACAGGAACGCGCGTCAGTTCGCCGGGGCGGACGGGCTTCGGCGCGGGCCGATCGGCGAGGCGGTAGCGTGCACCGAGTGGCTGTGACCGATCCCGTGGATACCCGCCTGCTCGCCGCGCTCGCCGAGCTGGGCAAGGCGGCCGTGCACGAGCTCGCGGCCAAGGTCGGCATGGATCCCCGCGAAGTCGCTTACCGGCTGGTGGCGTTGTCCGGCAGCGGGCTGCCCCTGCTGGTCGGCGTGGAAAGTGACCCGAACGGGCTGCGCGCGGCCATCGCGGGCTCGCCGCCGTCGTGGGCGAACCGGCCCCCCGGCTCGCAGCAGTTCCCGGCGCAGGCCCCGCCGTCGCAGCCGGTGCCACAGATGCCGCAGATGCCGCAGCCGCAGCACGTCCAGGGTGGGCCTTCGGGGCCGTACAACGTGCAGGGTGCGCCCTCCGGCCCGTACAACGTCCAAGGCGCACCGTCAGGGCCGTACAACGTCCAGGGCACGCCGTCCGGGCGCTATCCCGGTCCGCCGCCCCGGCCGCAGTTCGCCCCGCCGCGGCCCGACCCCGTGGTGAGCACGTGGGGCGTGCCCCAGACGGCGTCCTGGGCCCGCGGTGACGAACCCGCGCGCGCCGGGGGTGCCCCCGGCGGCAAGAAGGGCCGGCTCGGCGAGGTCATGGAGACCCAGGGCCTGGAGGGCGAGCAGCTGACGGTGCAGCTGCTCGAGGTCCAGGACCCGGCGGACTTCCTGTTCGGCGCGGCCGGCTACCGCCTGGAAGAGGGCGAACGCTCGGTGGTCGTGCACACGGAGATCACCAACCGCGGCGCGATCCCGTTCGCGTCCCTGCCGGACAACTACCTCGAGCTGCTCACCGCCGACGGCCAGGCGGTCGGCAAGGCCCCGGTGTCGCTGACCTCGCGGCCGCCGCACAAGATCGGCGTCAAGCCCGGCGAAACCCTGGGCGGCCACACGGTTTACGTGCTGCCGGACACCACCCGTGTGGTCTCGGTCCGCTGGAGCCCTCGTCCCGAACCCGACGAGCGCACGCTGACCTGGTCGATCGAGGATTAATAGCTCTCGTCCTGCAGGAGTTTCAGCGCGTTCGCCAGGTCGTCCGGGTACTCCGACTCGAACTGGACCCACCGGCCGTCCGCCGGGTGCGCGAACCCCAGCGTCTTGGCGTGCAGCCACTGCCGGTTCAGCCCGAGCTTGCGGGCCAGCACCGGGTCCGCGCCGTAGGTCAGGTCGCCGACGCACGGGTGCTTCAGAGCCGAGAAGTGGACGCGGATCTGGTGCGTCCGCCCGGTTTCGAGCTTGATGTGCGCCAGCGACGCCGCGCGGAACGCCTCGACGACCTCGTAGTGCGTCACGCTCGGGCGGCCGCCCTGGACCACCGCGAACTTGTAGTCGTGGCGGGGGTGCCGGTCGATCGGCGCGTCGATCGTGCCGCGGGTCGGGTCCGGGTGGCCCTGGACGATCGCGTGGTAGCCCTTGTCGACCGTGCGTTCCTTGAACGCGCGCTTCAGCACGGTGTACGCGTGCTCGCTCTTGGCCACCACCATGACGCCGGTGGTGCCCGCGTCGAGCCGGTGCACCACACCCTGGCGCTCGGCCGCCCCCGACGTCGCGATGCGCAGGCCGGCCGCGGCGAGGCCGCCGACCACCGTCGGGCCGGTCCAGCCCGGGCTCGGGTGCACGGCGACGCCGACCGGCTTGGAGATCACGACGATGTCGTCGTCGTCGTGCAGGATCTGCATGCCTTCGACCGGCTCGGCGACGATCTCGACCGGGTTCGCCGGCTCGGGGAGCGTGACCTCCAGCAGACCACCTGCGGCCAGCCGGTCCGACTTGCCGGCCGGACGGCCGTCCAGCAGCACGTCCCCGGATTCGGCGAGTTCCGCGACCACCGTGCGGGACAGCCCGAGCATCTTGGCGAGGCCGGCGTCGACCCGCATCCCGTCGAGCCCGTCGGGCACCGGGAGCATCCGCGAGCTCACGCCTGCTCCCCCTGCTCCGGCTCGGCCATCTTCTTGTCCTTGGTCTTGTCCTTGGTCGACGTGCCGTCGTAGTCCTTGCCCAGCAGGGACAGCAGCACGATCAGCGCGCCGCCGACGCAGATCGCCGAGTCGGCGATGTTGAAGATCGCGAAGCCCTTGCCGTTGGGGGCGAACGCCGAGATGAAGTCGACGACGTGGCCCTGCAGCCCGCCGGGCGCGCGGAAGATCCGGTCGGTGAGGTTGCCCAGGGCCCCGGCCAGCACCAGGCCGAGGCCGATCGCCCAGCCGATCGAGCGCAGCCGCCGCGACAGCCAGATGATCGCGATGACGACGGCGAGCGCGACCAGCGCCAGCACCCACGTCATGCCGGTGGCCATCGAGAACGCGGCACCCGGGTTGCGGATCACCTGCAGGTAGATCAGCCCGCCGAGGATCCGGACCGGCTCCTTGCCCTCGAGGTTGGCGGCGACCAGGTTCTTCGTCACCAGGTCGATCGCCCAGAACACGACCGCGACGGCGAACACCCAGCCCACGCGGCGCTTCGGCAGCTGCTTCGCCGGGGTCTCCGGCGTCTCCGGCACGGGCTCGGGCACCGCCTCGGCGGCGGCGTCGGTGTCGGGTTCGGAGTGGCTGGGCTCGGTGCTCACCGCTCCATTGTCCACGCCTGGTCAGACCGCGTCGGCGGCAGTGCCGCGGGGACGCCGCAGGAGGACCGCGAACGCGCCGGCGAACAGCACACCCGCCGCGCACAGCGCCCCGGCCACCGGCGGCAGGAAGACCACCGTGACCAGCGCGAACACCCCGGTGACGGCCAGCACGAGCCAGCTGCGCTCGTACCCGGCCAGCAGCAGGAGCCCCAACGTCGCCAGCAGGGGACCGCGCACGTCGCCGGGGATCCGCAGCTGCAGGGCCCCGACCAGGTCGAGCAGCGGGACGGCGGCCAGGGCGCCCAGCGCGGTGAGCACGAAGCGGCCGGTGCGCGGCGGCGTCCCGGCGCGGCGCAGGCTCAGCCAGTACCAGCCCGCGACGGCGAGCACGACGCAGGCAAGGCCGACGAGCCAGCCGAGCGTGGCCGGGGGCACCGTGTCCACCGCGGTGACCTCGGCCAGGTGGTCGTAACCGGGCGGGAAGGTCGCGCCGCTGAGTTCGCCGGAGCCGAGGCCCGAAAGCTCCTGGGTGAGGGTGTAGCCGCGCAGGTTCGTGAACTCGCCGGTGCCGGCGAGGCTTTCGCCGGGCAGCTCGGCCAGCACCATGATCAGCTGGGCGAACCCCAGCGCCGCCAACGGGAACCAGGACCTTCGCGCACTCCCCATCCGGGCAGGATAGCGGCGAACGCCCCGGCCACGAGCAGGGTCGCGGAGATCAGCGCGCCCGGCAGATCCGCGATCGCGACGGCCACCACCCCGGCGACCAGGGCCACCACGAGCACCAGCGGGCTGCGTTCGTACCAGGCGACCAGGGCGAGCCCGAGCGTCACGAGCAGCGGACCGCGGGTGGCGGCGTCCCAGTCGAACTCGCTGAACAGCATCAGGTCTGCCAGCGGCACGCCGACGAGCACGCCGGCCGCGATCGCCACCGCGGGCTTCGCGCTCAGCCGCCGGGTGACGGCGTACCAGCCCACGACCGCGAGGAACGCGGCCATGAGCAGGATCTGCCACGCCGGACCGGTGCCCCCGCTGTACGCCCGGGCCATGTCGGCGGCGCTGAGGAACTGGGTGCGCCCGGACCCTTCGATCCGGAAGCCGAACAGGCCCTCGTAGTACCGCCCCGCTGCCGGCAGGTGCTCCGAAAGTTCCGCGGCCACGGCCGAGCGCTCGAACAGCTCGACCGTGACCAGGACCAGCTCTGCGAAACCCAGCAACGCCAACGGAACCCAGTGCCTCCCCATCGGCCCAGGTTAACGCTCAGCAGAACGGCGGCAGCTCCCGCGGGTCGCCGACGGGGGCCCAGCGGCCGTCCGCCTTGGTGTACTCCCAGCGGGCGCCGCGGGCGACGATCTGGCGCAGGGCCAGCAGCACGCGGTCGACGTGCTCCTCGGTGCTGCCCAGGCCGAGGCTGACGCGGACCGCCTGCCGGCCTTCGCCGCCGGTGACGGCGATCAGGCGCCGGGCCGCGATGTGGGCGCAGAAGGCGCCGTCGCGGACGCCGATGCCGTACTCCGCCGAGAGAACCGCCGCGAGCCAGCCCGGGTCGAAGCCGTCGACGACGAAGCTGACCGTGCCGACGCGGTCGACCGGCGCGTCGAACAGCCGCAGCTCGGCGCAGCCCGGGACGCTCTCGAGCCCTTTGCGCAGCCGGGTGAGCAGCGCCTGCTCGTGCGCTTCGACGGCGTCCCAGTTCCGGCTCAGGGTTTCGCAGGCGACGCCGAGCGCGTACACGCCGACCGTGTTGGGGGAACCGGCTTCGTGGCGCTCGGGGCCGGTGTTCCAGACGACGGCGTCCTCCGTGACGAGCTTGGTCGCGCCGCCGCCGGCGAGGTACGGGCGGGCGGCGCGCAGCCAGTCGGCGCGGCCGATCAGCGCACCCGCCCCGAAGGGCGCGTACAGCTTGTGGCCGGACAGCGCGACGTAGTCGACGTCCAGGTCCCGCAGGGAAACCCGGCGGTGCGGTGCGAGCTGGGCGGCGTCGAGGGCGATCCGGGCGCCGTGCTTCCGGGCCACCGCCGCGATTTCCGCCACCGGGAGCAGCTCGCCGGTCACGTTGGACGCGCCGGTGACGACGACCAGCCGGGGTCCCTGCGGGGATTCCGCGAGCGCTTCGTCCACAGCGGACACCGCGGCGAGCCGGGTCCGCGGGGTCGGCAGGCGCCGGACGTTCGGGCCCGGCCACGGAAGCAGCGCGGCGTGGTGCTCGGTGTCGAACACGACCACCGAGGTGCGCGGCGGGAGGCTGCGGGCGAGCAGGTTGAAGGAATCGGTGGTGTTGCGGGTGAACACGACCGTGTCGGTCTTCCGCGCGCCGACGAACCGGCGCAGGGTGTCGCGGGTGCGCTCGTAGAGCTTCGTCGAGACCTGCGACGCGAAGCCCGCGCCGCGGTGGACGCTGGCGTACCAGGGCAGGAACTCGTCGACGGCCGAGCGCACGGCGTCGAGACACGGCGCGCTCGCCGCGTGGTCGAGGTTGGCGTAACCGATGTCGCCGCCGGTGACGAGCGGCACCCGCAGCGAGGCACCCGCCACCGTCGGAACGGCTTGCGGCGCAAGGGTTTCGGGGGTGCTGGTGCGGTCGATGGCGAGAGTCATCGGTGCCTCCTCGGCGATCCGGGGGACCCCCGGCGAGGGGCCCGCGCTTGCCCGTCGCACGGCGCGACCGGCCCGGTCCTCACCCGGGGCACCCCACCGCGGAAGGAGGGTTGCCGGCCAGCAAGCCGGGGCTTGACGCTGGCACTCATGACCTGACACAAAAGGTAACCGAGAATCGGCGTGGCTGCCAGACCCCTCCTCACATTCTGAGACGCCGCTCACAAGCCCGGCAAGATCCGAGAAGGGTCAGAGCTTCGCGCGGAAGTGACCCGGCAGCTGCGTCACCATGCGGTCGGAAAGGTGCGTCGCGGTGCCGGTGTACTGGTCCGCACCCGCGGTGAAAAGCCAGCCGCCCAACGTCTTCCCGTCGATCGGCTCGCCGTGCGCCGCCGCGACCGTCGTCGAGACCTGGCTGTAGGCGAGGCCGTTCCAGTTCTCGGCGGCCGCGTCCGGCAGTGTCCAGAGCGTGAAGTGCACGTGCGCGCCGGTGCTGCTGCCGCCGCACGGCAGGGCGTTGCCGGTCGAGCCGAGCACGTCGCCGGCCTCGACCTGCTCACCGTCGGTGACCTTGATGCCCTCCATGTGGTAGTACCCGGTGCGCCAGCCACCGGCGTGGTCGATGGTCACCCAGTCGCCGCCCGCGCAGTGCTGCAGGTGGACCGTGCCGGCCAGCGGCGCCCGCACGGTCTTGTCGGCCGGGCTCAGGTCGAGGGCGTTCTTCACGCCGGTGCTGCCGTCGTCGGAGTGGATGCCGGCCGAGTACACCTGCTGACCGGCCTTGAACGGCAGCGCCAGCACCGGAAACGGCCCCACCTCGGCGGCCGCGTCCGGGACGGCGGCGAGCCCGAGCCCCAGGACGGCCGCCGCGACTAGACCGGCTGCGCGCACGTGAAGTGTGATCACCCTGCGTACTCCTTTGGCTCTCTGCTCACCCATTCGAGCTAACGAATGGAGCGCAGAGTAAGCCAAAAGGAGGAACGCGGGAAGATCTTGGTGAGAGTCATTCACCCTTGCGGGAAAAGATCACCAGGTAGGCGCGGAGATCGGACAAGCACCGGACAACGCCGGTCGCCACGGACGAAGGGCCCCCGGTCAGATGCCCGACTCGCCGCGCCAGCGGGCCAGGCGCCCGGCGCGGTCCACCGCGCGCAGCCGGCGCTCGACGTCGTCGCGGACCGTGGCCGTCGTGACCACCAGGAGCTGGTCGTGCTCCTGCAGTCGGCTGGTCTTCTGCGGGGTGAAGCCCGCGCCCTCGCGGACGACCAGGCTGACCGTCGCCCCCACCGGCAGTCGCAGCTCGGACAGGTAGACGCCGTGCAGCTTCGAGCCCGGCTGGATGCGGACCTGCAGCAGCTCGGCGCCCAGTTCGTCCAGCGGCGCGGAGTCGACGTCGATCTCGTACGCCTCGGACTTCTTCGACAGCCCGAGCCAGCGCGCGAGCGGGCCGAGGGTCGCGCCCTGGAGCAGCGTCAGCACGATGACCAGCACGAACACCGCGTCGACCAGGCGCTGAGCACCGGGCAGGCCCTCCGACAGCGGGATCATCGCGAGCACGATCGGCACCGCGCCGCGCAGGCCGGCCCACGACAGGAACGCCTGTTCCCGCCAGGGCAGCCGGAACGGCAGCATCGACAGCACCACGGAGATCGGCCGCGCCAGCAGCAGCACGACCGCACCCGCGACCAGTCCCGGCACCAGCGTCTCGAGCAGCCGGCTCGGCGAGGCGAACAGCCCGAGCAGCACGAACAGCCCGATCTGCGCCAGCCAGCCCAGGCCTTCGGCGAACGACAGCGTGTCCGAGCGGTGCGGCAGCCGCGAGTTGCCCAGCACCAGCGCCGCGACGTACGTGGCGAGCAGGCCCGACGCGTGCAGCAGCTGCCCGGACGAGTACGCGACGACGCACACCGCGACCGTGGCCAGCGGGTACAGGCCGGTCGCCGGGAGCGCGGCCCGCCGCAGCGCGATCCCGCCGAGCCAGCCGAACGCCAGCCCGATCGCCAGGCCCGCCGCCAGCTCGTAGACCGCCAGGAACGGCAGCGTCCAGTCCACTGTGGTGCCCTCGGCCAGCACCACGACGGCGATGTAGGCCGGCGCGTCGTTGATGCCGGACTCCAGCTCCAGCGCGCCGACCAGGCGCTTGCCGATCCCGGCCGTGCGCAGCACCGAGAACACCGCCGCCGCGTCGGTCGACGAGAGGACCGCGCCCCACAGCAGCGCGAGCCGCCAGTCGAGGCCCAGCAGCCAGTGCAGGGCCGCGCCGGTGACCGCGATGCTCACCACCACGGCCACTGTGGACAGTACGATTCCGATGCCCAGCGAGGGTTTCACCGCCGACCACCGGGTCGTCAGCCCGCCTTCGGCGAGGATCATGACGAGCGCGGCGAGGCCGAGCGACTGGGTCAGGCCGGGGTTGTCGAAGCGGATGCCGAAGCCGGCTTCCCCCAGCACGACGCCGATGCCGAGGTAGAGCAGCAGCGAGGGCAGGCCGAGCCGGATCGAGACGCGCACGGCGAGCACGGAGGCGAGCAGGACGACACCGCCGACGCCGAGCAGCACGGGAAGCTGGTCCATGCCGCCTCCCTCCCGAGTGCCGTGGGGCCCTCAGAATAGTGAAGCGGCCGGATTAACTCGTTTGTGTACCACTGGGACGAGTCGGACACCCGGTGTGTTAAGGCTGCAACGCGGCGAGATCGACACCGAGGGCCGCGAACGGCTTCCCGGCCGCGGGCAGCACCTTCACGGCGCGGTTGCCCTCGGCGGCGACCCAGCCGGCGTCGACGGCCCGGTCGAGCAGCGCCGCGGGCAATGCCCCGGCGAGGTGGTCCCGCCGCTCCGTCCAATCCAGACAGTCGCGCAGCAGCGCCCGCCGCCCGTCCGGCCGCGGTACGCCCAGCTCGTCGAGCACCGCGTGGCCCCGGTCGGTCAGCGCCAGCCCGGCGTCCGCGCTGACCAGCCCCTCGGCCAGCATGCCGTCACGCAGCGCGACGCCGACGACGCCCGCCAGGTGGTCGTAACAGGTGCGGGCGAACCCGAGCCGCCGCACCCGCACCGTCGACTTCAGCCCGGTCACCGGCCGGTGCTCGGCGTGCTGGGCCAGGTGCTCGATCAGCTCGGCCACGCGCGGGTCGGCGATCCGGACGTAGCTCGCCCGCCCCTGCTTCACCCGCGCGACGAACCCCGCGTCGACCAGCCGGGTGACGTGCTCACTCGCCGTCGACAGCGCGATCCCGGCCGCCTTGGCCAGCTCACCGACCGTCCACGCCCGCCCGTCCAGCAGGACCAGGCACATGGTGGCGCGGCTCGGGTCGGCGAGCACCGCGGCCACCTCCGCCAGCGCGATCGTCTCCATGTCCCCACGGTACGACCCGGTCGCTTCGGCGGCCGCCGAAGCGACCGGGTCGTACCGTG
>NZ_JBICSQ010000020.1:0-80131 GCF_043197175.1 Amycolatopsis sp. NPDC049252
GGTTGACCGCGGCGATCATGGGCGCGGTGCGGGACGCGCAGCGCCAGACCGCCCGCAGCGTCGCCGACTCCTTCGCCACCATCAACGGCGACAGTGAATCCACCGACATGGTCCGGTCCTTCCTGCCGCCGGACCCGCCGCCGGACGGGGACTTCGCCGCGCCGGAGAACGCCGAGCCCGAACGGACCCCGCCGCCCGCCGCGACCCCGCCGCCGGCACCGCCGCGGCCGCCGGGGCCGCCGCCCGCCGGGCCTGCCCCGCGTCGCCGTCCCGCGGCCGACGACACCCTCGACGACGAATCGAACCCCTGGTGAGCGGCGGCGGCTTCCGGGTCGACTCCGAGCCGCTGGCGAAGTTCGGCCAGCACCTCGACGAACTCGAGAGCAACCTCAAGAGCACCGCGGACCTGGTCGGTGGCATGACCTGCGACCCCGGCATGTTCGGCATCAACCCGGCGTGCCAGCTGATGGCCGCGGGCGCGAGCACGTGGACCGACAAGGCCCACCACCAGTTCGGGGACTACGCGAAGACCATCGGCGAGTTCGCCGACAAGGTCGCGGAGGCGGCGAAGCGCTACAAGGCGGGCGAAGACGACGCCGTCGACTCGATCGTGAGGTTCGAATAGTGGCCGACGACTACCAGAGCAAGGACGTCAGCCTCCACGGCGGCGAGCTCTTCAACAGCGACAACGCGTCCGCCGGGGCCGGGTTCTTCGAGGCCGCGGTGGGCCTGGACAAGGCCGTCAAGGACAACGACAAGGTCGCGATCGGCATCGGCTCGGCGGGCATGGCGCTGGAGACCATCGGTCTCGTGCTGGACCCGATCGGCAGCCTGCTGACCGCCGGGATCGGCTGGCTCATCGAGCACATCACGATCCTGCGGTGGCCGCTGGACATCCTGATGGGCGACCCGATCGGCATCGCGGCGGCCAGCGAGGCGCTCACGGCCGAGAAGAAGAAGCTGGAACAGTGGTCGCAGGACCACCAGACGGCGCTCGACACGCTGCTGAAGGACTGGTCCGGCAAGGCGGCCGACGCGTTCAAGAAGGACATGGACGCGGTCACCGAGCAGCTGAGCTCGCTCGGCTGGTACCTGGACCAGGCCGGCAAGAACATGAAGATCGCCGGCGGCATCGTCGGCGCGTTCCGCGGCATCTTCCGCGACCTGATCGCGATGCTCCTGGCGACGATCGTCAAGGGTGCCCTGATCGCGGCGGCGCTGGCCCCGGTGACGTTCGGCGCGTCGATCGCGATCTTCGTCGGCACGACGATCGGCACGGTGGCCACGGCGCTGGGCAAGATCGGCACCAAGCTCATCGAGCTGGCCAAGAAGCTGGGCGACCTGGTGGCGGCGCTGGCGAAGATGGGCAAGGCGGGCGACGAGCTGGCCGGGGCGAAGCCCCCGGCCAGCAGCCTGACGCCGACGCCTGCCCCGAAGCCGCCCGCGACACCGCTGCCGAAGCCGGACGCGACGCCGGCCCCGCCGAAACCGGGCGACAGCAGCACGACACCCCCGCCGGCCGCGCCCAAGCCCGACCCCGCGCCGACCACGCCGAAGCCGGACACCACACCGTCCTCGGCCACCCCGGACCCGACACCGGCACCGCCGAAGCCCGACCCGGCACCGCCCAAGCCGGACACGACGCCGTCTTCGGCGACCCCGGACCCGACGCCGGCACCGCCGAAACCCGACCCGGCGCCGCCCAAGCCCGACACCACACCGTCCTCGGCCACCCCGGACCCGACACCCACACCGCCACCGGCAACACCGAAACCCGAACCCGCACCGCCAAAGCCCGACACCACACCGTCTTCCGCCACCCCGGACCCGACACCCACACCACCTCCGGCAGCGCCGAAACCCGAACCCGCGCCGCCGAAGCCGGACCCGGCACCGTCTTCCGCCACCCCGGACCCGACACCACCACCACCACCACCTGCAACACCGAAACCCGAACCCGCACCGCCGAAGCCCGACACCACGCCGTCCTCGTCGTCGACCACCCCGGACCCGGCGCCGCCCAAGCCGGATCCCGCGCCGCCCAAGCCGGACCCGGCACCGTCGTCGGCCACGCCCGACCCGGCGGCCACCCCGGCGCCGACGCCGCACAAGCCGTTCACCGACCAGATGACCAACGTCATCCGGGACAAACTGTCCAAGATGGACGGTGTGACGCCGGAGATCATGCAGAAGTTCGACGAGATCAGCAACTTCTCCGTGCACGAGCTGGGCAAGGTCTTCGGCAAGGAGGGCGCCGAGAAGTTCGAGTCGGCGATCAAGGTCATGACCGACCCGTGGTTCGGCAAGTCCGGCCTGGCCGGCAAGACCGTCGTCGACCTGATCAAGGGCGTGCCGGCCAGCATCGGCAACGTCACCGGCGGCGGGGACGACGGCTAGCCCCACCCGGCGGGGGCGCCGGAAGGCGCCCCGCCGGTCACGGGCCGGACAGGATCACCGCGCGCGAGGCCAGGTGCAGCGCCAGCCGCTCGTCCGGGCGGGACAGGTCCACGCCCAGCAGCTGCTCGATCCGCGCGATCCGGGCCGCCACGGTGTTGCGGTGCACGCCGAGGACCGTCGCCGTCTCCGCGATCGACGATTCGGCGTCCAAATAGGACGCGAGCGTCCGCACCAGGTCTCCCGGCGCGTCCTTCAAGGGCGCGACCAGCGCGCGGGCCGCGGGTTCGAACGTGTCCGTGCGGGTCCACTCCAGCAGCAGCTGGGCCATGCCGAGCTGGTCGACGTGCAGGAAGTGCCCGGTCTCCGGGCGGGTCGCGGCCAGCCGCGACGCGTCACTCGCCTCGGCGACCGTCGCGGCCAGGCCGTCCGGACGCGGGTGCGGCCGCCCCACCCCCATGTGCGCCCCGAGCCGCAGCGCCCGGTGGGCGGCCTGCAACCGGCTCGCCAGCGACCGCACCCGCTCCGCGGTCGGCTCCTGGTCGAACGTGACCCAGCCGGTCCAGCCGTCACCGTGCTCGACCACCACCGCCTCGACGTCCTCGGCCCGTAGCGCCCGCACGACCTCCTGGGTGCGGGCCACGGTGTCGACCGCCGCGGGGACGCCGATGTGCAGCCCGACGTGCCAGCCGCCGAGCCGCCAGCCCGCGTCGGCGACCCGGCGGCGCAGGTCGGCGCCGGGCTCGGAGTCGAGGCGCAGCAGGTCGCCGAGCAACGCCGTGCGCGAGCGCGCGTCGCGTTCCAGCTCGAGGCGGTTGGCGAGCAGCCAGCGCTGCAGGACCCCGGCCGCCACGGCGAGCGCGGGCGGCACGACGTCGGCGCGGGCGGCCTCGGTGCCCCGCAGCTCGACGGTCAGCCACAGGGCGGGTCGCTGCAGCAGGACCGGGTGCGCGAGCAGCACCCCGTCGTCGAGGTCGATCCGCTGCGGCACCGGCTCGCCGAGCCGGACGCGCCCGGCTTCGGCGAGCTCACCGGCCAACGGTGCGCCGCGGTCGTCGAGCACCGCGACCGGGGAGCGCAGCAGCCGCCGCAGCACCGCGACGACGTCCTCGGGCGGGCGCGGCCGGTCGCCGAGGGCGCGGTGCGTGGCCAGCAGGAGGTCCGCCCGGGCCAGTTCCGGCGCCGCGAGCAGCAGCCGGGCCGCCACGACGAGGTCCAGCGGTGACGCGCCGGTGGTCAGCAGCGGCACGGCCAGCCGGTCGGCGAGCAACCGCGACGCGGCGAGCGGCTCGGTGCCCGGCAGCAGCACAGCGGTGGCCCCGGCGTCGGCGCACCGGCGCAGCAGGGCGTCGATCTGCCAATCGATCCCGGCGACCGGCCGGACGACGACGACCAGCTCGTCCGGCACCGGTTCGTGGGAGGCGTCCAAAGTGGCCTGAACCGTCGCGAGTGGACGGTCGAGGCCCGCGGCGCCGGCGAGCAGGCGGACGTGCTCGGCCCAGGACGGCGACGCGAGCACCCGCCGCAGGCTCACCGGACCCCCACCGGATCGCAGTCGATCCCGTACGCGCGCGGCTGCAGCACCGGCAGCCGCCGCGGGTCGGTCCAGAAGGGAGCCGCGGCCAGGCGCACGACGTCGACCTCCAGGCCGACGCGGATCGTGTCGCACTGCACCGGCACCCCGGTGCGGTGGTCCAGCACCGACAGGACGTCCGGGGTGGAGGCGACCGGAACGCCGTCGCGCAACGCTAGGAGGTACTCGTTCTCCATCTCCAGCCGCAGCAGGTCGCCGCCGTCGTGGTCGGCGAGTGTGACGCTGCCCCGGCCGAACCCCGGGCTGCCGTGGGGGCCCGGACCGACGTGCCGCGCCACCTCGAGGACCCGGCCGCGGGCCAGCACCGCACCGTCCAACGCCTCTTCGAGGGCCGTCCGCGCGGGGCTCTCCCCCGCGGCGAGCACGCGGCGGCCGAGCGCCAGCGCGGCGCTGGTGGTCCCCGGTATCGAGCACGCCGCCAGCTCACCGGCCGGGATCGGCGCGAGCGCGAGGGCCGCCCAGCCGCCGGAACCGGCGACGAACGCCCGGGCGCTGCGCTCGACCATCACGTCCGAACCGGCCGCCAGCACCATGACGTGCCCGCCCTGTTCCGCCAGCGCGGCGGGCGCGACCCCGCGGCCGGCCGCGGCGACCGCCAGCTGGTCGAGCCGGGGCAGGCCACGCCCGGACAGGTCGGCGTCCACGTAGGACAGCCCGAGCTGCCCGGCCACCACCAGCGGCATGAGCCCGTTGAGGCCGCCGATCTCGATGGACATCACCGCGTCGGCGCGCTCGCCGGTCCAGCGTTCGACGGCCGCCACGGCGGAGGCGAACTCGTCGCCGCTCGGCAGCTTCTCGGTGAACGCGGCCGTCGCGCCGACCACGCCGACCGGCACCACCCAGGCCGTCGGCGACAGCTCGCGCAGGGACCACACGTCCGGCTCGGGACCACGCTCCAGCTGCCGGCGCAGCAGGAGGGCGCTGGTGGCGGTGTCGCCGCCACCACCGGAGCCGAGCAGGGCGGCGCCGCGTTCGAGAGCGGGCACGTCACCGGCCGTGATGCGCATGGACGACCACATTAGCCGCCCTCAGCGCAGCGCGTAGCCTCCGTCGGGATAGAGCGTCGACCCGGTCGTGTAGCTGTTGCCGAACAGGTACAGCACCGCGTCGGCCACTTCGGACTCGCGGCCGACGCGGTGCAACAGCGTGTCGCGCGAGTACTGCGCGAAGCTCGCCTCCCGCACCGCGGCCGGCCGCCCGGCCCAGAGGTTGCCGTCGATCGTGCCCGGCGCGACGACGTTCACCCGGACCGGGGCCAGCTCCACCGCGAGCCCGCGCCCGAGGCCTTCGATCGCCGCGTTGCAGGCGACGTAGGCGGGCGCCGCCCCGGGTGGCCGGACGCTCGCCGCGCCGGACATCAGCACGATCGACGCGTCCGCGGACAACCGGGGCACCGCGTGCTTCACGGCGTGGTACTGGCCCCAGAACTTCGTCTCGAACGGGCTGGCCGCGTCCTCGTCGCTCAGTTCGCGCAGCGGTCCGACCACATAGGACGCGCCGGGCGTGAACAGGTGGTCGACGCGGTCGAGCGCGCCGAAGAACGCGGCCAGGGAGTCCTGGTCGGTGCTGTCGACGACCTGCCAGGTGGCGCCGAGCGGCTCGGCCGCGGCCGCGAGCTTCGACGACGTGCGCCCGCCGAGGTGCACCTTGGCGCCGTCGAGGGCCGCTCGCCGGGCGACCTCCAGGCCGATGCCCGAGCCGCCGCCGATGACGACCACGGTCCGGTCTTCCAGGCTGCTCACGCGATCTCCTCGACGGGGGTGAAGGGGTGCGGCAGCCCGAAGGCGCCCGGGCCGAACGTGTCCAGCGCCTCGGGCGTGCGCATCAGGGGCGGGGTCGAGATGCCGACCACGGTGACGCGCTGGCCGTAACGCAGGGTCTCGGTGGTGATCGGCTCGGCCGTGGACGCCTCGAGCACGCAGATCAGGTCCGGCACCAGGCAGCGCACCTCGCCGTCCACAGTGGCGAGGAGGTTCTCGTTCTGGAACAGGATCTCCAGCTTGCTCGCACCGTCGAACGAGACGGCCGCCGCGCGGCCCCGGGCGAACCCCTCCTCCGTGCGGCGCTCCACATCGGACACCTTGCCGCGGAACAGCACGCGCAGGTGCTGGTACGGCGTCTCGGTGAGAGCCTCAGCCAGGCGCGCGACCGGATCCTCGTTCCGGGCCCGTGCCTCCCGGATCGTCCGGCCCACGGTCAGGGCCAGGGAAAGCGTTTGCGGAACGGCGGTCCGCTTGACGTCGGCGCCGCTCATCGCGTACTCGGCGATGTGCGCGACACCACCGAGCCGGACGGTGACGCCGCGTGCCAGCCACTCCATCCGCCGGTTGTCGGCGCCGGTGTCGATGATCGTCGTCTCGCCCCGTTCACCGCCGATCGCCATCGGCGAGCCGGGGACGCCGTAGACCCCGAACGTCTCCATCTGCAGTTCGGGGAACGCGCGGCCCATGCCGTCGGCGTCGACCACCGGCAGGCCGAGCCGCGCGCCGACGAGCAGCGGGATCATCGAGTTGATGCCGCCGCACTCGATCGGCATGGTGGCGTCGGCCCGGCGGCCGAGGTGCTGCTCCAGCGTCCGCAACGCCAGCACCGGTTCCGCTCCGCTGGGCAGCTTCTCGTGCACCACGGTCGGCGCGCCCATCTGCGCGGTCGGGATCACCAGTGCCTCCTCGTCCACTTCGGACGGGTCGAGGATCGTGACCGGCCCGTGCGCGCGGATCGCCTCGCGCACGAGCAGCCGCCCGACGTACGGGTCGCCGCCCCCGCCGGTGCCGAGCACGGCGGCGCCGCGGGCGAGGTCGGGCAGGTCGTCCTCGGTCAGGGTCCAGCTCACCCGGCCACCCCGATCGGGTCGATGTCGTACCCGAAGTACCGCGGCCCGGCCAGCGCGAGGCCCTCCGGCGTGTGCCAGCGCGGGTCGGCGGGTGCCGCGATGACCGTGACGCGCTGGCCGTAGCGCAGGCCCTCGGTCGTCACGGCCTCGCCGGACTCGCGTTCCAGCGTGCAGATCAGGTCCGGCACCGACGCCTCGACGACGCTGTCGCGCTCGGCGACCAGGTGCTCGTTCTGGAAGCGCAGCACCAGTTCCGCGCCGGTGTCACCGTCCATCCCGGACAGCCGGGCCTCGCCGCGGGCGAAGCCGGTGACGGTCCGGCGGGCGACGTCGACGACCTTGCCGCTGAACAGCCGCCGGCCGCCGAGCCGCTCGACGACCTTCGCGACGGGGTCGGCGTGCGCTTCGCGCGCGGACCGCACCAGGGCACCCAGCTCGGCGCACAGGCTGAGCGTGCCCGGCACCAGCGCCTCGCGCGCCTGGGTGCCGGACATGGCGTAGTTGCTGATCATCGCCGAGCAGCCCATGTCGATGGTCGCCGACCGGGCCAGCCGCTCGGCCCAGTGGTTGTCCACTGTGTCCAGTACGCCGCGGTTGCCCTTCTCGTCCGCGATGGACATCGGCGTCGCGCGGATTCCGTACAATGTCGGCAAAACCATTTGCAGTTCCGGGAACGCGCGGCCCATGCCGTCGGCGTCGACCAGCGGCAGGCCCAGCTGCGCGGCCGCGACGACCGGGATCAGCGAGTTGACGCCGCCCGCCTCGGCGCACGCGATGTGCGTCAGCTCCTTGCCGAGGTACCCGGCCAGCGTGCGCGCGGCGAGGCCCACCTGCTCGGCCGAGGGCAGCTTCTCGACCATCACGGTCGGCGCGCCCATCATCGCCACGGGCAGCACGACGGCGTCGTCGTCCAGCTCCGCCAGGGGAACCAGCGGGACCGAACCGTGCGTCCGGACCGCCGACGTGGCCAGCAGCCGGCCGATGTACGGGTCGCCCCCGCCGCCGGTGCCGAGGATCGCCGCGCCGCGCGCGATGTCGGCCAGGTCCGCTTCGGTGATCTCGCGCATCACGCCCCCAGCTGCAGGTCGCCGACGGCCTTGACGCGGATGCGCGTGGCGTTGCCGGGCAGGTACGGGATGGGTACCTCGTCGAAGTCGACGATGCCGACCGACGCCGGCGACGCGCCCGCGGCGACCGCCCGGTCGACGGCCTCCTGCTTGGCTTCGTCCACAACGGACTCGCGACGACCGGGTTCGATCACGTAGACGCGGTCGACCTCACCGCCGATCTGCGCGATGGCCGCGCCGATCGCGTTGGCCACGGCGTAGTTCTCCGGCCGGTGCACCGCACCGCAGCCGGCCAGCTCGTCCGGCAGCAGCACCGAACCACCGCCGACCGCCACCACCGGCAGCGGCTCCGCGGACGTCCGCATCCGTTCGACCACATCGGACACGTCGGCGGCGATCTTGTCCAGCGCGGCCCGGACCAGCGCGCGGTCGAGGTGGGCGACCAGCGACGCGTCCCCGATCTCCGCACGGCCGGCGGCGACCGCGATGTCGGTCGCGGTGAGCGTGTCCCCGCCGAAGACCAGGGCCTTCGACGTCAGCTCGTAGCCGACCGAATCCGGGCCCACGGTGACGTTCCCGCGCACCCGGCTGCCACCGCCGAGGCCGATCGACAGGACGTCCGGCATCCGGAAGTTGGTGCGGATCCCGGCGACGCTCACGTCGGTCGTCGCCTCGCGCGGGAAACCCTGCCGCAGCACTCCGACGTCCGAAGTCGTACCGCCGACGTCGACCACCGCGCAGGTGTCCAAACCGGACAGCACGGCGGCACCGCGCATCGAGTTGGTCGGCCCGGAGGCGAAGGTCGCGACCGGGTAGCGGCGGGCGAAGCCGACGTCCATCAGCGTGCCGTCGTTCTGGCTCAGGTACAGCGGCGCGGTGATGCCCGCGCCGGTGACCGACGCGGCCAGCCCGTCGACGATGTGCGCGGCCAGCTCGCGCAGCGCCGCGTTGATCACCGTCGCGTTTTCCCGTTCCAGCAAACCGATCCGGCCGATCTCGTGGGACAGCGAGATCGCGACGTCGGGCAGCTGCGCGCCGATGATCTCGGCCGCGCGGGTCTCGAACTCGGCGTTGACCGGGGAGAAGACCGAGGTGATCGCGACGCTGCGCACCCCGGCCGCCCCCATGTCGTCGGCGGCCTTGCGCAGCTCGCTCTCGTCGAGCTCCGCGATGTGGCGGCCGTCGAACTCGTGTCCACCGTGGACGAGGTAGCTGCGCCCCGACACGGCGTCGACGAGCCGTTGCGGCCAGTCGACCATCGGCGGCAGCGACGCCCCGGCGGGCAGGCTGAGCCGCACGGCCGCGGTCGGCGCCAGCCGGTGCGCCTCCACCAGGGCGTTGATGAAGTGCGTGGTACCGATCATCACCGCCCGCACCGCCGCCGGGTCGAACGCGCGCTGCCGCTGCAGGCC
The DNA here is from genome assembly GCF_043197175.1 of Amycolatopsis sp. NPDC049252. Classification (NCBI taxonomy): domain Bacteria; kingdom Bacillati; phylum Actinomycetota; class Actinomycetes; order Pseudonocardiales; family Pseudonocardiaceae; genus Amycolatopsis; species Amycolatopsis sp. NPDC049252. The sequence goes on from NZ_JBICSQ010000020.1 coordinate 9,301, forward strand.
GTCGATCGCGGCCACGATGCCCGAGGTGACGTCCGCGGTCGTGCTGGTCTTGACCGAGGCGAGCACTTGGTGCCCGTCGAGCAGGACGGCGTCCGTGTTGGTGCCGCCGACGTCGATGCCGATGCGCACGAAGATTCTCCTTAAGCGGTCTGGACGGCGGGAGCGGCCTCGGCGGTCCGGCTGCTGCCGAACCCCCGCACGAGGCCGAGCTTCCCGGCGACGACGTACAGGACGAAGGCCACGACGAGCGAGTTGATGCTCGGCAGGCCCCATGCGACGAACTCGCCGAAGAGCGCCGCGGCGATCCAGACGACGATCGTCGCGGGCACCCACAGCGGCGCGTCGTCGGGCAGGGTGCCGCGCGCCCGGGCCGATTCCAGGTCACCGCGCCACTTCTTCACCACGAAGTACTCGGCGACCATGATCCCGGCGATCGGCGGGAACGCGACGCCCAGCACGGTGAGGAAGTCGGTGAACTTCGCCAGGATCCCGGCCGCGGCGAGCACACTGCCGGCCAGGCCGAGCGCGGCCGTGACGAGCCCGCGGTGGGCCTTGCGGCCGGACACCGTGCCGATGAAGTTCACGACGCCGAGCCCGGAGGAGTACAGGTTCCAGTCGTTGATCTTCATCGTGCCCGCGATGACGATCAGCAGCCCGATCCAGCCGACCGACGACGTCACGATCGTCGTGATCCCGGCCGAGCCGACGGCGTGCGCGAGCAGCACACCGGACAGGCCGATGACGTACTCGCCGAGGGTGATCCCGACGAGCGTCTGCTTGACGACGTCCGAAGTGGACCGGTTGAAGCGGGTCATGTCCGGGGTGATCACCGCACCGACGATGAACCCGCCGGCCACCAGGGTGGTGCCCTGCAGCAGGCTCAGTGCCGGCCCGGGCGGGGCCGAGGAGACGAGCGCGCCGACGTCGTGGCGGGTGAGCTCCGAGATGACCGACCAGCCCACCAGGACGAGGAACGCCGGGACGGTCAGGTACGCCGTCCAGGCCATGGAGTGGAAGCCGCGCACCACGATCGCGGTGACGAGCAGGCCGAACACGAGCGCCCAGCCCCACTCCGGCAGGCCGCCGATGAGCGCGACGAGCCCCTGCGCGGAGACCGCGGACTGGATGCCGAACCAGCCGATGAGGCTGATCCCGATGGCGAGCCCGATGAGCGCCGAGCCGCCGCGGCCGAAGCCGGTCCAGCGGGCGATCATGGACGTCGAGAGGCCCTCGCGGACGCCGATGACGCCGACGAGGATGGTGATGAGCTCGAGGATGACCGAGCCGAGGGTGAAGGCCAGTACCGCCGGCCAGAAGCCCATCCCGAAGCCGACGGTGGCTCCGAGCAGGAACTGGGACAGAGCGGAAACCTGGCCGAACCGCTGGACCGCGACCGACCACCACGAGTATCGGGCGTGGTCCGGCACTCTGGTCAGGGCATAGTCGTCGACACCAACTGTTGAGGCCACGCCGACCTCCTTCTCCGGGCTGGGGAACGGTTGCCCGAACCGTAAGCAGCCCTCCCGGAGACGTCACCGTGCGATGTGCACATCCGGAGCGTCAGGACTGTGCAGGTCGCACGGTCAGCCCAGCGGGTCCAGCCCGGTCAGCGTGACGCTTTCCGCCCACAACCGCGACGCGGAGGCGTCTTCGGTCAGGTTCGCCCAGCGTGGTTCGAGCCGGGGCCGGCCACGCAGGCCGAACGTCCGCGGTCCCCACAGCTGCCCGCCCGCGACGTCCGGGCCGAGCACCGCGCGGACGGCGGGGCGCGCGCCGGCGTCCTTGCCCTGCAGCACCACCCGGGCCGGGAGCCCGCGCAGCCACTGGCCGGCGGTGCGGACGTGCACGGGTGGCCGGGACGGCGTCAGCGAGTCGAGCGCGCCGCCCGGGTGCGCAAGCACGCTCAGCCGGGTCGATCCCGCGGCCCGCAGCCGCCGGTCGAGCTCCACCGCGAACAGCATCTGGGCCAGCTTAGACCGCTCGTACGCGCGTTTCGGCTGGTAATCGCGCTCGCCCTGGAGATCGGCGAAGTCGAGGCTCGACGACTTCGCCGCGAAGCTGCCGGTGGTGACGATCCGGCCCTCCGGGGTGAGCTTCGGCAGCAGGTGCGCCACGAGCGCGAAGTGGCCGAGGTGGTTGGTGCCGAACATCATTTCGTGGCCGTCGGCCGTCGTGCGCCGCGGCGGGTGGTCGAGCATGACCCCGGCGTTGCAGACCACGGCGTCGAGCTCGCCCGGGTCGAGATCCTCGAGCGAGGCCAGGTCGGCGAGGTCGAGCCGGACGTACTCGACCTTCGCCCCGGAGACCTGCGAACGGATGGCGGACCGCGCGGCTTCCGCCTTCGCCGGGTCACGGCTGCCGATCACCACCTCCGCGCCGGCCGAGGCCAGCTGCTCGGCGGCGAAGTAGCCGATCCCGGCGTTGCCCCCGGTCACCAGCACCCGCATGAACGTCCCCTCCCCGTGCCAAGCTGTCTCGCGTGGACAACGCTACCGGGGAACGAGCCGGCTACCGGCGATCGGCCGGATCGCCGCGCGGGGAGGCCCGGCGCCGGGAACTGCTGGACAAGGTGACCGACGACGTCGCGGAGAACGGCCTCGTCGACTTCTCGCTCCGGCGGGCCGCGCGCGCGGCCGGGACGACGCACAAGGTGCTGCTCTACCACTTCGACGGCACCGAAGACCTGCTCCGCCAGGCGGTCGTCACCCTGCGCGAACGCCGGATCGGCAACGCGCTGGCGGCGGGCACCGCCGAGGCGGCCACGCTCACCGCCCGCGTCCGGGCCGCGTGGCACAGCCTGCGCGACGAGGAATCGCAGCTGCGGCGGGTGCTCGACCAGGCGATGGGCCTGGCGATGTACGACCCGGGCCGGTACGCCGCCCTCGGCCGGGGCGCGTCGCAGCAGTACCTGCCGACGCTCGTGTCGTTCTGCCCGCCGCACTGGACCGACCAGCGCAAACACGAGGTCGCGGAGATGATCCTGGCGACCCTGCGCGGGTTCCTGGTGGACCTGCTGACCAGCGAAGACGGCTCCGGCGCGGAAGCCGGGTTCGCGGCGCTGCTGCGCGCGGTCGAACGGGAGGAAGCGGCCGGCTGAGGTTCCTCGACAGTTTGCGAACCGCGTGGTTCACTTCTGTCAGGGAGACGTCACTGGGAGGCCGGCATGCAGGTCGAACTGTCCGCGGGAACCGTCGAGTACACCGACACCGGCGGGCCGGGTCCGGTCGTCGTCCTGGTCCACGGCCTGCTGATGACCGGCTCGCTGTGGGACGGCCCGGTCGCGGACCTGGCCGACGGCCACCGCTGCGTCGTCCCGACGCTGCCGCTGGGCGCGCACCGGCACCCGATGCGCGAGGACGCCGACCTGTCGCTGCCCGGGATCGCCCGGCTGCTGGGCGAGTTCCTCTCCCGGCTGGACCTGCGCGACGTGACACTCGTCGGCGTCGACACCGGCGGCGCGCTGGTCCAGCTGCTGATGGCGGACGGCGCGTCCCGGGTCGGCCGCGTCGTACTCGGCTCGTGCGAGGCCTTCGACAACTTCCCGCCCGGACTCACCGGCAAGACGCTGGTGGCGACGGGCAAGCTGTCCCCCGGCCTGTTCGGGGCGTTCATGCAGCAGATGCGCCTGCGCGCGGTCCGCCGGCTGCCGATCGCGTTCGGCTGGTTGACCAAGCGCGGTGACGCGACGACCGCCGAGTGGGTGCGCCCGCTGCTGGCCGACGCGGCGATCCGCCGCGACACCGTGCGGATGCTGCGCGCGGCCGGCGCGGACCCGGGCTTCCTGCTGGAGCCGACCGAGCGCCTGCCCTCGTTCGACCGCCCGGTGCTGGTCGCCTGGGCGAGCGAGGACCGCGTGATGCCCCTGGACCACGGGAAGCGCTTGGCGGTGTTGCTGCCCAAGGGAGAGCTCGTCGAGGTGGCGGACAGCTACACGCTGCTGCCGCTGGACCGGCCGGCCGAGTTCGCGCGGCTGATCCGCGAGTTCACCGCGCGCTGAGGCCGAACAGGCGTTCCGCGTTGCCCGACGCGAACTTCCGCCGGTCCACATCGGACTCGAAGTGCCCGAGGAAGGTGTCGATCTCGGCCCGGCCCGGCCGCAGGTAGGGGTAGTCGGTCGAGAAGAGCAACCGGTCGACGGGGACCACCGACAGGGCGTGCCGCAGCAGCGCCGGGTTGAACATGCCCGAGCAGGTGATGTGGAAGTTCGACCGCAGGTAGTCGGCGATCGGCCGCGGCAGGCCGGCGGCGCGGCCCGCGCTCTCGGCCCGGTCCAGCCAGAACAGCAGCATCTCGCCCCAGTGGCCGAGCACGACCTGCAGCTCGGGGTGCCGGTCGAAGGTGCCGCGCAGGATCAGCCGCAGGGCCGCGGTCGCGGTGTCCAGGTGCCAGCCCCAGCCGTAGGTCGCGAGGGCGAGCTCGGTCGCGGGGTCGAAACCGCGGTACGACGCGTCCCGGACGGCGGCCGACGGCAGCTGGGGGTGGATGAACACCGGCTGCCCGAGCCGCGCCGCGGCGGCGAAGAACCCGTCGTAGGCCGGGTCGTCGAGGAAGACGTCACCCGAGCGGCCGTAGACCATGGTGCCCACGTGCCCCAGCCCCGCGGCGCGTTCCAGCTCCCCCGCGACGTCCGGCGGGGACGACAGGGGCAGCGTGGACAGCGCCCGCAACCGCGACGGACGGTCTTCGACGGCCGCCGCGGCGACGTCGTTGGCGGCGCGGCTCAGGCGCAGGGCGTCCCCGGGCGGCAGCGGCTGGGTCCCGGGTGGCGCCAGGGCGACGATCGACACGTCGATGCCCTGCTCGTCCAGCATCGCGACCCGGCTGGCACCCAGGTCCCGCAGTCGTTCCTGGTTGCCGTCGCGCTCGTTGAAGGCGAGGCTTTCGTCGCGACCGTCGAGGGCGGCCGTCAGCTCCGGCGTGAACCAGTGTTCTTCGATGGCGATGAGCGTCACGGATCGATCATCCCGCGACGGGTCACAACGCGCTGAGGCCCCGCAGGATCCGGTGCATCAGGTCGAGGCTCGGCCGGTTGCCCGAGGTCATCCGGGCCGTGTGCACCGCGACCAGGCCGCGGTCGGCGAGGTCGGACAGCAGGACCCGCGCCACCCCCAGCGGAATCCGGCGCAGGGCGGCGACTTCGGCGACCGACTGGGACGTGCGCAGCAGGGCGCAGATCTCCGATTCCTCCCGCGAACTCCCCCGCACCACCGCCCGGCCCCGCGGAGTGGTCGAGACCAATGTCTCGACCGGGAGATCTCGCGTCGGCCGCGTCCTCCCGTGGGTGCGGAAGTACGGACGGACCATGCCCGCCCCGCCTTCTTCGAGCACGGACCCCCAGTGCACAGCCAGCTCCTCACGGCGATTAATCCTTGTCGGCGATTATTTGACCCTTTGATCGACTCGGCCGCAATCGACCGAACAGAGCAACGCCGGAGAAAGCGCAGGTCAACGCGTCGTCGGCGGGGCGGTACTGCCGCGAAGGACTAGTCTTGTCCGTAGAATCGCCGGGGATGTCAGGATTTTTCCCTCGGACAATCGCGCGAGCAGCCGCCGTCCGGCGTGCTCGCCGAGCTCGGCCACCGGCTGCGCGACGGTGCTCAGCTCGAGCAGGCCGGCCAGGTCGTGGTCGTCGAACCCGAGCACCGAGACGTCCTGGGGCACCCGCAACCCGGCCCGCCGAAGGGCCCGCAGCGCCCCGAAGGCCATCTCGTCGGACGCCGCGAACACGGCACTCGGGCGCCGGGGCAGGCCGAGCAGGGTGCCCATCGCCTGTTCCCCGCCGGCGACGGTGAACCCGCCGCCGGTCTCGAAGCCGGCCTCCGGCACGCGGCCGTCCTCCCGGCACACCGCGTGGTAGACCTCGCGGTAGGCCGCCAGCCGGCGCAGCGGCGTCGCGAACCCGAGCGGCACCGGCGCGGTTTCGCCGATGAACCCGATTTCGCGGTGCCCGAGCTGCACCAGGTGGCGCATCGCGGTCACCGCCGCGCCGTGGTCGTCGATCCCGACGGAGTCCGCGCCGGGTTCCTCGGTGCCGACCGTGACGAGCGGCGCGCCGAGGCTCAGCAGCAGAGCGCGTTCGGCCTCGGAAAGCGGCAGGGAAAGCACGAGCACCGCGTCGACGCGGCGGCGCAGCGGGAGGTCGGCGAAGAACCGGGCGCGGCCCGCGTCGTCACCGAGGTTGTAGAGCAGCAGGCTGATCCCGGCTTCACGCAGCACCCGCTCGACCCCCGAGATGATCCGCGAGAAGTACCAGCGATCGACGTACGGCACGATCACGCCGACCGTGCCGGTCCGGCCCGTGGCCAGGCTCGACGCGGCGGGCGAGACCGCGTAACCGAGCTCCGCGGCGGCCGCCAGCACCCGCGTCCGCGTGCCTTCGGCGACTCCCCGCACGCCCCGCAGCGCCCGCGAAACGGTCGCCGCGGAGACGCCGGCGAGCCGGGCGACGTCGTCGAGCTTGTCCGGCATTCCCCCACCCCCGGCGTTGCAAGCGCTTGCATTCACTCGCGGTTGGCGGATTGACACCCACCTTGATCGAGGATAATCATCGCTGCAAGCGCTTGCAATCAGCGTGGCCTGTCCGGCAAGGAGGCCGACATGCGCCAGATCCTCCCCGTCGTGGGTGCCGCACTCCTGGCGAGCACCGCGCTGGTCGCGTGCTCCGGGAGCTCGGGCACGACGATCAACCTCTACATCTCGCCGGAGGACCACCTCCAGACCGTGGTCGACAAGTGCACGCAGGAGGCCGGCGGCCGCTACAAGATCGTCTACAACAAACTGCCGCGCGGGGCGGACGGCCAGCGCGAGCAGATGGTGCGCCGGCTCGCCGCGGGAGACACGTCGCTGGACGTGCTCGGCCTCGACGTCACGTGGGTGCCCGAGTTCGCCGAGGCGGGCTGGGCGCAGGAGTGGACCGGCGCCGACGCCGCGGCCGCCACCCGCGACGTCCTGCCCGGCCCGCTGGCCACGGCCAAGTGGAACGGAAAGCTCTACGGCGCCACGAAGAACACGAACGTCCAGCTGCTCTGGTACGACGACCGGATCACGCCGACCCCGCCCACCACGTTCGACCAGCTGATGGAGCAGGCGCAGCAGCTGAAGGCGGCCGGGAAGCCGTACCAGGTCGTGTTCACCGGCGCGCAGTACGAAGGGCTGGTCGTCTTCTACAACACACTGGTGGCGTCGGCGGGCGGGCACATCCTGTCCGACGACGGCAAGTCCGTGGTGATGGACGACGGCGCGGTGAAGGCCCTCGAGCTGCTCAAGCGGCTCACCACCGCGGGGATCACCGACCCGTCGCTGACGAACCAGAAAGAGGACGAGATCCGGCAGGCGTTCCAGCGCGGGCAGGCGGCGACCGAGCTGAACTGGCCGTTCGTGTACGCCTCCTACGCCAAGGAGAAGCCGCAAGAGCTGAGCCACTTCAAGTGGACGCGGTACCCGTCGGTGGTGCCGGGCCAGGCGAGCCGGGTGACGATCGGCGGGTTCAACCTGGCGGTCAGCACGTACTCGCAGCACAAGCCGGAGGCGTTCGAAGCGGCGCTGTGCCTGCGCAACGCGTCGAGCCAGAAGTACCAGGCCCTGGTCGACGGCATCCCGCCGAGCCTCGCGTCGATCTACCGCGACACGGCCCCGCTCGACCCGGCGAAACCGGGTGACCCGAAGGAAAACCCGACGATGGCCGACCAGTACCCGATGAAGGGCGACATCCAGGCGGCGCTGACGGACGCGGCGGTCCGCCCCCTGACCCCGGCGTACCAGAACCTGTCGACGGTGATCTCGAAGGTGCTCTCACCCCCGGCGGAGATCGACGTCCAGGCCACGGCGCAGGAACTGCGCGAGCGCCTGGCGGACGCGCTGGCGTCGCGGGGCATCATCCCGTAGCAACCCCGGTCGTGGGTGGGGAACGGTGAGACTTGGCCCTGTTCCCCGCCCACCTCCGCGAAGAAGGCTAGTGTATACAGTATCCTGTAGGCTACGCTGTCGGCATGTACTCAGTCACCGACCCCGCGACGGGTGAGCTGGTCGAGGAAATCCCGAACGCGACCGACGACGAGGTGCGCGCCGCGATCGGCCGCGTGCACGGCGGATACCAGGCGTGGCGGCGCCGTCCCGTCACCGAGCGGGCCGCGATCGTGCTGCGGGCCGCGGAGCTGTTCGCCGAACGGGCCGACGAGCTGGCCGCGATCATGACCCTCGAAATGGGGAAGCGGATCAACGAGGGCCGCGGCGAGGTGGGCGTGGTCGTCGACATCTTCCGGTACTACGGCGAACGCGGCCCGGACCTGCTCGCGGACGAGCCGCTGCCGATCCGCGGCGGCGAGGCCGTGCTCACCAAGGAGCCGATCGGCGCGCTGCTCGGCGTCATGCCGTGGAACTTCCCGTGCTACCAGGTCGCGCGGTTCGTCGCGCCGAACCTGGTGCTGGGCAACACGATCCTGCTCAAGCACGCGTCGATCTGCCCGCGCTCGGCCGAGGCGATCGAGCGGGTGCTGCGCGACGCCGGCGTGCCCGAAGACGCCTACGTGAACGTCTTCGCCTCCAGCAGGCAGGTGCCGTGGATGCTCGCCGACCCGCGCATCCAGGGCGTCTCGCTGACCGGCAGCGAGCAGGCCGGGATCTCGGTGGCGGCCGAGGCCGGGCGGAACCTCAAGAAGTGCGTCCTGGAGCTGGGCGGGTCCGACCCGCTGATCGTGCTGGACACCGACGACCTGGACGAGACGGTGAAGGTCACCGCGACCGCCCGGATGCGCAACTGCGGCCAGTCGTGCAACGCGCCCAAGCGGATGATCGTGCTGAGCGAGCTCTACGACGAGTTCGTCGACCGGCTGGCCAAGCGCGTCACGGAGTACTTCGTGCCGGGCGACCCGGCGGACCCGGCGACGACGCTGCCCCCGCTGGCCTCGATCGCGGCGGCGGACGAGGTGGCCGCCCAGGTCGAGACGGCGATCCGCGAAGGCGCGACCCTGCGCGCGGGCGGCCACCGCGTCCCCGGCCCGGGCGCGTACCTGGAGGCCACGGTCCTCACCGACGTGACGCCGGAAATGGCGGCCTACCACGAGGAGATCTTCGGCCCGGTGGTCCTGGTGTTCCGCGCGGAGACCGAGGAGGAGGCGATCGCCCTGGCCAACGACACCCCGTTCGGCCTGGGCGCGAGCGTCTTCGGCACCGACCGCGCCCGCGCGACCCGGGTGGCCCGCGCGATCGAGGCGGGCATGGTCTACCTGAACAAGTCGGGCGGCTCGGAGGCGGACCTCCCGTTCGGCGGGATCAAGCGCTCGGGCATCGGCCGCGAGCTGGGCCCGCTGGGCATCGAGGAGTTCATGAACAAGAAGCCCATCCGGCTCTGACTGGGCCGGGCGGAGCAGCGAACGCAACCCGCGCGGCGGTGTCGATCACGGCTTGATCGACTATCGTTCCCTCATGACGCTGGAGATCGCCGGCGGCCGGGGCGGGTGGCCCGGATCTTTCGCCGTGGCAACGGAAAACGCTCGCTGGACCCGGGTGTACGCGGGCGGGTCCGTCACGTTCGGCCACCTCGTCGGGGACGACTACCGCACGCCCCGGGTGTGGAGCGCGCACGGGTTCGGGCTGCCGGAAGCCGATCTCGCCGGGTTCGCCGTTCAGCTGGCCAAGGTGATGAAGCACCACGCGTACTGGATCGCCCGCGCCGAATGTCCGGATCGCCGGGCCGGGGACGCGACGCGCTGGTCTCCGGGGCGCTACGACGACGAAGACGCCTTCGTCTACTTCGCCGGGCCGTGTACGCACGGCGACCGGCTGCCGGGTTACCACCCCGCCGCCGCGTTCACGATCGCGCTCCCCCACGTCCGCGGGCTGCGGATCCGGGTCGCCGCCTACCTCGCGGCGTCGTGAGGCGCGCGTTCCGGGCGGGGGTGATCGCCGCCGTGGTGAGCGGGATTCCCTCCACCGCCCACGCTTTGCTGACGCACGGTGACGTCCTCGCCGCGACACGCGCGGCCGGGACGCTGTTACCCGGGCGGCGCGACCGGCCCGGCGTTGCCGCCGGGCTGGTCGCGCACGTCGGTGTCTCGGCCCTCTGGACCGTCGTGCTGACCTTCGCCGCCCGCCGCTGCGAACTCGGCGTCACCCGCGGTGCCGTGGCCGGGCTGGCCGTCGCGGCGCTCGATCTCGGGATCGTCGCGAGAGCCTACCCGGCGGTGCGCACGCTTCCCCGCGTTCCGCAAGTGTTCGACCACCTGGTCTTCGGCGCCGTCCTCTGTGGACTGCTCCACAGTGGAGGAACAGGTCAGGCCACGACCTGGACCACGTCACCCGGGTGCAGCGAGTTGTAGAACGTCACCGCGTCCGCGTGCGAAAGGTGCACGCACCCGTGGGACTTCGCCTTCAGGCTGCCCTGGTGGAACGCGACCCCGGTGTTCGTGAAGAACACCGAATACGGCATCGGCCCGTTGAACTGCTTGCTGTAGTGGTCGATGTCCTTGTACTGCACGTGGAACGTCCCGAGCGGGGTCGGGTACTTCGCGAGCCCGACCGTGATCGGGACCCCGCCGTGCGTGACGTGCCCGGCGCCGTCGGTCAACCACGCCGTGTTCGTACTGCGCTGGACGCAGGCTTTCGCTTCGGCACTGCACGGCGTCGAAGCCGCTTCCGCCGTCCCGGCGAGCGTCACCGTGCCCGCCATGGCGGCGATCCCGCCCAGTACCGCGATCATCCTCCGGTTCATCGTGCGCCTCCCGTTGTCGTTCGGCTACAGGAGGTGAGGTGCCCAGTTTTCCGATCTTCGAATCGCCGAGATCAGTTCTGCGGCCGGGACAGCCCGAGGAACTCGTTCTGCTCGCGGTCGTAGCGCTGGGTCAGGCCGTTGCCGTAGCGGTCCCACCAGTTCGCCGTGTGGCCACCCTGGTGGGTGGTCGTGCCGCCGTAGATCTGGCGGTCGTACTCGATGCGGGCGTCGTGGAACTCCTGCTGGAACTGCTCGGGCGTCAGGCCCTGCGCGTGCTGGATGGCCGCGTCGCTGAGCGTGCCCGAGCTGCGCACGATGTCGTCGCCCGCCATGTGGTTGACGATCGCGCGGACGCCGCCGGCCCCGCGCATGTGCGCGCCGGACATGATCGCGGCCTGCGTGCCGGGGTCGGTGAAGTTGAGCGCGCCCGCCGTGCGGGCGTTCGCGGTCATCAGGTCGCTGACGACGGCGCGTTCCTCGGCGCTGCCCTGCCCGTACTGCTCGCGCGCGGCGATGATCCGGTCGTAGCCGTTGTGCATGTTCTGCCGGAAGCCGTAGGCCTCGGGCACCCCGCCCTGCTCGCCCGTGGCGCCTTCGGACGCCATGATCGAGTCGACGACCCGCGGGTCGAGCTGTGGCGGGGCCGCCCCGGCCGCCGCCCCGCCACCGCCGGTGGCCGCCTGCGCGGTCTGGGTACCGCCGCCGTAGCCCCGCGCGACGTCGGCGTCCGCGGCGTTGTAGCCGTTCGCGGCCGTCTGGACGTTCTGGTTGACGTTCCCGATCAGGCTGAGGAACTTCTGCAGCGCGCTGCCGAGCTGCGAGTGCAGCGCCGAGTTCGCGGCGGCGACACCGCTGCCGATCCCGGCGAACGACATGGCGTCCAGCACCAGGCCTTCGAGGTCGCGCGTGGTGGACAGGAACGACGACCCGACGTCTTCGACCGCCTTGACGACCGTCCCCATCTCCGTCGTTTCGGCGTGGTACGCCCCGGCACTCATGGTCTGCTCCCTCCGGCAGGCGGCTTACCGCGTCGAGAATTCACCACCCCGCCGCGACGGCACACGGCCGAATTACCCACTGCCGGACCGGCACCTGTCGTTCATCTTCAGTTCACCTCAAGGTCGTCTTGCCGGGTACTTCACCGGCACGCGACACAGGGAGGCCCTTCATGAGCACGCCCACGCTGGACACCATCGCCTCCGAGCAGCTGGACCTGCAGCTGTCGGTGGTGGAGGACCGATTGGCCCACGACTACACGGCCGTGAGCAGCAGTTCCGTCCACAACCTCGTCGAGCGCGAGCGGTCCCGCTTCGCCGACGCCCGCATCCACGTCTTCGTGCCGATCCTCGTCGAGCGGGCGGTCCGCGCCACGCTGGCCGCGCCCGCCAAGCACCGGCGCGACTGACCGCTCCGGCGCTAAGGTCGGTGACAGACCGGCTGCGCGAGGAGTGACGATGAACGACAAACCCGGGGACGACCCGGCCGTGGTCGACGGCGAGATCGTCGACGAGACGCCCACCGCCGCCCTCGCGCTGCCGTCGCCGGCCCTGCCGGACCCGGACTACAGCGAGGGCGGCGTCCCCAGCTTCGACTTCGTCCGGGACAAGATCGAAGGCCGGTACACGACGTCGCTCGGCGCGCAGGACGTGGCCGGGCTGGGCACGGAGAACACGACCGAGGCCCTCGACAAGAAGATCGCCGACCGCGACCAGGCGGCCAAGGACAGGCTGGCCGAGATCCGCCGCTCGATGCGCGGCGAGTAGCTCAGCCGAAGATCGCCGCGGGATCGCCGGTGCGCCAAGCGTTTTTGATGACAATGCGGCGTAGCACCCGGCGGTCGCCGTCGTGCCGGCCGGCCTCCCGCTCGACGCGCCGGGCCTGGTCACCGGCCCGGCTCCGCGCGTTCACCGAAGCGGCAGCCGACCTGGTGCGCGAACCGGCCTGACACCGGGCGGTCAGCGGGACTGGGCCTGCAGCCAGCGCATCTCCACCGGCTGGCTGGCCGCGATCGCGGCCAGGCGGTCCGGGTACACCGGGACCCGGCGGTCGAGGCCGCTCAGGCGCACCACCCGGTTGACCGCCGTGTCCGGGGGGACGATCAGGCAGCCGTCGATGCCGCGGTCGCGGCAGAGGTCGAACGCCTCCAGCAGGCCCGCCGCGCCGCGGGCCGAGAGGAAGTCCAGCTCGCCGAGGTCCACCGCCAGCAGGTGCGGGCCCGGCAGTTCGCAGATCGCGGCTTCGAGCACCGCCGTCCAGCGGACGACCGTCGCGATGTCCAGCTCCCCGCCCACTTCGACGACCAGGACGCCACTGGTGTGCTCCGGAGCGATGTCGCGCATCGCGCCTCCTCCCCACGGCCGGAGCCCGGCCCCGGGGTCATGGTCGCACCGCTGCCGGATTGTCGCCGCGTGGGAAACGGAACCCGGCGAAGACAACCCGGATGGCCGCATCCGGTGCCGCCGTCCGGGTCAGGGTCCAGCCAGTGTCTATTGTGGACTACTCGGCCAGGCGCTCCAGCCACTCCTGCATCAGGGTCAGTTCGGCGGCGGACAGTCCGGCCGGTGCTTCCTTGCGCAGCTGGGCGCCGAGCGTCGTCGCCGTGGCGGCCACTCCCCCGGCGGGCTCCGCCGGTTCGCCGGCCAGGATGCCCGCGAACACGCTCTCCCGGACGCGCACCGAGAACCCGGTGTCCGGGTAGAGGGCCGGGCGGGTGATCATCGACAGCGCGACCCCGGCGTTGGCGGCCATGACCATCCGCGCGGCGACCGGCGGTGCCACCGCGAGCCGTCCCGCGGCCGCGCAGCGCCCGAGCACTTCGAGCAGGAGGCTGTGCGCCTCGGCCGCGGCGTTCGGCGGCGTCGACAGGCCGGAGTACATCAGCCGGTAGTAGTTCGGGTTCTCCAGCGCGAACGCGACGTGGTTGTCCCAGCCGTCCCGCAGGTCGCGCACGGGGTCGTCGGACGCCTCCGCGGCCCGCTTCCCGGCGAGGTACTTCTCGAACCCGTGGTCGACGACTGCGGACATCAGGCCCTCTTTGTCGCCGAACTGCCGGTAGAGCGCGGGCGCCCCGACCCCGGCCGCCTCGCAGACCGCCCGCGTCGAGAAGTCGGCCTCGGCCGACCGCGACAGCAGGTCGGCGGCCGCTTCCAGAATCCGCGTTCGCAAGTCCACGGCAGCGACGTTACCAGGGGTTATCGTCGTTATCAAACAGGCGGTAGCGTCGATCCGGCCGTCGTGTTAACGTCGGTTACGTCAGCAAGTAAGCGCCGATACCGAAGGACGCCACCATGCCGTTCGCCAATTTCAAGGTCCCCGCCGGCACACTCACCGCCGAACAAAAAACGCTGCTCGTCACCCGCACCACCGAGCTCTACGCCGAGATCTACGGCGACCGCGCCCGCGCGACCACGATGGTGCTGGTCGAGGAGGTCGCCGACGGCGGCTGGGGCATCGGCGGCGACGTGCTCACCCTCGCGAAGCTCCAGGCCGGGTGACGTCAGGCTTCCGTAATCCCCGCGTGGAATCATCGGCTGACGACAGAAGTTGTACCGGTGGTAGCACCGCACGAGGAGAAGGAGTGACGCCGTGACCACGTCAACCGAGAGGGCCGTCCTGGCCGGCGGCTGCTTCTGGGGAATGCAGGAGCTGTTCCGCCGCCTGCCCGGGGTGATCTCGACCCGGGTCGGTTACAGCGGCGGTGACGTCCCGAACGCCACCTACCGCAACCACGGCACGCACGCCGAGGCCATCGAGGTGATCTACGACCCCGCGCAGACCACGTTCCGCGACCTGCTCGAGTTCTTCTTCCAGGTGCACGACCCGACGACGAAGAACCGCCAGGGCAACGACATCGGCCTGAGCTACCGCTCGGCGATCTACTTCGAGAACGACGAGCAGAAGCGGGTCGCCGAGGACACGATCGCCGACGTCGACGCGTCCGGGCTGTGGCCGGGCAAGGTCGTCACCGAGATCGCCCCCGTCGGCGATTTCTGGGAGGCCGAGCCGGAGCACCAGGACTACCTCCAGCGCATCCCGAACGGGTACACGTGCCACTTCGTGCGCCCGGGCTGGAAGCTCCCGAAGCGCGAGACGACCGCCTGATACGTCCGCACCACGTAAAGGCCCCTTCGCCATTCCCGGCGAAGGGGCCTTTGTCGTTTCCACGGCCGGGAAGATCACCCGAACGGCGGTGAGCCGACGCAAGTCCTCAATGGACGATCAAGGGACAGAATCCCAAAGGCGGCTATTGTCCTTTTTGGGAAGTATCGCCGTATGTCAATAAGACCGTACGTTAGTCGCTTGTTCACGAGCCCTCGGCACCGGATTCTGATTTCCGTTCCACAGCACCACCTCTCGTCCCCTTGATCCGGCCCGGCCTCGAACCCGGGCCTGATTCACCCTGCCCTGAGGAGATCCCTCGATGGAACTGAGACGTCCTGTCGTCTTGGCAGCAACCGGCGTCCTCGTCGGCGCGCTCTGCATCACCGGCACCGCACAGGCGCAACCCACCCCGACCGCTGTCCCGAGTGCCCAGGCCCAGGCCGTTTCCGCGGCCGCCGGTCTCGTGGCGAGCAGGCCCGCCGCGCTGCACGCCAGCTCGGACGACGTTTTCCAGGCCCAGAAAGCGATTTCCTCGACGAACGGCCTGCAGTACATCCCCTACGAGCGCAGCTACAAGGGCCTGCCCGTGGTGGGCGGCGACTTCGTCGTCGCGACCAACGCGACGGGCCAGGTGCTCGGCACCTCCGTCGCGCAGGACCAGACCATCAACCTCGCCACGACCACCGGCAAGGTGACGAAGGCCGCGGCCGAGGCCACCGCCCGGCAGCAGCTGCCCTCCGTGGACAGTGTGAGCCCCGCCCAGCAGGTCGTCTTCGCGCTCGGCACGCCGGCGCTGGCCTGGGAGAGCACGGTCGTCGGCCGCAACGCCGAGGGCCCGAGCCGCCTCGACGTCGTCGTCGACGCGGCCACCGGCAAGGTCCTCCACACGCAGGAACACGTCATGAACGGTGACGGCACCAGCGCGTGGAACGGCCCGAACCCGGTGCACCTCGACACCACGCACTCGGGCAGCACGTACTCGCTGAAGGACCCGGCGATCACCAACACGTCCTGCCAGGACGCGGCCAACAACACCACCTTCAGCGGCCCGGACGACGCCTGGGGCAACGGCAACGCCACCAGCCGTGAGACCGGCTGCGTCGACGCGCTGTTCGCCGCCCAGACCGAGAACAAGATGCTCTCGCAGTGGCTGGGCCGCAACAGCTTCGACGGCAGCGGCGGCGGCTGGCCGATCCGCGTCGGGCTGAACGACCAGAACGCCTACTACGACGGCACCCAGGTCCAGATCGGCAAGAACACCAACGGCCAGTGGATCGGTTCGATCGACGTCGTCGCGCACGAGCACGGCCACGGCGTCGACGACCACACCCCGGGCGGCATCTCCGGCGCGGGCACCCAGGAGTTCGTCGCGGACGTCTTCGGCGCCTCGACCGAGTGGTTCGCGAATGAGCCGGCTCCCTACGACCAGCCGGACTTCCTCGTCGGCGAGCAGGTCAACCTGGTCGGCTCCGGCCCGATCCGCAACATGTACAACCCGTCGGCGCTGGGCGACAAGAACTGCTACGACAGCTCCGTCCCCAACGGTGAGGTCCACGCGTCGGCCGGCCCCGGCAACCACTGGTTCTACCTGCTGGCCGAAGGCACCAACCCGACCAACGGGCAGCCGACCAGCACCACGTGCAACAGCACCAGCATCACCGGCCTCGGTGTGCAGAACGCGGTGAAGATCTTCTACAACGCGATGCTGCTCAAGACCTCCGGCAGCTCGTACCTGAAGTACCGCACCTGGACGCTGACCGCGGCGAAGAACCTCTTCCCGGGCAGCTGCACCGAGTTCAACACCGTCAAGGCGGCGTGGGACGCCATCTCGGTTCCGGCGCAGTCGGGTGACCCGACGTGCTCGGCGACCGGCACCGTGACCGTTTCGAACCCGGGCAACCAGTCCACCACGACCGGTGGTTCGGTCAACCTGCCGCTGTCCGCCAGCGGTGGCACCGCGCCGTACTCCTGGACCGCCACCGGCCTCCCGGCCGGCCTGTCGATCAACGCCTCCACCGGCACGATCTCGGGCACCGCGACCACCGCGGGCACCTCGAACGTCACGGTGACGGCGAAGGACGCGGCCAACAAGACCGGTACGGCGTCGTTCTCCTGGACCGTCGGCACCACCACCGGCTGCTCCGGCCAGAAGCTGGCCAACGGCGGGTTCGAGTCCGGCGCCACCAGCTGGACGCAGACCAGTGGTGTCATCGGGCAGAACGGTTCGCAGGAGCCCACCCACGGCGGCACCTGGAACGCCTGGCTGAACGGGTACGGCACCACGCACACCGACACGCTCGCGCAGTCGGTGAGCATCCCGGCCGGGTGCCACGCCAGCCTGACGTTCTACCTGCACATCGACACGGCGGAGACGGGCAGCACCGTCTACGACAAGCTGACCGTGGCCAACGGCAGCACCACGTTGGGCAGCTACTCCAACGTGAACGCGGCCTCCGGGTACGTCCTCAAGACGATCGACGTTTCGTCGGCCGCCGGCGGGACCCTCGCGCTGAAGTTCACGGGTACCGAGGACAGCTCGCTGCAGACGTCGTTCGTGATCGACGACGCCGCGGTGACGCTGAGCTGAACCAGCTGAATCCGCACTGAAAGGGCGGGGAGACCGGGAAATCCGGGCTCCCCGCCTTTTTCGTTTTCCCGCCGCGGGCGGGCACAATCGGGCGCATGGACACCGAAGAGCTGCGAGCGACCCAGGCCCCGCTGAAGGACAAGTACCGCGACGCACCGGAAAGCGCGCTCGTCACCCTGCACGCCGGCGCCGAGCTCGACGGTCTCGGCATCTCCTGCAAGGTCGAAACCGGCCGCGCGGTCGTCGAAGCCGGGCTGCACCCGGCCACCGGTGGTGACGGCACCCTCGCCTGCTCCGGCGACATGCTCCTGGAGGCGCTCGTGGCGTGCGCCGGGGTGACGCTGCGGGCGGTCGCGACGTCGCTGGGGCTGGAGGTCCGCGGCGGGCGTGTCCGCGCCGAAGGCGATCTCGACTTCCGCGGCACGCTCGCCGTCGCGAAGGACGCGCCGGTCGGGTTCCGCGCGATCCGGCTGTCGTTCGACCTGGACACCGACGCTTCCGAAGAGCAGCTGGCGACCCTCAAGAAGCTCACCGAGCGGTACTGCGTGGTGTTCCAGTCGCTGCGGACGCCGCCGGAGTTCGCCGTGACGCTCTCGGCGAACTGACTCCTCTCAGGGAGAAACCCGGAGGACAAAGCGGACAGCGTGGCTTAGCTTGGCGGTGTCACCGGAAGGGGAGCCGAAATGTCACAACCGGGTCCGGACATCGCCGTCCGGGTACGCGGGCTGGTCAAGACGTACGGGTCGACCCGCGCGCTCGACGGCGTCGACCTCGAGATCCCGGCCGGGCGGGTGCTGGGCCTGCTCGGCCCGAACGGCGCCGGGAAGACCACCACCGTCCGGATCCTGACCACGCTGCTGCGTCCCGACTCGGGCGAGGCGTGGGTGGCGGGCCACGACGTCCTGGCCGAGCCGGACGCGGTGCGGCAGCGGATCGGGCTGTCCGGCCAGTACGCGGCCGTCGACGAGAACCTCACCGGCTTCGAGAACCTCTACATGGTCGGGCGGCTGTACGGCCGGAAGAAGGCCCCGGCGCGGGCGCGGGCCCGGGAGCTGCTGGCGCGGTTCCAGCTCGAGGAGGCGGCCGACCGGCCGGCGAAGGGGTATTCGGGCGGCATGCGGCGCCGGCTCGACCTGGCCGGCGCGCTGGTGGCCGAGCCGGCCGTCGTCGTCCTCGACGAGCCGACCACCGGCCTCGACCCGGGCGGGCGCCTCGACACGTGGGCGGTGATCAAGGAACTGGTCGCCGACGGCACCACCGTCCTGCTCACCACCCAGTACCTCGAAGAGGCCGACCAGCTGGCCGACTCGATCGTGGTGATCGACCACGGCAAGGTCATCGCGCGCGGCTCCGCCGACGAGCTCAAGGCCCAGATCGGCGGCGAGCGCCTCGAGCTGGTCGTCGCGTCGGCCGCGGACCTGCCCGCCACCCTCGAGGTGCTGCGCGCGGTCGGCTCCGGCGAGCCCACCGGGGACGCCCACACGCGCCGGGCGGAGATCCTCGTCGACACCGGCCCGAAGGCCCTCATCGAGGCGCTGCGGCAGCTCGACGCGCACGGCATCACGGTCCAGGACGTCGGCCTGCACCGGCCGACGCTCGACGACGTCTTCCTGTCCCTCACCGGGCACGGCGCCCAGGAGGTGGCGAAGTGAGCGCGTTCGCGAAAGGCCTTTCCGACGGCGGGATCATCACCTGGCGCAACCTGATGAACGTCCGGCGCAACCCGGACTGGCTGATGGCCGCGACGCTGCAGCCGATCATGTTCGTGCTGCTGTTCGCCTACGTCTTCGGCAACGCGATCGGCGGCGACGCGGGCGGCGCGGCCTACCGCGAGTTCCTCATCGCCGGGATCTTCGCCCAGACGGTGGCGTTCAACTCGGCGTTCACCGTGATCGGCTTCGCCAACGACCTGCAGAAGGGCATCATCGACCGGTTCCGCTCGCTGCCGATGTCCCGCCTCGCGGTGGTGCTCGGCCGCACGACGTCGGACCTGGTGGTCAGCGTGGTGGCGCTGGTCGTGATGTCGCTGTGCGGGCTGATCGTCGGCTGGCGGATCCGCGGCAGCTTCCTCGACGCGGTGCTCGGCTACCTGGTGATGCTGATGTTCGCCTGGGCCCTGTCCTGGGTCGGCGCGCTGATCGGCCTCACCGCGCGCAGCGTCGAGGTGGCGCAGAGCGCCGGGCTGATCTGGATGTTCCCGCTGAGCTTCGTGTCGTCGGCGTTCGTCCCGACGGACAAGATGCCGCCGTTCCTCCGGGCGATCGCCGACTGGAACCCGTTCACGGCGGTGATCAACGCGACGCGGGACCTGTTCGGCAACCGCTTCGGCGCCGCGCCGGCGGGCTGGCCCGCGGAACACGCGGCGCTGTACTCGATCCTGTGCTGCGTGGCGATCATCGCGGTGTTCGCGCCCCTGGCGACGGCGCGGTACCGCAAGGTGGCGAGCAAATAGTCCTAAACGGACACTGGAAGACCGAAGGCCGCGAACAGCCGCGGATCCTGGAACACCACGTTGTGCGCGATGCCGGCCGGCGTCACCGTCAGCACCTGCAGGGTGTGCAGGCGGTGGCCGCCGTCGTCGTCCGGGCAGTAGGCGGCGAGCGCGGGCTGGCCGTTCGCCGTGAGCGGGACCGCCCGCCAGGCGCCGGGGCGCATCGTGAACACCCGGGCCATGAAGCGGCCGTAGTCCGCGCGCCCGGCGTACCAGAGCGGCACCGGCGGCATCTCGAGCACGGCGTCGTCGGTCAGCAGCGTGACGAGCGCGGGGACGTCGGCGGCTTCGAACGCGCGGACGTACCGCTCGACCGTCTCCCGGACGGCCTGATCGCCCGGCTCGCGGACCTCGTGCTCCCGGGGCGTGGCCGTGGCCAGCGCGGCGCGCGCCCGCTGCAGTGAGCTGTTGACCGCGGCCGCCGACGTGTCCAGCTGCGTGGCCACCTCGGCCGCGCTGAACTGCAGGACGTCGCGCAGCACCAGGACCGCCCGCTGGCGTGGCGGGAGCAGCTGCACGGCGGCGACGAACGCGAGCCGCACCCCGGCGCGGGCCTGCGGGTCGCCGGTGTAGCGCGCGGGCAGCGGCTGCAGCCAGGGCACCTCGAAGTCCGGGACGAGCGGGACGTCCGGGTCGGTGCTCGCGGCGCCGAGCCCGGACGGCAGCGGCCGCCGCGCCCGGCCTTCGAGCGCGGTCAAGCAGACGTTGGTCGCGATGCGGTAGAGCCAGGTGCGCACGGACGCGCGCCCCTCGTCGTAGCGCTCACGCGCCTTCCACGCGCGCAGGAGCGTCTCCTGGGCCAGGTCCTCGGCGTCGTGCAGCGAGCCGAGCATCCGGTAGCAGTGCACCACCAGCTCACGCCGGAACGGCTCGAAGCCCGCGTCGGAGTCCACGCCGGAGATTGTGCCCCGGATCGCGATGAGTTACGCGGGGGTCCCCGGTATGTACCCGTGACCGCACCGATCGCGAAGGGACCACCATGAACGACGTCATCGTCATCCAGTTCACCACCCTCGACGGGGTCGTCGAGGACCCGGACGGCTCGGGCGGCACCACCGGCGGCGGCTGGGCGTTCCGGCACGGCCCCGAAGCCGTGGCCGGGGACAAGTTCAAGCTCGGCGCGCTGCTCGACACCGGCGTCCTGCTGCTGGGCCGGGGCACGTGGGAGCTGTTCTCGAAGCTGTGGCCCACCCGGACGGACGAGTTCTCGACGCGGATGAACAAGGCCGCCAAGCGGGTCGCTTCGCGCACGCTCACCGACGTCGGCGCGTGGGAGAACTCGGCCCTGCTCACCGGGGATCTGCTGGACGAGGTCCGGCGGCTGCGCGAAGAGCGCGACGTCGTCGTCATCGGCAGCACGAGCATCGTGCACACCCTGGCCGAGCACGGCCTGGTCGACGAATACCGCCTGCTCGTCTTCCCGGTCGTGCTCGGCACCGGCCGCACGTGGTTCACCGGACCCGGTGATCTTCATCCGGTCTCGGTGGAGCAGAACGGCGCCGCCGCCCTGCTGCGCTACCGGACGGCGTAGCGCCTCAGTCCTCTTCGGACAGTTCCACGATCGGGATCGACCGCTTCGCCTTCTCGCGGTGGTCGGCCAGGAAGGGGTAGTGCTTCTCCAGCTCCGTCCAGGTGCGCACGTAGTCCGCGCCCAGCAGCGGCAGCGCCTCCGCCTCGAACGCGCGGCCGTCCACCTCCACCTTCACCCGGGAGTCGGCCGTCAGGTTCTGGTACCAGTCGGGGTCCTTCGGGGCTCCCACGTTCGAGGCGACCACGAACATCCGCTCGCCGTCCCGGTGGAACATCATCGGGACGGTGCGCGGCTTGCCCGAGTTGCGGCCCGTCGTCGTCAGGAGCACGAGCCGGTCGCGGTGCATGCCCTCCACCTCCTCGCCCGCGCGGAACTGCTCGATCACGCGGCGGTTCGTCTTGCGCTGCCCCATGCTCAGCGGTCGTAGTAGCGGGTCGGCGGCTCCTGCTGCTGGTTCCACTGCCGGGTCGGCGGCGGCTGCTGCGCCGGCGGCGGGGTCTGGGACGTCGAGCGGCGCCGGTGCAGGGTGCGCGCGCTCGCCGCCATACTGCTCACGATCGCCGCGATCACCAGGCCGATCACCAGGTTGATCACCGCCGTGGCGATCTTCGCGCTCGGTGCGACGCTCAGCGTCAGCGGCAGCACCACCGCGATCAGCGTCACCAGCACCATGATCCAGCCGAAGAACTGGGACGGTGCCGGCGTCGCCACGCTCAGCAGGTGCATCAGGCCGGTCGCCAGCAACGCCACCGCCGCGGCGACCAGTGCGTACGTCGTGGTGCTGGCGTTGCCCCAGACGCCTTCCCCTTTTGGGGCCAGTACTTCGACCTCGAAGATGCCGCGGGCGATCAGCAGCCCGACCACCGCGACCAGGGCCGCGACCACCGCTGTCGCCACGCCACCGGCCCACAGGCGGCGGGCGTCGATCCCCGGGCGGACGTCCTGGGGTGTGTTCCCGTAGTAGTCGGACATCACGGCCTTCCTCACGTCGGCTGGGCCTCTCGCGGTCGATTGTCCCCTCTTTCGGCCCGGCACGCGCGATTTGCGCTGGAGTGCACTCCAGGTCCTAGCGTCGGGACCATGACCACCGCACAGCACAAGATCGGCTCGGGCTTCGGTGCCGGCACCACCGCGGCGGAAGCCGTCGCGGGCATCGACCTGACCGGAATGCTCGCCGTCGTCACCGGCGGTTACTCCGGCATCGGCCTGGAGGCCACCCGCGCCCTCACCGGCGCCGGTGCCCAAGTCGTGGTCCCGGCCCGCCGCCGCGAGACCGCCGAGCAGGCCCTCGACGGGCTGACGAACGTCGAGGTCGACGAGCTGGACCTGGGTGACCTCGAGAGCGTCCGCGGTTTCGCCGGGCGGTTCCTCGCCACCGGCCGCCGGATCGACCTGCTCGTCACCAACGCCGGGATCATGGCCTGCCCCGAGACCCGCGTCGGGCCGGGCTGGGAAGCCCAGTTCGCCACCAACCACCTCGGCCACTTCGCCCTGGTCAACCGGCTGTGGCCGGCCGTCGCCGAAGGCGCGCGCGTGGTCGCGCTGTCCTCCCGCGGCCACCACAACTCGCCGATCCGCTGGGACGACGTCATGTTCGCCCAGGGCTACGACAAGTGGGCCGCCTACGGCCAGGCCAAGACGGCCAACGTGCTGTTCGCCGTCCAGCTCGACAAGCTGGGCGCGGAGAAGGACGTCCGCGCGTTCGCGCTGCACCCGGGCGGCATCATGACGCCGCTGCAGCGGCACCTGTCCCGCGCGGAGATGGTCGAGCGCGGCTGGATGGACGAGGCGGGCACCATGCTCGTCGAGTTCAAGACGCCGGAGCAGGGCGCGGCGACGACCGTCTGGGCCGCGACGTCCCCCCAGCTGGCCGGGCTCGGCGGGCTGTACCTGGAGGACTGCGACGTCGCCGAGCTGTCCCCCGAGGACGCCGGCGGGCTCTCCCCCTCGGGCGTCCGCCGCTACGCCGTCGACCCGGCGCAGGCCGAGCGGCTGTGGACGCTGTCGGCGCAGCTGACCGGGGTGGACGCTTTCGCGCGCTGACCCCACCCCGCCCGTGATCTTGCGGAGGTTTCCGGCTCACGGGAACGGGGTACATCGCGGGGGTGGCCGACGAAGCGGCAGGACGGGGGAGCCCGGCGATGAGCGACGCGGACGAGGCCACGTGTGCTCACTACGCGCTGGGCGAGTTCGCCGTCGTGCCCCAGGCACCGCTCGGCGGCGAGCGGCCGCCGGCCACGCTCGCCGGGCGCTACGAGGTCGGCCGCCTGATCGGCAGCGGCGGCACGGCCCGCGTCTACCGCGCCTACGACCTGCGGCTCGACCGCGAGGTCGCCGCCAAGATCTACGACCGCGGCGCGGTGGCCCTCGACCAGCGCCGCCGGCTGCGCGAGATGAGCATCCAGGGCAGCATCGCCCACCCCGGCGTCGTCGCCCTGCACGACAGCGGCATCGAGCACGGCCGGACGTTCCTGGTGATGCAGCTCGTCGAGGGCGAGAACCTGGCGGAACGGCTGCTGGGCGGCCCGATGACCGCGGCCGAGGTGACGGCGCTGGCCACCGGGCTCACCGAGGCGCTGGCCCACGTGCACGACCTGCGGGTGGTCCACCGCGACCTCAAGCCGGCCAACATCTTCCTCAGCGCGGACGGCCCGCTGATCGGCGACTTCGGCATCGCCCACGCGCTGGACACCACGCACATCACCGGCACCGGCGTCATCCCGGGCACCGCCGCCTACCTCGCGCCGGAGCAGGTCGGCGGCGAACCGGCCGGCCCCGCCGCGGACGTCTACGCGCTCGGCCTGATCCTGCTCGAGTGCCTGACCGGCGAGCGGGAGTACCAGGGCACGATGGTCGAGGCGGCCATGGCGCGGCTGGCCCGGCCGCCCCGGATCCCGGACGGCCTGCCCGCGGTGCTCGCGCACACCCTCCGCCGGATGACGCAGCGCGAGCCCGCGGACCGGCCGTCCGCCGCCGAGGTGCTGCGGCTGCTGCGCACCCCGCCCGCGACGCTCCCCTCGGCCGCGGCGGCGGTCCGCCCGCGGCGGCGCCGGGCCCTGGTGACCGCCACCCTGGCCACCGCGGCCGCCGCCACCGTCGCCGCCGTCCTGCTGGCGACGCCGGAGACCGGGACCGGCACCACCACACCCGCCCAGCAGCCGGTGCCGGGATCCACCGCGGCCGCGGCGCCCCCGCCGTCCTCGTCGTCGCCGCAGGAGGTGGCCGCGCCCGGCGCGACCGAGTCCGCCGACCTCGAGCCCGCCGCCGTGACGCACCGCAACACGACCCAGGGCACGGCCCAGAACGCACCTGAAGCGCCGAAGACGGTGAAGCAGCGGGGCAAGTCCGGGAAGAGCGGCCCGCCACCCGGCATCGGCAAGGGCAAGGGGCCCGGCAGCGACTCCTGACGGGGCCTCCGGCCGGTGAAGCAGGGACCAACGGCCCTACCGCCGGGAATGGCGGTGGAATAGTCCTTACACCGTCGGAATTCTCTTTTCCGAATTCGGACTCGAAGCAATAACGACCGGTAACCGAAGCGCCCCGCGGCCCGACAAACCCAGCGTGTGCCGGCCGCGCGGAACGCCCGCGTTTCGAGCCGGCACGACCGCCGGGAATCCCCCGTCCCGGCCGGTTCCACTACTTTTCCGGAGGTTGGGATGAGTGTCCACGCTGCCCTGGCGCGACCCGTTCTCGGACCGTCGCGCGGACGGCACGCCAAGCCCGCACCCCCGTGGCCGCGGGTCGTCGCCCGGGCCCTCTTCCTGGCCCTGGCCTTGATCTCCACCGGCGTGGTCGTCGGGCTCGGCTGGCCGCCGGTGCTGCTCGTGGTGCCCGCCGCGGTGCTGGTGCTGCTCGTGGCGAGCGTCGCGAAACTGCGCACCGCGAGCACGAAGATCGACACGATCTTCGCCGAGGAACTGTCCGCCCCGGTCGCGCCGGAAATGGATATTGAAAGCGGTGTCGCGGCCGAGATCTCTTGACCGGAGATCATTTCCGCGGAACTGTTCCGGCTAACCGGCGTCCCGCCAGGGCTCGAAGCTGCGCAGCAGCATCTCGATCTGCGCCGGGTCGGTGACCTCGGCTTCGACGCCGTCCGGCATCGCGATGATGAGGTGCGTACCGCGCGCCGCGCAGCCGGTCACCGTCGCCGCCAGTACCGCCGCGGCACCGCCGTCGACCGCCGTGGCCATCGTCAGGTCCACGACCACGCGGCGGGCGTCGGCGGCGTAGGCCGCTTCCATCGCGCGGTGGTGGGCGGCGGCCACGTCGCCGTCGAACACCCCCTCGACGGAGAGGATGACCTCGTCTTCCAGTAACACGCTGTGAAGGGTCATCTCGCCTCCTGGCGACCGGTTTTCGTCCGACCACGTCCGGGTTCCGTTGCTCGAAGGTTACGTCAGGCGCCCCCGCGGGTGCAGGCTGAGAAGCAGCTAGAGCACACCGGAAGCAGTAACGCCGAGACGTCGACGAGGACGGACCATGAACGCACAGTTGCCGGCCTTCTCCCTGCTGATCGGCGGCAAGGCCGCCGGCGCCCGCTCCGGGCGCACCTTCGCGTCGCCGAATCCGTACACCGGCCGGCCGTGGGCGGTCGTGCCGGACGGCGGCCCCGAGGACGTCGACGACGCCGTCGCGGCGGCCCGCGCGGCGCTCGAGGGCGAGTGGGGCGCGATGACCGGGTTCGCGCGGGCGGCCCTGATGCGGCGGCTCGGCGACCTCGTCGGCGAGCACGCCGAGCGGCTCGCCCGGCTCGAGGTCAACGACTCCGGCAAGCTCTACCGCGAGATGCTCGGCCAGCTCACCGCGCTGGGCGGCTGGTACCACTACTACGCGGGCCTCGCCGACAAGATCGAAGGCCGCCAGATCCCGGCGCCGAACCCGGACTACCTCGTCTACACCCGCCGTGAGCCGGCCGGCGTCGTCGCGGCCATCACGCCGTGGAACTCGCCGCTGCTGCTGCTCACCTGGAAGCTCGCGCCCGCGCTGGCCGCCGGGTGCACGGTGGTGGTGAAGCCGTCCGAGCACTCCCCCGTCTCGACGCTCGGGCTGGCCGAGCTGATCACCGAGGCCGGGTTCCCGCCCGGCGTGGTCAACGTCGTCACCGGCCTGTCCCGTGAGACGGGCGCGGCGCTGGCCGGGCATCCAGGCGTCGACAAGGTGGCGTTCACCGGGTCGACCGCCACCGGACGGGCCGTCGCGGTGGCGGCCGCCGAACGGCTGAACAAGGTGACGCTCGAGCTGGGCGGCAAGTCGCCGCAGGTGGTGTTCCCCGACGCCGACCTGGCCGCCGCCGCGAACGGCGTCATCGCGGGCGTGTTCGCCGCCACCGGCCAGACGTGCATGGCGGGCTCGCGGTTGATCGTGCACGCCGACGTCCACGACGAGCTGATCCGCCTCGTCGCCGAGCGCGCGGCGGCGATCAAGCTGGGCGACCCGAACGACCCCGCCACCGAGATGGGCCCGGTCGCCAACGCGCCGCAGTACGCGAAAGTGCTGCACCACCTGGAAACCGCGAAGGCCGAAGGCGCCACGGTCGCCTGCGGCGGGGTGGCCGACCCCGGCTTGGGCGGGCTGTTCGTGCAGCCGACCGTCCTGACCGGCGTGACGCCGGAATCGACGGTGTTCCGCGAGGAGGTGTTCGGGCCGGTGCTGGCCGCGCTGACCTTCACCGACGAGGCGGAGGCGATCCGCCTGGCCAACGACACGCCGTACGGCCTCGCCGGCGCCGTGTGGACGAAGGACGTGCACCGCGCCCACCGCGTCGCGGCGAAGATCAAGGCCGGGACCGTGTGGGTGAACGCCTACCGCGTGGTCGCGCCGTCCGTGCCGTTCGGCGGGGTGAAGGACTCCGGCCTGGGCCGGGAGAACGGCGTCCACGCGATCGACGAGTACCTGACCGACAAGGCGGTGTGGGTCGAGCTGTCCGGCGGCACCCGCGATCCGTTCACGCTGGGCTGATTCCCCTCTTCCCCTTTCAAGGTATAGCCGGGAGGGGGACTTGCGGCAAGGCCCCGGGGCGGGTCCACACTGCGGGCTCACCATTTCTCGTCGAGGGGATTCCTTCATGCGTGTGCTGCTGTCCACGATCGGTTCCCGGGGCGAGGTCCAGCCGGTCCTGGCGCTGGCTTCGGAACTGCGGGCGCTCGGCGAGGACGTCCGCCTGTGCGTGCCGCCCGACTTCCGCGACTGGCTCGCCGGGCTCGGCTTCGCCGTCACGCCCATCGGCCCCGAACTGCGCGGGACCGCGAAGGCCCGCCCGTCCGGTGACCTGCGGAAACTGGCCGAAGAGACGGTCGCCACGCAGTTCGCCACCGTCGCGGAGGCGGCCGAAGGCTGCGACGTGATCGTGGCCGCGGGCGCGCTGCAGCTGGCCGCCCGGTCGATCGCCGAGCGGACCGGCGCCGCCTACGTCTACGCGGGTTTCTGCCCGATCACCCTGCCGTCGGACCGCCATTCACCGCCGCCGATGCCGTGGCGCTCGGCGGAAACGCATCGCGACCGGTGGAATGAGGACGCCCGGCACCTGAACACCCTTTTCGGGGCGACGCTGAACGCGCACCGGGCGGAAATCGGGCTCGCGCCGGTCGAGGATCTGCAGGGCCACGTGTTCACCGACCGGCCGTGGCTCGCGGCCGACGCCGCCCTCGCCCCGTGGCCCGGCCCCGCCGGCGTCGTGCAGACCGGCGCCTGGCTCCGGCCCGACGAGCGGTCCCTGCCGGCCGAGGTGCGGGAGTTCCTGGACGCGGGTGAGCCGCCGGTGTACGTCGGGTTCGGCAGCACGCGCGCCGAGGACGGCCTTGCCGAGACGCTGCTGGCCGCGGCCCGGGCCCACAGCCGCCGGGTGATCCTCGCCCGCGGCTGGGCGGACCTGGCCCTGTCCGGCGCGCAGCCGGACGCCCTCGGCATCGGCGAGATCAACCAGCA
The DNA here is from genome assembly GCF_043197175.1 of Amycolatopsis sp. NPDC049252. Classification (NCBI taxonomy): domain Bacteria; kingdom Bacillati; phylum Actinomycetota; class Actinomycetes; order Pseudonocardiales; family Pseudonocardiaceae; genus Amycolatopsis; species Amycolatopsis sp. NPDC049252. Next base: position 37,643 of record NZ_JBICSQ010000020.1, read on the forward strand.
GGCCCTGTTCGAGCGGGTCGCGGCGGTCGTGCACCACGGCGGCGCGGGCACGACAACCACGGCGGCCCGTGCGGGGGTGCCCCAGGTCGTCGCGCCCCGGATGTACGACCAGTTCTACTTCGCCGACCGGGTCCGGGACCTGGGGATCGGCGCGGCGCACGCACCGGGTGCGCCGACGGTGGAGTCGCTGACCGAGGCCCTCGGTAGCGCGTTGCGGCCGGACGTCGCGGCGCGGGCGCGGGAGTTCGAGGGCCGGGTGCGTCACGACGGCGCGGGCGTAGCGGCACGGCACCTGCTGGAGACGGCACCGCTCGCGTCGGCCTGACGTGTCCGTCCGGCCGGACCTCCTGGCGGGCCGTGGCCTCGCCGCCCCCGTCGTAGCGCCTCAGCCCAGCGCGAAGAAGTCTTCGAGGGCGGCGCGGGCGGCGGCGGTGTCCGGCACGGCGGCGTCCCAGAGCACCTCTCCCCCTTCGACGGTGATCTCGAAGCCGAAGAAAGGACAGCAGGCCTTCTCGCGGGCGGCGAGGTCGCGCACCCATTCCTCGATGCCCGGCCCGGCCGCGAACCGGAACCGGACGCCGGTGGCGGTCCGCTCGCGGACGGCCCGGCCGAACAGCCGCCGGTACTCGGCCAGGCGTTCACCGGGGGTGTCTCGGGCGTGGGTCATGTCGCAGGCGATCGGCGTCGAAGCGGGCGGGATCTGCATGGCGGCTCCTTCGGTCTACCCTCGACCCTAAAGTCTGGACCTGGCTCCAGAGTCAAGGGAGAAGCCGCATGAAGATCGGCGAAGTGGCCCGCTCGGCCGGGGTGAGCGTCGACACGGTCCGCTTCTACGAGCGGCGAGGAGTGCTGCCGTCGGCCGACCGGCGCCCGTCGGGCTACCGCGTGTTCCCGGCGTCGGCGGCCGACCGGATCCGATCGGCGAAAGCGCTGCAGGACTTGGGTTTCACGCTCGACGAGGTCGTGGACGCCCTGCGCGCCCACGACACCGGCGACGCGACGTGCGCAAGCGAACGCTGGCGCCTGGAGGCGGTGGTGGCCCGCCTGGACGAGCGGATCGCGCAGCTGCAGCGGGTCCGCCGGAACGCGTCCGGCTGCCTCGCCGACTGCCGGGCGGGCTGCTGCCGTCTGGTCGGCGAGGGCGTCGTCAAGCCGTAGCGCTTCCGGAAAACCCGGGGGTGGGAACGCCTGCCGGCCGCATGGAACGCGGACCCGGCCGGCGTTCGGGTCGCTTTGGTGCGTATGAAACGAACCGGGGTGGGCGGGGGCGTGCGCGCGCCGGCCGCCCTACCCACCGCGACCCCGGCCGCGGCGAGCACCCCGCTGGAGCAGCTCGCCCGGAACCTGGTGGCCGCCGGGGCGCCCGGGGTGATCGTGCGGGTGGACGACGGGCGCGGCCGGCCCGTCGAGATCACCGAACAGGCTCCCTGGGCGCACCGGCTCGAAGCCGGGGACGAGTTCCGGATGGGGTCGAACACCAAGACCGTCATGGCGGCCATCACCCTGCAGCTCGTGGCCGAACACCGGCTTTCGCTGGCCGACCCCGCCGCGAAGTGGTTGCCGGGGACGCCATCCGGCGTCACGCTGCGCATGCTGCTCAACCACACCAGCGGCCTGTACGACTACACCGAGGACCCGGCGATCCGGAACGCGATCCTCGGCAAGGACCCGCACCGGTGGACCGCCGCCGAACTGCTCGCCGTCGGCGTCGCGCACCCGCCGGTGTTCGCGCCGGGCACGGACTGGTCCTACAGCAACACGAACTACGCCGCCGTCGGCGTGATCCTGGAACGCGTCACCGGCGCGAGTCTCGCCGACCTCGTGCGCGACCGGATCGCCCGGCCGCTGCACCTGACGCACACCTACCTGCCCGCCGACGGCTCCTGGCGCGGCCGGCACGCGCACGGCTACGAACCGGACGCCGCCCACATGCCGCCGACCGTGCCCGCCGAGTTCACCGGCGTCGCCGGGACGCCGAAGGCCGGGCACGTGGACGTCTCCGGCAACGACCCGGGCTGGGGCAGCTCGGCCGGGGCGATCGTCAGCAGCGCGCCGGACTGGGCGCGCTTCTCCACCGCCCTGATGTCCGGAAAGCTCCTGCCGCCGGCGCAACTCGCCGAGATGCGCACGGTCGTCGGCCCGGGATACGGGCTGGGGATCCTGACCGCCACCACCCCGTGCGGCACCATCTGGGGCCACGACGGCGGGATCACGGGCTACTCCAGCAGCACCATCACCGACGGCACCGGCCGCCGCACCGCGACGATCCTCGTCCCGACGGAGTTCCTCTACGAGTTCGACGCCGCCCCGGAGCTGGCCGAGGCTCAGCGGGCGCTGCAGGACGCCACGACGTGCGCCATGTTCGGCAAGCCCGTCACCGCAGGTCCAGCCACATGATGCGCAGGCCGACGTCGCCCAGCCGGGGATGGCGGAACGCGCCGGGTGCGACGCCGAGGGTGACGAACCCGAGGCTTTCGTAGAGCCGGATCGCGGCGGTGTTCACGTCGACGACGGCGTTGAACTGCACCGCCGCGAACCCGGTGCGCCGGGCCCAGCCGATCAGGTCCGTGGCGAGGGCCCGGCCCACGCCGGTGCCCCGCGCCCCGGCGGCGACCATCAGGCTCCCGGACGCGACGTGGCTGCCGGGCCCGGGCCGGTTGGCGTCCATGTTCGCGGTCCCGGTCACCCGCTCCCCCTCGGTCGCGACGACGGTTCTGGCGGGTGGACGCAGCAGCCACATCCGCCGGGCGTCGGCCTCCGTCATCGCCGGGTCGTAGGGGAACGTCTCCTGCTCGAGGACGACGTCGTGGAGGATCGGCCAGATGCGCGGCCAGTCCTCCGCGCGGGCCTCACGGATCACCAGCGCCGGCCCGGCCCGTACCGCCACCGGGCGCGGGGACGGCTCCACCGGTGGCGAACCGCCGGCGGCCACGAGGAATCCCCGCGCCGGGGCGGCATCCCGCCCATCGAGCATCTGTCCGAAAAGGACGAAGACCGCGCCGCGCTGCGGAACCGCCGGGTGCCCGGCGCCCGCGACGCGCGCCAGGACTCCCGGCACACCACGGTGTCGGGCGCGGCCCACACGCCGTACTCCTCGTTCATGGTGACCGAGGTTAACCAGCGTTCGGCGGCCCGACGACCGAATTACCGCGCGGGATCGGTGATCAGCAGGGGGTTGCCGGCCCGGATCGCCGCCAGCACGTCCGCGCGAGCGCGGTGAGCCGGGTGTCCGACGCGCCGGTGATCGGTCCGCCCGGGTTCAGGCGATGGCCGGGCTCGAACACGCGGCCGGTCGAGAAGACGTAACCACCGAGCTGCCGCAGGAGGTTCAGCGACCACGGCGCGGGCGGACCGTCACCCGCCGGGACGCGCATCGTCAGCTCGAACCCCCAGCCGCTGATCCCGGTATCGTCGCTCTCCTTGGTGAACAACTCGGTCAACCCGAAGGTGACCAGCAGCCAGTGCCCGGCGTCGCGGTAGGCGCTGAGGCGTGGATGCCGTCCTGGCCGGGCAGCGTGTCCGCCCCCCAGTGCCCGGCGTGGCTTCGTCGATCATCAGCCCTCCGCCGGTACCGGCACGAACGCGACGTCCGGACCGGCGCGCTCGAAGGCCGCCGGGGCCGGATGGCCGAACAGCTCCTCCAAGCCCGGGTCCGCGCGGATCAGGTCACGCAGCGGCACCACCTGGCAGTTCGCGGCGTCGTCGAGGTAGTCCTGGGTCTCGTCGCCGGCGAAGACGCGCCAGCCGCTGTCCTGGTCGTTGTCCGCGGCTTCGCGGTGGAGCCACGTCACCGGCGCGCCCTCGCGCGCGACCCGGGCCGACACCAGGGCCAGCTTCGCGAGGTCGCCGAACCACAGCTGCTCGAAGCGGCGCTGGCGCCGGACGATCTCCGGTGCGCCCAGCTCCACGCGCACGCGCAGCAGGGTGCCGTCGGCGGCGAGGTCGCGGAAGACGGGGTACGCGCCGTCGCCCCAGCCGGTGAACCAGCCCGTCATGGTCGCGCCGCCCACCTCGATCGTGCCCGACTCCGCCGGCGAGCGGTACATCTGCTGCAGCACGCGGTAGTGGTCGTCGTGCGGGCGGAGGTCGAAGCGGAACCGCAGCTCCCCCAGGCCCTGGAGTTCGTGGTGCCGGGACGCCGCTTCGTCGCGGGTCAGGCCGGTCCACCCGAACACCCCGTCGTCGTCCACGGTGGACGCCGAAACCCGATCGGCCGCCGCTGCCGCGTCCGCGCCCCAGAACACGAGGTCGTACCGGCCGTCGTAGGGCACGTCGCTGCGCCAGCCGTTCAGCGCGGCCGGGTCGGCGAACAGCAGCCGGGCCTCGTCCACCAGCACGTACCCGCATTCGACCGCCTTGACCGGTGCCCCCTCCGCGCACTCCACCCACACCGAGTGCCACTTGCCGGCGTCCGGCCCGCCGGCGTCCATCCGCTCGCCGAGCACCCGCAGCTCCCGCCCGGCCGGCACCCCGCGCACCGCCACCGCCCAGCCACCGGGGAACGGCACCTCGGCGCCTCCGGGGTGGTCCTCGAGCAGCCGCCGGACGCGGGTGTGGTGCGCCGTCCGCGGGGTCGGCCGCAGGGCGGCGTCGAGCCCGGTCGTGCGGCAGACCTCGGCGACCTTGGCGGCCACGGCGCTGCCGTCCTCGAGGTCGAACGCGTAGCGGCCCTTGACGACGGCCAGGTCGAGCGCGGCCGCGACCTCCCGGGCGTCCGGGCCGGCGATCTCGAAGTCGGTCTCCGGGCCGGGTTCCGGCGCCCGGTCGCCGGACCACAGGCGCAGCAGCCCGAAGTCGATCAGCAGTACGTCTCCGGACGGGAACGACGCGGTCCCGAGCAGCTCTCCCATGTGGACATCCAATCAGGACGGCCGCAGCCGCAGGGCCAGAACGGGGCAAGCCGCCGCCGCGCGGCGGGCTTCGGCCACCAGCCCCGGCGGGACCGGGCCCGACGCCGTGATCGGGTAACCCCATTCGTCGAGCCGGATCCGTTCCGGGAGCAGGTCCGCGCACAACCCGTGCGCCCGGCAGCCGATCGGGTCCACCGTGAGCCTCATGCCACACCCGCCGGGACCCGGCACCGGCCGCCGGCCAGGTGCGCGTCGACGTCGGCCGCGAACGTCCGCAGGGCCGAAGCCGCGAGGCGGGCCGCGCCGTCCGGGTGGGCGCACGCGCCGCGGCCGCTGAGCAGCGGGATGCGCCGGGCCAGGCGTCCGGTCGCGTCGCCGCCGCGGACCAGCTCGGCGAAGTCCGCCGCGATCGCCGGGAGGCCGAACATGCACGGCCCGCACTGCCGCGCCGACTCCGCCGCGAGGAACGCCAGCACCTTCGCCGTGTAGCCGAGCCCGCAGGCCGACGCCGGCAGGGCGTGCACCGCCGCGATCCCCGGCGGCGGCCCGCCCCGCAGCTCGGACGTCCAGGTCCCGCCGTACCCGCCGGCCAGGACCGCCGGCACCGGCTCGGTCTCGCCGCCCGCGGCCGCGAGCATCTCGGCCAAGGACGCCCCCGGCCGCACCGAGACGACGCCCGGCCGGCGGACCGCGCCCGTCACCGTGACCAGGTCCGTCCGCGCCGCGCGGTAGTGGTGCGGGCCGAGCAGGACGACCAGCGCGAGCTGGGCCAGGGTGTCGACGTTGTCCACCAGCGTCGGCCGGCCCCGCACCCCGCGCTCGGCGGGCCGCGGCTGTTTCCCGAGCGGCCGCGCGTCCCCCGACGTCAGGTAGTGGACGAGCGCCGACTCCTCGCTGGCGACGTACCGGCGCGGGATCTCCGCGACGCGCACCGGCACCCGGTCGTCGCGCTCGGCCAGCGCCGCGGCGACACTCCCGAGCACCGGGCTGCCCGCGTGCACGCACAGCACGGCCTCGGCGGCGCCGATCGCGTGCGCGGCCAGCTGCAGGCCGTCCAGCACCAGGTGCGGGGCCAGCGCGAGCAGGGTCGTGTCCTTCCGGCTCAGCGGGTCGCCCTCACAGCCGTTCGCGACGACGATCGAGCGCCGGGCCCGGGCCGCGCGCAGCTTGACCGCGGTCGGGAACCCGCCGCCGCCGCGGCCGCGCAGGTCCGCCGCCCGGGCGGCCTCGATCAGCCGGTCGCGGCCGTCGTCACCGTGGTAGGCGACCCAGGGCACGACCCCGTGGTGCCGCCGGTGGCCGGCCAGGTCGAGCCGGTGCGGGGTCAGGGTGGTCGTCAAGGTGCTCATCGGGTGCCTCCGAGCGGGGAGAGCCTGCGGGTTTCGGTGTCGGTGTGCCGGCGGCCGGCGCGGAAGGCGATCCCGCCGAGCACGGCGAGCACGCACAGGACGTCGAGCGCGATGAGCCAGCCGTGCGCGGCGTCGCTCTCGGCCATGCCGATCCCGTGCACCAGCGCGACCGGCCAGCACAGGTAGGCCAGCCAGTGCACGGCCTTCCACGCCTTCGCCGGGATGCGGGTGCGCACCAGGCTGGTGACGACGATCGCGAGCAGCAGGTCGATCGCGACGGCGCCGAGGCCGACCCAGAACGGCTGGTAGTCCGCGCCGAACGGGACGACCACGTCGAGCCAGCTCAGCGAGACGTACCCGTCGAGAATGGCCGACGCGATGTGCGCGACGAGGAACGCGAGGCTGGTCAGGGCCAGGTTCCGGTGGACGGCGGCGACGGTGAACCGCGGCCACTCCCGCGTCGCGAACCGGCCGGCGCCGAGCGCGCCGAGGACGACGACGGCGGTGAAGAGCACCAGCGACACCAGCCCGGTCGCGCGGCTGAAGTACCAGACGGCGGAGCTCACGACGCCTCCCGCAACTCGGTCTCGCGCGGCCAGCCGGGCGTCGTGACGACGTCGCCGCCGACGCCGACGAGCCGCGCGGGCAGGCCGCGTCCGGCGAGCCACGCAGGAGCGGCGTCGCCGAGGACGACCGCCGCGGTGCTCGCGGTGTTGGCGTCCACAGTGGACTTCGCCGCGACGGAAACCGTGCGCCAGCGCGATTCCGGCACGTCGCCGGTACGCGGGTCGACGATGTGGTGCACCGTGCGGCCGCCACGCCGCCAGCGGCGCCGGGTCGTCCCGGACGTCGCCAGCCCGCCGCCGGACAGCGCGACGGTCGTGTCCGGCCGGGTGACGGCGCCGGTGTGGTCGTCGCCGATCGCGACCTGCCAGCCGCCTGCCGGTGCCGGGCCCTCGACGCAGAGATCGCCGCCGAGGTTCACCAGCGTCCCGCAGCCGGTCGCGGCGTGGATCCGGCGGGCCGCGCGGTCGGCGGCCAGTGCCTTCGCCGTCGCGCCGAGGTCGAGGTGGACGCCCCGGGGCAGCACGACCAGCGCGCGCACCGGGTCGAACAGCACCCGGTGCCAGCCCGGGGCGGGCGCCGCCGCACCGAGCGGGCCGTCGGTGACGGCGGCGAAGTCGCGGTCGTAGCCCAGCGCCCGGACGGCCGTGCCGACGGTCGGGTCGACCAGCCCGCCGGTGAGCCGGGCCGCGCGCAGGGCGGCGGCCAGCGCCTCGGTGAGCAGCGGGCCGATCCGGACCTGCCGTCCGGCGGCGTCGTGCAGCCGGGAGATCTCGGAGTCGGCCCGGAACCGGCTGCAGGCCCGGTCGACCGCGTCGAGTTCGTCGTGCAGCAGCTCGACGGCCCTTTCGAGCCGGGACGCGTCGGTGACGAGCACCTCCGTGGTCGTCCCGAGCGCCCGAAAAGCCGCCGAAGCCACACCGGCCCCCCGAGCCGCTCGGGCCGGGTCCGTGAATGTCGCATTGAGGGACTTGAAGTCCCTCAATGCGACATTCACGGACTTCGAGCCGGCGGCAGCTTCGGGGGTCATGACGCACCCGAGCCGGTGTGCGCGCTGCCGGAGCCGGAGTCGACGCCGCTGCCGGAGGACTGCAGCTGGTCCTGCGAGCTGGTCGAACCGGAGTCGGTCGTGGTCTGGGTGGTGGTGCTGTCGTCGGCGGCGTTCGCCGACGACAGGCCGAAGCCGATCGCGCCGACGGCGGCCGCGCCGAGCACCGCGGCGACGGCGGTGGCCAGCGCGGCCTTGCGGCGGCCGTGCTCGCGGCGGGCGGTCCTGGCTGTCGTTTCGGGGTCCATGGGAACGAGTCTCCGGCCCGCTCCTGTGAGCCTCCTGGGTACAACCTGTCAGATCCCTACAACCCATTCCCGCTACCAAAGGAGGTTGACGCCGGAAAGCGATTCACCCACTCTTTCCCTTGTCCGATGGTGGTTTCCCGGTGTTCACGTGCTGGACCGCGGCACGGCACGCACCGGCTCCCTGCCGTCGGCACCATGAGGCGCTCCCACCACGAAGCCCGCGGCCGGACCGGCCGCACCAGCGCTGGAGGACCCATGATCCGGAAGCGGATCTTCGCCGTGTTCGCCGCGGCCGCACTCGTCACCACCGGGGCCGTGACGGCGGCCGTCGTCACCCGGTCGGCCGAGCCGGCGGTACAGCCGGCGGCCGCGGCCGTGCCCGCGTTCGACCACATCGTCCTGGTGATGTTCGAGAACAAGAAGTACTCGTCGATCAACGGCAGTTCCAGCGCGCCCTACTTCAACACGCTGGCCGCGCAGAGCGCGAAGTTCACGAACTCGTTCGCGATCACGCACCCGAGCCAGCCGAACTACGTCGCCCTGTTCTCCGGCGCGACGCAGGGGGTCACCAGCGACAGCTGCCCGGCGAACCTCGGCGCCAAGGACAACCTGGGCCAGCAGCTGATCGGTGCCGGGAAGACGTTCAAGGGCTATTCCGAGTCGATGCCGTCGGACGGTTACACCGGCTGCTCCAGCGGCACCTACATGCGCAAGCACAACAGCTGGGTGGACTTCAGCAACGTCCCCGCGGCGAGCAACGTGCGCTACACGAGCTTCCCCACCGACTTCACCCAGCTGCCGACGGTCGCCTTCGTGACCCCGAACATGTGCAACGACATGCACGACTGCTCCATCGGCACCGGCGACACCTGGCTGAAGACCAACCTCGACGCGTATGCCCAGTGGGCCAAGACGCACAACAGCCTGCTGATCACCACCTTCGACGAGGACAGCGGCACGTCGGTCAACCAGATCTTCACCTCGTTCACCGGCGCGCACGTCAAGGTCGGCAGCTACAGCGAATCGATCAACCACTACACCGTGCTGCGCACGATCGAGGCGTCCTACGGCCTGCCGGGCATCGCCGGCGCCGCGAGCAAGTCGCCGATCCTCGACGTCTGGCAGTAGGCCGCGTGTACCTTTCGACCATCGGCCGCCGAGAGCACACTGCATCCGTGTCGAAGCGGAAGCTCTCGGCGGTCGGGGCCAACGTCTTCGCGCTCGGCGCCGTCAGCCTGGTCACCGACGTCTCCTCGGAGATGGTCACCGCGATCCTGCCGGTCTACCTGGTGCTCGGCCTGCACCTGAGCCCGGCGGCGTACGGCCTGTTCGACGGCCTCTACACCGGCGCCACGGCGTTGCTGCGGATCGTCGGCGGGTACGTCGCGGACCGGGTGCGGCGCCGGAAGGTCGTGGCCGGCGTGGGGTACGCGCTGTCCGCGGTGATGAAGCTCGGCCTGCTCGCGGCCGGGTCGTCGGCCGCCGCGATCGGCGCCGTGATCACCCTCGACCGCACCGGCAAGGGCCTGCGGACCGCGCCGCGAGACGCGCTGATCACGTTGTCGGCCCCCGAACCCCTGCTCGGCCGGGCGTTCGGCGTGCACCGCGCGATGGACAGCGTGGGCGCGTTCGCCGGGCCACTGGTCGCGCTCGGCGTCCTCGCGGCGGTCGGCGCCACGAACCCCGAGGCGTTCGACGCGGTGTTCGTCGTGAGCTTCTGCATCGCGGCCGTCGGCGTGCTGCTGCTGGTGCTGTTCGTGCGCGACCGCCGGACGCCACGATCGGCCACCGCGGTGTCCCCCCGCGCGGCGCTGGGACTGCTGCGCGGCAGCGGCGTGCGGCGGCTGCTGGTCGCGGCGTGCGTGCTCGGGCTGGCGACCGTCGGCGACGGGTTCGTCTACCTGCTGCTGCAGCACAAGGAGGACATCGCCACCGGCTGGTTCCCGCTGCTCGCGGTCGGCACCAACCTCAGCTACCTGCTGCTCGCGGCACCGCTGGGCGCGCTGGCCGACCGCGTCGGGCGGCTGCCGGTGGTGCTGGGCGGGTACGGCGCGCTGGCCGTCGTCTACCTCCTGCTGGCCGGGCCGGTGACGGGCTGGCCGCTGTTCGCGCTCGCGCTCGCGTTGTACGGCGCGTTCTACGCGGCCACCGACGGCGTGCTCATGGCCCTGGCCGGCCCGCTGCTGCCGGAAGCGTTGCGCACCACGGGGATTTCGCTGGTGCAGACGGCGCAAGCGCTTGCGTACTTCACCTCGTCCGTCCTTTTCGGACTGGCCTGGCAGTTCTGGGGCGCGGAGCAGGCGATCACCGTCGCGGCCGGCGCGGCGGTGATCGCGATCGGCGTGACGTTCGCGGTCCTCGCCCCGCGGAAGGCGACGGCGTGAAGGCGCGGATCCTCATCGCCCTCGCCGGCGTGCTCGTGCTGGCCGGCGTGGCCGTCGCGTACGTCGGGTTCGCGAGCGCGCGCAACCACGACGTCACCCCGACCGGGTCGGTCAGCCTCACGCCGGGGCCGCGGCTGCTGTTCCGCAGCACCGCGGACGCCGACCGCGGGCACGTCGCCACCGTCGCGGCCGCCGACCCCGGCGGCGCGCGCACGGTGTCGCCGCTGTCGTGCGCCCGGGTCTACGCCGCCGGCGGCACCGGCCTCTGCCTGCGCCCGGATGGCGACCTGACCACCTACCAGCTGGTGGTGCTCGACGCGAAGCTCACGTCCCAGCGGGAGATCCCGCTGGTCGGGCTGCCGAACCGGGCACGGGTGTCGGCGAGCGGCCGGATGCTGGCGTGGACGGTGTTCGTCACGGGCGACTCGTACAACGGCGGGATGTTCTCCACGCGCGCCGGGATCCTCGACACGGCGACCGGTGACCTGGCCGGCACGCTGGAGGACTACGCGGTGACGCTCGACGGCCGGCCGTACCAGGCGGCCGACCTCAACTTCTGGGGCGTCACGTTCACCCGCGACGACCGCCACTTCTACGCGACGATGTCGACGGCCGGGCACCGCTACCTGGTGGCGGGCGACTTCGCGGCGCACACGATCCGCACGCTGCGCGAGAACGTCGAATGCCCGTCACTCTCGCCGGACGGGACGCGGGTGGCGTTCAAGTCCGCGATCGACGCGGACCCGGCCAAGGGCTGGCGGCTGTCGGTGCTGGACCTGGCGCGTTCGGGGGTGACGCCGCTGGCCGAGACCCGCAGCGTCGACGACCAGCCGGCCTGGCTCGACGATCACACGATCGGGTACGGCGTGCCCCGCGGCCCGGGCCACGCGGACGTCTGGTCGACCCCGGCGGACGGCACGGGCGCACCCCGCCTCCTGATCCCGGACGCGGAGTCCCCCGCGGCCCTCGGCCCGTAACCCGTCCCGGGTCAGTCCATTTTGCGGAGACCGTCCAGGATGCGGCGCATCAGGTCGTTGTCCGGGGGTGCGAACGCGTAGCGGGCCACCGGCAGCGGGATCGGGATGGCGCCGGAGGACGGGCGCGGCGGCGGGATGGTGCGGGGCACCCGCCACGGCAGCCGGTCCGGTGAGGAGTCGCGGCCGATCTGCTCCGGGATCGGCAGGGTCGGCAGCGCGACCGTACCCGCGTCGGCGAACCGCCGGGCGGCCTGCTCGAACCGGAGGCGTGCCTGGATGCCGGCCACCGTCCAGTCGGGTTCGACGTCCGGCAGGGCGGGTCCGCGGCGCGACCGCCGCTCGAGCGAGATGGCCCAGGCCGCGGCGGCGAGCGCCGGCAGCAGCACTCCGGCGATGATCGCGAGACCGGGCAGATCCGCGGCCATCAGGCGGCCCCGGCGACGGGTAGCAGCATGAGGTTCACTTCCGGACGGACGGTTCTTCCGAAGCATGCGCGGCACCTGGATATTCGACGTAATCGATTGTTCACGGACCCCGAGGACCATCATGAACGACGTACAACGGTCCCGCAAGCGGCCGAACGGGGTCGCCCATCCGGGCGGTGAAACAGCTGGTCAGAGCGTTTTTGCGATGGCTCGACCGAGCCCCTCACTGGGTAGTACGCACACCGGTTCGATCCGGTTCACTTTTCTTTTGCAAGACGCTCGTACCGCACCCACGCACGCTGCGGGAATGCGAATTCCGACCGGTCTCGTGGCCGTCGCCGCCGACGGGTGACCTGATCGAGAAGGCGAACGGCTTCTGCGTCGATCCGGACGGCAACGCGGCCTCGTGGGGTCCATGATCACCCTGAAGAAGGACGGGCCGGGCCGATCAGCCGGTGACCGGCCGCGCGCCGAACACCCCATTGGGGCGCATGAAGATGTCAGCCCAGCGAGCAGGTGCTGGCCAGGTCCGCCGGGGTCGCCCCGGCGGGCCGGGTGATCGTTCCCGAGGCCGGCGGACGCGCGCCGCGCAGCCAGCCCGCCAGCGCGTCGAACGCCGTCCGGAAGCACGGGCCCAGCGGGCGCAACCGGTCCGGGAACTGGTCGACGAGCCCGTCGACGTGGTTGCCGCCCTCGACCCGGTAGTACCGGTGCAGGGCGCCGCGGCCGGCGTCGGTGATCATCCGGTCGTAGACGTCCGAGTCGCGGGTGATCGGCAGCAGCGTGTCGAGCGTGCCGTGCAGGGTCAGCAGGGGCTTGCCGATCCGGCCGGTCAGCGAGATCCGCTCCACCGCGCGGGCCACCGAAGCGGGCCGGGACGCGTAGGCGTAGTCCGCGTCGCACGACGGCGTGCCACTGGCGCAGAAGGGCACCCCGGCGGCGAGCGCACCGTCGAACGACGGGTCGACCTCTTCCCGGTAGATCCGCTGCGTCAGGTCCCAGTAGACGCGGTAGTGGTAGTCCCACAGGAACTCCGAGCCGGGCGCGAACCCGGCGTCCAAAATGGACTGGTGCGCGGCCTCGGATCCGGCGGCGTAGGCCGGGTAGCCGCGCATCGCGGGCGGCAGGAAGGTGAACAGGTTCGGGCCGTCCGCGCGCCAGAGCGTGCCTTCCCAGTCGACGCCGCCGTCGTAGAGCCACGGCCGGTTCTCGAGCTGCCACCGCACGAGGTAGCCGCCGTTGGACAACCCGGCGGCCAGGGTCCGCGACGGCGGCCGGCCGTAGCGCTGCGCCACCGCCGTGCGCGCCGCGAGGGTCAGCTGGGTGACGCGCCGGTTCCACTCGGTCAGCGCGTCGCCGGGCCGGGCACCGTCTTCGAAGAACGCGGCACCGGTGTTGCCCTTGTCGGTCGCGGCGAACGCGTAACCCTCGGCCAGCACCTGGTCGCCGATCGCGCGGTCGTTCGCGTACTGCCGCCGTGTCCCCGGCGAGCCGGCGACGACCAGACCGCCGTTCCACCGGTCGGGCAGGCGCAGCACGAACTGAGCGTCGTGGTTCCAGCCGTTGTTCGTGTTCGTCGTGGACGTGTCCGGGAAGTAGCCGTCGACCTGGATGCCCGGGACGCCGCCCGGCGCGGGCAGCCCGGCCGACGTCAGCCCCGCCCAGTCCGCTTGGACGGTGTGGCCGGACGCGAGGGTGCCCGTCGTCGTCAGGTCGTCCAGGTGGACGGCGACCTGCTTTTGGGCGCCGGGCACGAAAACCCGGGAAGCCGACGCCGGTGCGGGCACCGCCGTCGCCAGAACAGAAGCCAGCACCACAGCAAGCCAACCGCGCACGGTCCACCTCCGGTCTCGGATGAGACAGAACCCAAGCGCGCGCGGACCGGAAGAGCCATCCCGGCCGCCACCATGAATTCCCGCGCCGATGTGGTGCGGAGCCACATGGTCAGGCCTTCGCGCCCGACCTAACGTCGTCGGAAACCCTCTCAACGCCGAGAAGGACGTCACTATGCGCAAGCTCGCCTTCGCCGGACTCGCCGCGATCACCGCCGCCGTGCTCACCACGGTCGGGGTCGCCGCCGCCGACCCGCCCGCCGCGTCCCTGGTCCAGGTCTCGTCGTTCGGCGCGAACCCGGGCGCGCTGGCGATGTACACCTACACCCCCTCCGGCCTCGAGACCGGCCGCCCGGTCGTCGTGGCGCTGCACGGCTGCACGCAGAGCGCGTCGGACTACTACGCCCACTCCGGCTGGCCCGCGCTGGCCGACCGGTGGCGCTTCGAGGTCGTGTTCCCGCAGCAGTCGACCGCGAACAACTCCCTGAAGTGCTTCAACTGGTTCGACACCGCGGACGACACCCGGGGCAACGGCGAAGCCGCGTCCGTCAAGTCCATGGTGGACAAGGCGGTCGGCGACCACGGCTCGGACCGGTCCCGCGTGTTCGTCACGGGGCTGTCGGCGGGCGCCGGCATGACGGCCGACCTGCTCGCCGCCTACCCGGACGTCTTCGCCGGCGGCGGCATCAACGCCGGGCTGCCCGCGCAGTGCGCCACCAGCATCACGCAGGCGACGAGCTGCCAGCAGAACAACCAGAACCTGACCCCGGCACAGTGGGCGTCCCGCGTCACGGCGCAGTACCCCGGTTACGGCGGCCCGTGGCCGCGCGTCGCGATCTGGCAGGGTACCGGCGACTACACGGTCTACCCGGTCAACGGCACCGAACTGCGCGACCAGTGGACCGCGGTCCACGGCCTGTCCCAGACGCCGACGAGCACGCAGTCCCTCCCGGGCGGCACGACGTTGACGAACTACGGCGACAAGGTCCAGCTGTACTCGATCGCGGGCATGGGCCACGGCACCGCGGTCGACCCCGGCACCGGCACGACGCAGTGCGGCAGCACGGGCGCGTACTTCCTCGCCGGGATCTGCTCCAGCTACTACACCGGTGTGTTCTTCGGGCTGGACAAGGGATCCGGGACCACGCCCCCGCCGACCACCACGACCACCACCCCGCCGACGACGACGACCACCACGCCGCCGCCGGGTACCTGCGTGTCGGCCAGCAACTACGCCCACACCCAGGCGGGCCGCGCGCACCAGAGCGGCGGCCAGACGTACGCGAACGGCTCCAACCAGGCGATGGGGCTGTGGAACACCTTCACCACCCACGCCCTGCGCGAGACGTCCACGGGCTACTGGGTGCTGGCCGACGGGCAGTGCTAGGACGCGGGTCCTGGGCCGGGGATCCGGTCCAGGACCCGCTCCACCAGCGCGGTGTCGCAGTGTTCGACGACTTCGCTCAGCCGGCCGCCGGTGACGCGGTAGACGAAGCAGTACGTCTGGTCGTACCGCTCGCCGCGCAGCGTCGTGGCGTGACTGCGGGCCTGGACGACGACCTGGTCCCCCTGCGCGACGATCCGGTCGGCCTCACACCGGTAGCCGCCGGCGAACTGCGCCATCAGCGGCCGGAGCAGCCCGTGCACGACCTCGGACTTCGGTCCCCAGGTGCCGGACCACGACCAGTGGCCGGGGAAGATCCAGCGGAAGTCGTCGGCCATCGCGTCGGTGAGGGCCCGGCCGTTGCCCACGGCGAGCTGGTCGAAGATCTCCCGCAGGAGCTTTTCGTTCTGTGCGGCGCTCATGCGACCGACCCTAGGATCGGCGCAGCCATGCGACAAACGACTGTCTCGCATATGTGCTATCAGTAGTACGCATGAGTGAGTTCACCGTCGCCGGCCTGCGGGTCGTGCGCGAAGCGGCCCGGCACGGCTCGTTTTCGGTGGTGGCGGACCGGCTCGGGTACACGCAGTCGGCGATCTCGCGCCAGATCGCGCTGATGGAACAGGCGGCGGGCCGGCCGCTGTTCGACCGCCTGGCGCGCGGGGTCCAGCCCACCGAAGCGGGACTGGTCGTCGTCCGGCACGCGGAGGCGGTGCTCGGCGAACTGCAGGCCACCCGCCAGGCGCTCCAGGACCTGGGCGACCGGCCGCCCGCCCGGCTGCGCGTCGGCGCGTTCTCCACCGCGATGGCAGCGCTGGTGCCGCGCGCGATCGCCGCGTTCGCCGGCCGCGCGCCGCGCACGCGCGTGCCGCTGCGCGAGGGCCTGAGCCCGGGGCTGCTGAAGGCGGTCGCCCGGGGACGGCTCGACCTCGCCGTCGTCACCCCGCCCCGGACACCGGTTCCCGAGGTCGAGCTGGTCACGATCCTGGAGGACCCGCTGTTCGTGGCGATGGCGCCGGGCCACCCGCTCGCGCGCCACCCGAGCGTCACCGGCGAGATGCTGCGCGACCAGCCGTGGATCACGGGCAGCACCGAGCCGGGCACCCCGCTGCTCGGCGCGTGGGCGGACCCGTCGTGGCAGCCCGAAATCGCTTTCGTGGCCCGGGATTGGGTCGCGAAGCTCGGCCTGGTCGCGGCCGGGCTCGGCGTCACGATCGTGCCCGGGCTGGCCGTGCCGACGCTCCCGCCGGGCATCGTGATCACGCGCGTCGACCACCCGGCGGCGGTCCGCACGACGGCCGTCGCGTCCCGCCCGGGCGGCGAGCCCGGCCCCCGCCGCGCGTTCATCGAGTCCCTTCGGGACACCGCGGCCGACCTCACCGCCGAGGTCCGGCACCGGCTGCACACCCGTCCGTAACCGATGCGTCCCGTCCCGCTCAGCCGCTCAGCAGGCCCGTCAGCAGCACCCCGGTCAGCCGGCGGACCGCCGGCAGCGCTCGCGCCGACGTGATCGCCATCAGCGCGACGCGGGCGTCGTCGACCGACACCCGGGGCCGCAGCACGCCGTCGGCCTGGGCCCGCTCGACCAGCCGGCCGAACGCCGCCGCGTGCGCCGAGCGCCGGTCGGCGAAGGCCGCTCCGCCGAGGGCGCCGACGAGGCCGCGCTCCTGGACCTGCCATTCGCCGAAGCGGTGGAACGTCCGGGTCAGCGCACGGCGGCTGTCCGGATCGGCGAGCGCGGCGCGCAGCTGCCGCTCGCACCGCTCGACCTGCCCGGCGAGCACGGCGGCGAGGAGGTCGTCGCGGGAGGGGAAGTGGCGGTGGACCGTCGCCGGGGCCAGGCCCGCGCGCCGCGCGATCTCGCGTACCGGCAGGTCCGGGCCGTCCTGGGCGAACGCGGCGTGCGCCACCGCCACCAGGTGACGGCGGTTGTGCTCGGCGTCCGCCCGGCGCTTCTGCGTCACTTCGTCACGCACGGCTCTCACTTCCCCGCTCGGGACCGTTGACCACTCCTACCGTAGGCGCACATCCCCCATGAAGGAGTGAGCGTGTTCGCAGCCCGGTTCGAGCGGTTCGGCCCGCCCGAGGTCCTGTCCGTCGGTGCACTGCCGGAGCCGCACGCCGGCCCGGGCGAGGTCCGGATCCGCGTGCGGGCGGCCGGGGTCTCGCCGGTCGACCTGGCGATCCGCGCGGGGAAGTCGCGCTCACCCGTCACCCTGCCGCACATCCCCGGCGTGGACGCGGCGGGCGTAGTCGACGAAGGTCCCGGGATCGGCGACGAGGTGTTCGGCGCGGTCGACGTCGCCCGCCTCGGCGGGGCGAGCGCCGAATTCGCCGTCCTCGCCTTCTGGGCGCCGAAACCGCCGTCGATGCCGTGGGAGCAGGCCGGCGGGGCCGCGTCCGGCGTCGAGACGGCGACCCGCGCGCTCGACCTCCTGGACGTCGGCGCGGGCTCGACGCTCCTGATCGACGGCGCGTCCGGCGGTGTCGGCAGCCTCGCGGCCGTCCTGGCGCTGGCCCGGGGCGCGCGGGTGCTCGGCACCGGCGCCCCGGAGAACCGGGAGTTCCTCGCCGGGCTGGGCGCGGAACCCGTCGCATACGGTCCTGGCCTGCGTGAACGCGTCTCCGGTCCGGTCGACGCCGCGCTCGATGTCGCCGGGAAGGGGTCGCTGCCGGAGCTGATCGAGCTGACCGGCTCACCGTCCACAGTGGTCACACTGGCCGACTTCAGCGGGCCGGAGCACGGGGTCCGGGTCTCCGTCGGCGCGCTCGGCGGGCAGCCGGACGGACGGCACGGCCTCGCGCACGCCGCCAAGCTCTTCGAGGAAGGCCGCTTCCACGTGCCGGTGCAGCAGGTCTTCCCGCTGGCGGAGGCCGCCGCGGCGCACGCGGTCACCGGGCCCCGGCGGGGCAAGATCGTGCTGCGCGTGTCCTAACCGAGGCGGTGCAGGCGCAGCGCCAGCTGGATCTCCAGGGCCCGGTCCGGCGTCTGCCAGTCCTCCCCCAGCAGCGACGCGATCCGCTCCAGCCGCTGCACGACGGTGTTGACGTGGACGTGCAGCACGTCCTTCGTGCGCGCCAGCTGCGAACCGCTCGCGAAGTACGCCCTCAGCGTCGCGACCAGCTCCGTGCCGCGGCGCTCGTCGTAGTCGAGGACCGGCCCGAGCGTCGCCCGGACGAAGGCGCCGAGGTCGGCCTGGTCACCGAGCAGCTGGCCGAGAAAACCGAGGCCGGCCATGTCCGCGCCTTCGCCGGTCCGGCCGAGCGCGAGCAGCGCCCGGACGCACCGCGCCGCTTCGGCGTGGGCCGCGGCCAGGGCCTCCGGACCACCCGCGGGCCCGGCCGCGCCGACGGTCACCGCGTGTCCGGTCACCGCGCCGAGGTCGGCGGCGACGCGGCGGGCCAGCTCGCCCGGGTCGCCGGTGCCCAGCAGGACGACCTCCTCGGCGTGCACCCCGACCAGCGTCGCGTGCCGCGCGGCGGCGCTCGCGAGGCGCCGCCGGGAGACGTCGCCGGTGTGCACGACCAGCACCGCGTGCGGCGCGGCGAGGTCGATGCCGAGGCGGCGGCCGCGGGCCAGCAGCGCCCGCGGGTTGCGGCCGGGCGCGGTGAGCAGGTCGGTCAGCAGCTCGCCGCGGACCTCGTCCTCGGCCCGCACCACCGACCGCCGCAGCATGAGCAGCAACGCCGTCACGACGCCGGCGCGTTCGAACAGCCGCCGGTCCGGGTCGGCCAGGTCCGCGCGGCCGGTCAGCACGAGGCTGCCGAGCAGCTCGGGGCCCGCTTGCACCGAGCAGACCCAAGTGTCCTGTGTGGACACTGCTCGCCCGGCCGCCCGGGACGCGGCGAGCGCCAACGGGTCGTGCCGCGCCGGTTCCGCCGAGTGCGCCAGGACCGCGCCTTCGGTGTCGAACACCGTGAGCGCGCCGTGCAGCACCCCGGCGACGGCCGCCGCGACGTCCGGCAGGTCACCACCGCGCAGCACCAGGTCGGTGAGCCGGTCGTGGGCGTCCTCGGCGCGTTCCATCGCCTCGTTGTGCGCGCGGATCGTCGCGTTGGCCTCGTTCAGCTCGGCGACGGCCCGGCGCGTCTGGTCCAGCAGGTTCGCGCTGTCCAGGGCGATCGCCGCGTGGTCGGCCAGCGACGAGAGCAGCGCGACCTCGTCCGCGCTGAACTCGCGGGTGCCGCGGTCGGAGGCGAAGAGCACGCCGAGCACCTTCGAGCCGATCGCCAGCGGCACGCCGAGGATCGCGGTCAGGCCTTCGTCCTTGACGCCGGAGTCGATGTGGCGCGTGTGCCGGAACCGGTCGTCGTTGAAGTAGTCCGACGTCGCGTACGGCCGCGCGGTCTGCGCGACCAGCCCGCCGAGGCCCTCCCCCATGCCGAGCACGATCTGCTGGAACTCCGCCGAGACCGAGCCGTCGCTGACCCGGACGTAGGTCTTGCCCTCGGTTTCCTTGTTGAGGCTCAGGTACGAGACGTCGACGCCGAGCAGCGCCCGTGCGCGGCGCACGATCGAGCGCAGCACGGTGTCCGGATCGGACAGCGCGGCCAGCTCGCTCGCGGTGTCGAACAGCGCGACCAGCTGGGCTTCGCGGCGCCGGTGCTCGGCGAGCGTCTCGCGGATCCGCAGGGCCAGCTCACCCGCGTCCGCCAGCGCGGCGAGGTCGGCGGGGCCGAGGGCGCCCTCGGCGCGCGCGGCCACGACGACGTGCGCCAGCTGCTCGGTGCTCGCCCCGGAGGCGAGCAGGTCGAGCAGCCGGCGCAGCGCGTCCGAGGGTGCGGTCACGGCGGTCATGCTAGGGCGAAACGGTCGCCGTCTCCGCCTGGACGTCGTCGTCGTGCAGCGACCCGCCGCGCGTTTCGCGGGAGGCGAGCAGCGCGACGACCGTGATCAGGCACATCGCCGCGACGTACAGCGACACCGGGATGGTGCTGCCCCAGCTCTGGAACAGCGCCACGGCGATCAGCGGCGCGACGGCCCCGGCCGCGATCGACGACAGCTGCCCGCCGACGGACAGCCCGGTGTAGCGGACGCGGGTCGGGAACTGCTCGGCGAAGAACGCGGCCTGCGGCCCGTACATCGCGCCGTGCAGCACCAGCCCGACGGTCGTCGCCAGCACGATCACCGCGGACGACTTCGTGTCCAGCAGCGCGAAGAACGCGAAGCCCCACAGCGCCATGCCGATCGCGCCGAACAGGTACACCGGACGGCGGCCGACCCGGTCCGACAGCGCGCCCCACAGGGGAATCGTCACGAAGTGCACGGCCGAGCCGATCAGCACCGCGCTCAGGCCGAGGCCCTTCGCCAGGTGCAGCCCGGTCGTGACGTACACCAGGATGAACGCCGTCAGCACGTAGTAGGAGACGTTCTCGGCCATCCGCGCGCCGATGGTGACGAGCACCTGGCGCCAGCTGTCGCGGAACACCTCGACGACGGGGACGTGCTTCTCGACGCGGTCCTCGGCGCGGCGCTGGGCGGCCAGGAACACCGGCGACTCCGACACGGCCAGCCGGATCCACAGGCCGATCACCAGCAGCACCCCGGAGAGCAGGAACGGGACCCGCCAGCCCCACGCCAGGAACGTCGCGTCGGACTGCGTGGCCGACAGGATCGCCAGCACGCCGGTGGCGAGCAGGTTGCCGCCGGGCGCGCCGCACTGCGGCCACGACGCCCAGAACCCGCGCCGCTTCGCGTCCCCGTGCTCGGAGACGATCAGCACCGCGCCACCCCACTCGCCACCGAGCGCGAAGCCCTGGACCAGGCGAAGCAGCGTCAGCAGGATCGGCGCGGCGACACCCGCGGTGGCGTAGGTCGGCAGCACGCCCATCAGGCACGTCGAGCCGCCCATCAGGACCAGGCTGAAGATCAGGAGCTTCTTGCGGCCGAGCCGGTCGCCGTAGTGGCCGAAGACGAGCCCGCCGATCGGGCGGGCGAGGAATCCGACGGCGTAGGTCAGGAACGCCAGCAGCGTGCCGGTGAGCGGGTTCGCCGTCGGGAAGAACAGCTTGTTGAACACCAGTGCGGCGGCGGAGGTGTAGAGGAAGAAGTCGTACCACTCGATGGTGGTGCCGATCAGGCTCGCGCCGACGATCTTGGCGATCGCCGACCGCTGGGGTTGGCTCATTGCGGGCTCCACTTCGTCGTGGGTTGGGCGGGCGGGTGGGTCAAGCAGCGGTCCAGCCGCCGTCGAGCGGGATGGAGGCCCCGGTGACGTGGCCGGCGTGCGGCGAGCACAGCCACGTCACCAGGGAAGCGACGTCCCCGGGTTCGATGAGCTTCTTGATGGCGGCGCGCTTGAGGAGGACCTCGGCGACGACGTCCGCACGCGGGATGCCGTGCTCGGCGGCCTGCGCGTCGATCTGCCCGTCGACCAGCGGCGTGCGCACGTACCCGGGGCTGACGCAGTTGCTGGTGACGCCGTGTTCGGCCCCCTCCAGCGCGGCGACCTTGGAGAGCCCTTCAAGGCCGTGCTTCGCGGCGACGTAGGCGGCTTTGAAGGGCGAAGCCCGCAGCCCGTGGACGCTCGACATGTTGACGATCCGCCCCCACCCCCGCGCGTACATGCCCGGCAGGGCGCGGCGGATGAGGAGGAAGGGGGCCGTGACCATCAGGGCCTGGATGCGCGTGAACCGCTCGGGCGGGAAGTCCTCGAGGGGCGCGACGTGCTGGATCCCGGCGTTGTTGACCAGGATGTCGACCTCGGCGGGCAGGCCGTCGACGGCGGCCGGGTCGGTGAGGTCGGCGGCGTGCGCCCACCCCCCGACCGCACCGGCGGCGGCCTCGGCCTTCTCCCCGTCCAGGTCGACGACGTGCACCTTGGCCCCGGCCGCGGCCAGGGCGTGGACGCAGGCCAGGCCGATACCGCCGGCCCCGCCGGTCACGAGGGCGGTGCGCCCGTCCAGATCGCTGGTCATGGACGGGAACGGTAAGCGTGACGCCGGTCGCGAGCCATGTGCGCGAAACCCACAACCCGGCAAGATCCAGTGGCTGCGGTCGCTACCGTGCTTTGAGCACCGACAGGTAGTGCACGTTCGTCATGACACCCAGGACGTTGCCGAACGGGTCGACGACCGACGCCGTCACGAAGCCCGGACCGCGCTCGGTGATCGGCTCGTACTCCTTAGCCCCGAGTTCGTGCAGCCGGGCGACGGTCGCCTCGAGGTCGTCGACGTGCCAGTAGAGGATCTCGCCGCCCGGTGTGTCCCCGCTCGCCGGTGCGTACCTGCGGTCGATGAGGCCCAGTTCGTGCTGGTAGTCGCCGAGGCGGAACTCGGCGTACCCGGGGCGGTGGAAGTACGGCTCGACGCCCAGGAACTCCGTGTACCAGGCCTGCGCGGCCGCGTGGTCGTCGGCGAAGTACGAGACGGTGGCCATTCCTCGCAGCATGTTCTGCTCCTTCTTCTTTCGGTCTGGGGCACAGCATGCGGGGTGAAAGTGCGCATCAAGTGAGCACTTTGTTTGCGACACTGTTTCCATGCGTGCCGACCGCCTCGTGGCCACCCTCCTGCTGATGCAGACCCGCGGCCGCGTCACCGCGGGCGAGCTGGCCGCCGAGCTCGAGATCTCCGTCGCGACCGCCCGCCGTGACCTCGAGGCGCTGTCGGCGGCCGGCGTGCCCGTCTACCCGCAGCCCGGCCGGGGCGGGGGCTGGCAGCTCGTCGGCGGCGCGCGGACCGACCTGTCCGGCCTCACCTCCCGTGAGGCGCAGGCCCTGTTCCTCCTGGCCGGCCCCGCCGCCGCGATCGCGCCGGAGGTGAAGTCGGCGCTGCGCAAGCTGATGGGCGCGCTGCCCGGCACGTTCCGCGCGGACGCCGAGGCCGCCGCGGACGCGGTAGTCGTCGACCAGGCCGGCTGGGGCGAGCGCCCGAAGGACCGGCCGCCGATGGTCGAGGCGCTGCGGGACGCGGTCATCGCGCGCCGCAAGGTCCGGTTGACCTACGCGGGACGCGAAACGTCGGAGCGGCTCGTCGACCCGTGGGGCCTGGTCGACAAGGACGACGTCTGGTACCTCGTCGCCGGGACCGACAAGGGCCGTCGCACGTTCCGCGTCGACCGGATCACCGCGGCCGAACCGATCGACGCCGTCGCGGACCGGCCGTCGGACCTCGAACTGGCCAAGGTGTGGGAAGAAGTCGTCGAAGAAGTCGAACGGCGCCGCTCCCCGCTCACCGCGGACGTCGTCCTGGACCGGCGGTACCTCCGGGTGCTGCGCGACCGGTTCGGCCGGCACTGCGAGCTGGTCGGCGAGCTGCCCGGGGATCGCGTCCGGGTCCGCGTCGCGGCGCCCGCGCCGATCATGATCGCCCAGGAGCTGGCCGGCTGGGGCGCCTTGGTCGACGCCGAGGGCCCGGAATCGGTCCGCGCGGAGCTCGCTCGCCTCGGTTCGGAGCTGGTGAACCAGTACGGGTGAAGATCTTTTGCCGCGCCCACTGAGCGTGCGCTTTTCCGTGCCATGATCGGTAAACGCCGTTAATCGGTACACAGTGGACAGTGCCGATGCTTACCATGAGTGTCCGTTACTCTCCGGTATCATGCCGTTCGGAGTACCCGCGATCACCCGTTTGCTGCTACCGTAACGCCTCCGTGACCTGAACGTGTGTTCGGTGACTTCGGTGAGGGCAGACGATGCGTGACGATGTGGTCGAGGCGAGTGCCGTGGTCGGGCATCCGCCGGACGTGGTGTGGCAGATCGTCGGATCGCCGGAGTGGTATCCCCGCTTCGTGCCGGAGATCAGCTGGAGCGAGGTGCAGGAGCCGGCCTCGCGCGGGCGCGGCCCCAAGGGCCTGATCCGGATCGTCCCCGAACGCCGCCCGATGCTGGAGGTGCAGGTCCAGGCCGTGGTTTACCGGCCGGGCGAGCACGTCGTATGGTGCGGCGTCCCCGACGACGGCACCTGGGTCTCCCTGGAGCTGAGACCGCTGGCCGGCGGGAAGACCGAGCTGTTCGTGCGGATGATGCTGCAGCCGGCGCACATGGAGCTGGTTTCTTCGGTCAAAAAGGACATCCGCGCCATCGCGCGGCGCCTCGACCTGCACCTGTCGGGCGAGCCCGACCCGGACGCCGGTCCCGACGGCGTCAAGGCCACCAAACTGCGCACCACGAGCATCCTGGTGCGCGCCGGGGTGCTCAGCCCGGGCCGGCCGGACAAGCTGGCGCGTCAGCTCAACTCCATCTCGCAGTGGGGCGCCACCATCGCCGG
The DNA here is from genome assembly GCF_043197175.1 of Amycolatopsis sp. NPDC049252. NCBI lineage: Bacteria > Bacillati > Actinomycetota > Actinomycetes > Pseudonocardiales > Pseudonocardiaceae > Amycolatopsis > Amycolatopsis sp. NPDC049252. The sequence goes on from NZ_JBICSQ010000020.1 coordinate 61,908, forward strand.
TGGTTACCAGGCCGCCGCGGCCCGCGCCGCCGACGACGTCGCGCTGCACGACGAGCGCAACGTCCGCACCTTCGCCCACGTCCAGGAGCGCAGCGACCGGCTCACCAACGCCCTCAGCGAACTCGGCGTCAACGAGCGCGACCGGATCGCGCTCATGTGCCGCAACCACTCCGCGATGGTCGAGTCGTTCGTCGCGGCCAGCAAGCTCGGCGCCGACGTCATCCTGCTCAACACCGGCCTCTCCGCGTCGTCGGTCAAGGACGTGCTGGGCGAGCACCGGCCGGCCGCCGTACTGGCCGACGACGAGTTCGCCCAGACCATCGCGAACGTCCCGGGCGACTTCGCGCGCATCAGCACCTGGCCGGACGCCGAGACCGGCTACCCGACCGTCGACGAGCTGATCCAGTCCGCCCCCGCCGACCGGCCCAAGCCGGCCGAGCGGCCGGGCCGGCTGGTCGTGCTCACCTCCGGCACCAGCGGGACGCCGAAGGGCGCGCGCCGCCCGACCCCGAAGGGCATGGGCGCGGCCGCCTCGATCCTCGACCGCATCCCCCTGAAGGCCGGCGACCGGATCCTCGTGGCGGCCCCGCTGTTCCACAGCTGGGGCCTGGCCGCGATGCAGATCGGGATGGCGCTGCGCTCGACGCTGTCGCTGGTCCGCAAGTTCGACGCCGAAGAGACCCTGCGCACGATCGCCGAGCAGAAGTGCGACGCGCTGTTCGTCGTGCCGATCATGCTGCAGCGGATCATGGACCTGCCCGAGCGGGTCCGCGCGCGCTACGACCTGTCGTCCCTGCGGATCGTCGCGAGCAGCGGCTCGGCGATGTCCGGCACGTTCGTGACGGCGTTCATGGACACCTTCGGCGACGTCCTCTACAACTTCTACGGCTCGACCGAGGTGTCCTGGGCGAGCATCGCCGACCCCGCCGACCTGCGCGCCGCGCCGACCACCGCCGGCCGGTGCCCGCTCGGCACGAACGTGGCGATCCTCGACGAGGACCGCAAGCCGGTGCCGCCCGGCGGCGAGGGCCAGATCTTCGTCGGCAACGACATGCTGTTCGACGGCTACACCTCCGGCACGGACCCGGCGCGCGCGGCGGACCTGATGGCCACCGGCGACGTCGGGTACCTCGACGCGGCGGGCCGGCTGTTCGTCACCGGCCGGGCCGACGAAATGATCGTCTCCGGCGGCGAGAACGTCTTCCCGCGCCCGGTCGAGGAAGCCCTGGTGGCGCTGCCCGGCGTGCACGACGCGGCGGTGGTCGGCGTGGCCGACGCGGAGTGGGGCCAGCGCCTGGCGGCCTACGTCGTCCCGCGGCGCGGTGCTTCCCTGCACGCGGAGGACATCCGGGCCTACATCCACCAGCGCCTGGCCCGCTTCGCCGTGCCGCGTGACGTCTACTTCGTGCCGGACCTGCCCCGCAACGCGACGGGCAAGATCCTCAAGCGCCTGCTGCACGACGACACCTGGCCCGTCACGACCGACTACTGATGCCGGAACACACCCCGGACGGCCGCTACATCGTGGTCAACGGCCGCCGTTGGCGCGCGACCGACCCGGAGATCCCCGGCGACGTCCGCGACCGGCTGCAGAAGCACCTGATGGCCGCGCGGCGCGCCGTCGGGGCGGCGAACGACGACGACGCTCGCGCCCAGGCGCGTGAGCGCGTTCAGCTGGCGAAGGTGGCGCTCGGCGAACGCGGTGAGCCGTGGTGGGAGCAGACGTCCGCGCAGCGCCGGGAACGCTGGGAAAGCGGTCTCGCCGACCTCGACTGACCTCAGCCCACCGGTTGCCGCAGCACGGTCTTGAGCTTCGCGGGTTCCGTGCGCCGGGGGTCGCCGAGGTAGACCTCGTGGTGCAGCCCGGTCGGCTTCAAGCCTTGTGTGGCAAGGAAGTCTTCGTGCAGCCGGGCCAGCAGCGGACCCTCGTCGTCGTACGAACCGACGTGCAGCGCCTGGGCGCACCGGCCCTCGGCGAGCGTTTCGAACCGGACGTCGGCGTCGAGCTTCTTCTTGCGGCGCACGGTTCCCCGGGCTTCCTCGACGGCGTCCCCGTCGATCCAGTCCGGCTGGGCGATGAGCATCGTCCACTGCCAGCTGTCCTTGGCGCGGACGGTGAACGCGGCCATGTCGTCGGCCCACCACAAGCCTTCCAGCGGCCCCACGACGAAGTCCTGCTCAGCCGAGCGCTTGAGCGTGTACGCGACCGCGTAAAGCGCTTCGACAGCGCGCTTGTAGCTCTCGGCGGTGTTCGGGTTTCCCCGGCCGTCGATCGCGATGAACCGCTGCGCGGGCACGTCCACGAGCGCCCAGTCGGTGTTCTTCGGCGCGTACAGCTGCTTGAGGTCTTTCTTGATGTCGTACGGCATCAGGGTGTTCCTCCGGTCTGGGCGGCCAGCCACCCGGCTTCGGCTTCGAGCTGCGTGATCGAGTAGTCGAAGATCGCCCGGACGAACGGCGGCGCGGACGGCTGGGCGGCCGCAGCCCGGCGCACCTCGGCCAGCCGCGCGTCGACCGCTTCGGCGCGCCTGGCCAGCGCCGAAGCGAGCCGCCCGGGCGGGAGGAGCGGGCTGTTCGCGAGCCCGGCCAGCACCGGCGGGTGCACCGGGCGCAGCTCCGCGATGGCCGCCTCCGCGGCTTGCGCGCACGCTTCCCGGCCGGCGTCGGTGGCCGTGAACGTCTTCTTCGCCTTCGCGTGCGCACGGTCGGCCGCGACCTCGGCGATCAGGCCGCGGTCGCGCAGCTTGCCGAGGACGTAGTAGATCGAGCTGAAACCGAGGGCGGTCCAGTCGCGCATGCCGCGCTCCTCGACCACTTCGTCCAGCTCGTAGCCGTGCCTCGGCCGCTCGGCCACGAGGCCGAGCACCGTCAGCTCCGCGTCGGTGAGCACCCTACTATTCTAGTGCTGGAATAGACCGTGTCGTCAACCGAAGAACCGGGTCAGCTCCGCCGCGACCTCGGCCGGGGCCTCCTCGGGCAGGTAGTGGTCGGACGGCAGGGCCCGGCCGGTGACGTCGGCGGCGTACCCGCGCCAGACTTCGAGGACGTCGTAGTTCCGGCCGACGAAGCTGCGTTCGCCCCAGAGCGCCCGGACGGGGACCTGGAGGCGGCGGCCCGCGTCGGCCTCGTCGTGCTCGAGGTCGATCGTCGCGGCGGCGCGGTAGTCCGCGCAGGACGCGGCGATCGAGGCTGCGTCGAAGCACCGCACGTACTCGGCCATCGCGGCCGGGTCGAACGGCGTGCCGCCCGCGTGCCGGGACGTCATCCGGGCCCGGATCCAGAACTCCGGGTCGGCGCCGATCATCCGCTCCGGGATGCCGTGCCCCGCGGTGAGGAAGAACCAGTGCCAGTAGCCGGTCGCGAAGTCCCGGTCGGCGTGCGCGAAGGCGTGGCGTGTCGGCACGATGTCGAGCACGGCGAGCGCGCGCACCGCGTCCGGCCGGTCGAGCGCCATCCGGTGCGCGACGCGGCCACCGCGGTCGTGCCCGGCGACGGCGAAGCGGTCGAAGCCGAGTGCGGCCATCACGGCGACCTGGTCCTCGGCCATGGCTCGCTTCGCGTACTCGCGTCTCCGTTGGCAGGAGCGGGTTTGCCGCTGTCGCCGTAGCCGCGCAGATCGGCCGCCACGACCGTGAAGCGCTCCGCGAGCAGCGGCGCGACGGCGTGCCAGATCACGTGCGTCTGCGGATAGCCGTGCAGGAGCAGCACGGGCGGACCCTCGCCGCCGACGGCGCAGCGGATCGGGACACCGGCGTCGACCGTGCGGTACCGGAACGGCAGCGGGACGCTCATCGGGCTCCTCCCAGCTCGTCGAGCACCGCGCGGGTGAAGCCCACCGTCGTCGCGGTGCCGCCCAGGTCGGGCGTGCGCAGCCAAGTCTTCGCCAGCACCGCGGCGAGCGCACCTTCGACGTCGGCGGCGGCTTCGGCGTGGCCGAGGTGCGCGAGCAGCAGCGCGGCGGTCCAGATCGCGCCGATCGGGTTCGCGATCCCGCGCCCGGCGATGTCCGGCGCCGAACCGTGCACCGGCTCGAACATCGACGGGAAGTCGCGCTCGGGGTTGAGGTTGGCGGCCGGGGCGAGGCCGATCCCGCCCGCGACGGCGGCCGCGAGGTCGCTGAGGATGTCACCGAAGAGGTTGGACGCGACGACGACGTCGTAGCGGCCCGGGTCGAGCACGAACTTCGCGGCGAGGGCGTCGACGTGCTCGGACTCGACGGCGACCTCGGGCCGGGTGGCCGCGCGTTCGGCGACGATCTCGTCCCAGAACGGCATGGTGTGCACGATGCCGTTGGACTTCGTCGCCGACGTCAGCCTCCCGCGACGGCGCTGGGCGAGATCGAGCGCGAAGTCGACGACCCGCGTGACACCGGCGCGGGTGAACACGGCCTCCTGCACGGCGAGCTCGTCGGGCAGGCCGCGGTTGAGGCGGCCGCCGATCTCGCTGTACTCGCCCTCGACGTTCTCCCGGACCACGACGAAGTCGACGTCACGGGCATCGCGGACCGGGCTGTCGAGGCCCTCGAACACCCGGATCGGGCGGAGGTTGACGTACTGGCGGAAGCCGCGGCGCAGCGGGATGAGCAGGCCCCACAGGGAAACGTGGTCGGGGACGCCGGGCGCGCCGACGGCGCCGAGGAAGAGCGCGTCGTGGTGGCGGACCCGGTCGAGGCCGTCGGCGGGCATCATCGCGCCTTCGGCGAGGTAGCGCTCGCAGGACCAGCCGAACTCGTCGTAGCGGAAGCTCACGCCGTGCCGCGCGCCGGCCGCGTCGAGCACGGCGCAGGCCGCCGGGGTCACTTCGCGGCCGATGCCGTCACCGGGGACGAGGGCGATGCGGTGGGTGGTCATGCCTTCGATGTCAGCAGGCGGCCGCGGACCGCGTCCAAGACCGGATCACGGCCCGGCTGATAGGCCCTCCCTATCGATCGTGGCCACGAAGGCCGCCGCCGTCGGTGTGAGCACCGTCCGGCCGACCAGCGCGACGTGCAGGTGGGCGGGCGGATCCAGGGCGAACACCCGCGCCCCGGCCCGCCGCGCGAGCGACGTCCACGAGTCGGCCAGCACCGCCATCCCGACCCCGCCCAGCACCAGCGGCAGGATGGCCTCACGGTGCTCGGTCTCCACCACCGGCACGACGTCGACGCCGCTCGCCCGGATGTCGTCGGCCAGCCGCCGCATGCCGGTGCCCGGCTGGCCGACGATCAGGCGACGGCCGGCGAGCAGCTCGCGCGGCACCGGCTCGTCGTCCGGGAAGGGCACGTCCGGGCCGGTGACCAGCACGAACCGTTGCCGGCCGCACGGGACGACGTCCAGTCCCGGCGCGTTCAGGGGCTCCGGACCGGCGGCCAGGCCGAGTTCGGTGACCCCGCCGCGGACCATGCCGAGGACCTCGTCCGGGGTGAACGCCGAGCGCACGGCCACCCTCAGCCCGGGGTGGCGCTCCGTGAACCGGCGGATCATCCCGCTGAGCGGCTCGACCGCCTGTGACGGCATGGCGGCGATCTCGACCCGCCCCGCTTCGAGCCCGGCCACCGAGTCGACGGCCGCCCGCGCGGCGCCGAGCCCGCGCACGATCTGCCGCGCCGGTTCCACGAGCGCGTGCCCGGCCTGGGTCAGCACGAGCCGGCGTCCGACGCGGTCGAACAGACTCGTGCCGAGGTCCCGCTCGAGGACGCGGACGGCCTGCGAGAGCGACGGCTGCGCGACGTAGAGCGCCTGGGCGGCCCGGCTCATCCCGCCGTGGTCGACCACGGCGAGGAAGTACTCGAGCTGCCTCGCGTCCACGCTCACCTCCGGGGCGGCCCAGCATAGATCGCGGGGCTGACCTGCGCTCACGGAAAATGTCGGTGGGTACTGGCATGCTTCGTCGGGTAAGCCACCCCGGGCCACCGCCCGGGGAGAACCGACCGGACGGCAAAGGAAACCAGTGGGGGGACAGGTGGTGACGGCGGTGCCGTGGACCGCGGAACGCGTGGCCGGGCTCGCGCCGGATCCCGCTTCGGAGAAGGCGGGCCGGGCGCTCGCGACACCGGCGAAGTGGTCCGGCGCGGGCGTGTCGAGCGAAGCGATCTGGGGCTTTTGCCAAGGCAGCGGCAAGAAGCCGTACCAGACGTGCGTCGAGCTGGCCGAGCCCGCGTTCCGGTGTTCCTGCCCCAGCCGCAAGTTCCCGTGCAAGCACGCGCTCGGCCTGCTGCTGATGTGGGCGGCCGGCCGGGTCGACGCCGCGGACCCGCCGGAGTGGGTGCACACCTGGCTCGCCGAACGCGCGGACCGGGCGCGGAAGGCGGAGAAGCGCGCGGAAGCCGCGGGCCCCAAGGACGAAGAGGCCGCGGCCAAACGCGCGGAGGGCCGCGCGGCGCGCGTCGAAGGCGGCGTCGCGGAGCTGAAGGTGTGGCTGACCGACCGGGTCGGCGCGGGGTTCGCGGGCTTCGACCGCAGCGGGTCCGAGGAGCTGCGCACGGTCGCCGCCCGGATGGTCGACGCGCAGGCTTCGGGCCTGGCGGGCGGGCTGCGGCGGGCGGCCGGGATCGTCGGCCGCCGCGACTGGCCGGACGCGCTGCTCGCCGAGCTGTCGCTGTTGTTCCTGCTCGCGGACGCGGCGGGCCGGCTGAGCGAGCTGCCGCCGGGGCTGGCGGAGACCGTGCGGACGCGGCTCGGGTTCTCGGTGGAGACGGCCCGGGTCGTGGAGAGCGGCGAGCGCGTCTCGGACGACTGGCTGATCACCGGCGCGGCCGACGAGGAGAACGACCGGCTGCTGACCCGGCGCACGTGGCTGCGCGGCCGCCGCACGGGGCGGGACGCGCTGGTGCTTTCGTTCGCGCCACCGGGCCGGCCGCTCGACGCGTCGCTGCCGCCCGGGCACCTGCTGACCGCGGAGCTGGCGTTCTACCCGGGCGCCGCGCCCTTGCGGGCCCTCGTGGCGGAGCGGGGCATCCCGCTCCCGGCCCCGACGGCCGCGGGCGGTTCGATCGAGGAGGCCCTGGCGGCGTACGCCAGGGCGATGGCGGCGGACCCGTGGCTGGAGCGCTGGCCGGTCCTGCTCTCGGAGGTGACCCCCGCCGCACACGGCGACGGCTGGTGTCTGTCCGAAAAGGACGGAACAGCGTTACCCCTGGTCCCGTACGCGTTCCCGTGGTCCCTGCTGGCCCTCTCGGCCGGCGGCCCGCTGACGGTGGCAGCCGAGTGGAGCCCGGCAGGCCTGCGCCCGCTGACGTGCTGGCACGAGAACCGGGCGGTCCGCCTGTGACCCCGAACCCCGTGTCGCCCACCCAAACACGCGAGTCGTCCATCCAGATACGCGAGTCGTCCATCCAGGCACGCGTGTCGTCCATCCAGGCACGCGAGTCGTCCACCCAGGCACACGTGTCGTCCATCCAAGTACGCGAGTCGTCCACCCAGGCACGCGAACCGGCCGTCCCGGTACGCGGGTTGTCTTTCCTGGCGCACGAGTCGGCTCCCCCGTCGCGCGAGTCGATCCTCCGCACACGCGAGTCGACTCCACAAACGCGCGAACCGAGACCCGAAACACGCGAGCCGGCCGTCCGGACACGCGTATTGACCCCGTACGCACACGGGCCGGGATCGCTCGCCGACCCACCGACCGACCACCGGCAGACCAAGGAGGTGCGCTCATGAAAGCCTGGGAAGACCTCGTCGGCACCGCGCTCCTCGGCACCCGCCGCCGGCCGCTCGATCTCGGCGGGCAGCCCGCCGCCGTGCAGGAGCTCGCCGGCGAACGCAGCGAGCCCGCCGAACAGCTGCTGGCCGCCGCCGCGGTGCTCACCACCTACAAGCGGGCCGGGCGGCGGGCGCTCGCCGACGTCAAGCCGCTGCCCGTCGCCGCGCCCGACGAGCGGCCCTTCGTGCCCGCTCTGGCGCGGGAACGGCTGGCCCGGCTGCTCGCCGCGAGCCACCCGGACCTGCTTCAGGAGTGGCTCGGCATCCTCGCCGGCACGCACTACCGCGTCCCGCCGGAGTTCCTGCCGCTGCTGGCCGAAGCCGCCCGCTCCAAGGCGGCCCTGCGCGGGCCGCTCGTCGCGGTCGCCGGGCCCGTCGGGGCGTGGCTCGGGCAGCGGAACACCGACTGGGCCTTCCTGGCCGCGCCCGCCGAGGAATCCGGCGACGTCTGGCAGTACGGCAGCCTCGCCCAGCGCCGCCGCTGGCTGGCCGCCCGCCTGACCGACGACGCCGACGCGGCCCGCGAAGCGCTGACGACGTCGTGGAAGACCGAGCCGGCCGACGTCCGTGCCGACTTCCTCGGCGTGCTCGCCGGGCACGTCCGGGACGACGACGAGGACTTCCTCGAAGCCGCCCTCACCGACCGCGCGGCCGCCGTCCGGGAGAAGGCCGCCGACCTGCTCGGCCGTCTGCCGGACACCCGCCACGGGCACCGGATGGCCGAGCGGCTGCGGCCGCTCGTCCGGCGCCGCGGCCGGGTCCTCGACGTCGCCCTGCCCCAGACCGAACGCGGCAAGGACGAGGGCACCGTCCGGCTGCGGACGCTGGTCTCGGCCGCGCCGCTGTCCTTCTGGACGGAGTTCGGGCCGCCCGCCGAGGTGGTGCGGATGACCGTCGAGGGCTGCCCGCCGGGCGTCCTGCGGGACGCCTGGGCCGCCGCGGCCCTGCGCCAGCGCGACGAAACCTGGGCGCAGGCGCTGATCGGCGCCGACCCCGGCGGGCGCACCACCCCGCCGCTGCTCGGCGTGCTGGGCGCGGCCGGCCAGGCCGCCACCATCGGGCACCTGGTCGGGCGGCTGCCCACCGAGTCGTTCGCCCGGCTGGTGCACGAGCTGCCCCGGCCGTGGACCACCGAGCTCGGCACCGCGCTGCTCGACTGGATCGCCCGCCAGGACGACCACCGCCTGGTCTCGCACGCCGCCGTCGTGATCGCCCGCGCGGTCCCGGCCGGCTGCCTGCGCCACCCGCTGGCCACCACCCGGCTGACCATGGACGCCGGGCCGTGGCGCCGGGCGCTCACCGAAACGTTGAACTTCCGCCGCGAAATGTACGAGGAGCTCGCATGACCGCCCCCGCCACCGTCCTCCGGCCGCACGCCGAACAGGAGCACGCCGCCGAACTGGCCGCGCTGGCCGCCGCCGACGAGCGGGCCAAGCCGCCCAACTGGAACCTCTCCCCCTGGGCGGTCGTCGAATACCTGCTCGGCGGCACCCTGCCGGACGGCACCGTCATCACGCCGAAGTACGTCGGCCCGCGGCGGCTGATCGAGGTCGCCGTCGCCACCCTGGCGACCGACCGCGCGCTGCTGCTGCTCGGCGTGCCGGGCACGGCGAAGACGTGGGTGTCCGAGCACCTGACCGCCGCGATCAGCGGCGACTCGACGCTGCTGGTGCAGGGCACCGCGGGCACGTCCGAGGAGTCGATCCGCTACGGCTGGAACTACGCCCGGCTGATCGCCGAGGGCCCGAGCCCGGCCGCGCTCGTCGAAAGCCCGGTGCTGCGTGCGATGCGCGACGGGAAGCTGGCCCGGCTCGAGGAGCTCACGCGCATCCCGGCGGACGTCCAGGACACGCTGATCACCATCCTGTCCGAGAAGACGCTCCCGATCCCGGAGCTGGGCGACGAGGTCCAGGCGCGGCCCGGCTTCAACATGATCGCGACGGCGAACAACCGCGACAAGGGCGTCAACGAGCTGTCCAGCGCGCTGCGGCGGCGGTTCAACACCGTGGTGCTGCCGCTGCCCGACAGCGCGGAGGCGGAGATCGAGATCGTCAGCCGGCGGGTCCTGGAGCTGGGCACGTCCCTGCAGCTGCCGGCCGAGGCCGCCGAGCTGGCCGAGATCCGCCGGGTCGTCACCGTGTTCCGCGAGCTGCGCTCGGGCCGCACCGAAGACGGCCGCACGGCGGTGAAGTCGCCGTCCGGCACGCTGTCCACCGCCGAGGCGATCAGCGTGCTCACCGGCGGCCTGGCCCTGGCGACCCACTTCGGTGACGGCGTGCTGCGCCCGCACGACATCGCGGCCGGCATCCACGGCGCGGTGGTCAAGGACCCGGTCGCCGACCGCGCGATCTGGCTGGAGTACCTGGAGACGGTCGTCCGCGAGCGCGACGGCTGGTCCGACTTCTACCGGGCCGGCCAGGAGATTTCGTGACCACCACCCACCTGCTCGGCATCCGCCACCACGGTCCGGGCTCGGCCCGGGCCGTGGCGGCGCGGCTGGCGGAACTCCAACCGGACGTCGTGCTGATCGAGGGGCCGCCGGAAGCCGACGCGCTCGTCGAGCTGACCGAAGACCCGGCGATGGCGCCCCCGGTGGCGCTGCTGGCGTACGCGACCGACGACGTCTCGCGGGCCGCGTTCTGGCCGTTCGCCGTCTTCAGCCCCGAGTGGCAGGCGCTCGCGTACGCGCGGGAAGCCGGTGTCCCGGTGCGGTTCTGCGACCTGCCCGCCGCGAACACCTTCGCCGCCGGGCCGGACGAGCACGCCGGGCCGCCCGGCGACCCGCTCGCCTCGCTGGCCGCCGCGGGCGGCTACGACGACCCGGAACGCTGGTGGGACGACGTCGTCGAGTCGCGTCGGGACGACGCCTCGCCGTTCGAGGTGATCGCCGAGGCGATGACCGCGCTGCGCGAAGGCGAGAAACCGCCGCAGGGCAACGAAGCACGCCGTGAGGCCTACATGCGCTCGGTGCTGCGCAAGACCCGCAAGGACGGCTTCGAGAACATCGCCGTCGTGTGCGGCGCCTGGCACGTGCCCGCGCTGGCCGACCCGCTGCCGCCCGCGTCGCACGACCAGACCGTCCTCAAAGGACTTCCGAAGCGAAAGGTCGCGTGCACCTGGGTGCCGTGGACGCACGGACGCCTCGCCGCGGCCAGCGGCTACGGCGCGGGCGTGCTCTCGCCGGGCTGGTACCACCACCTGTTCACCACGGCCTCCGACGTCACCACGCGCTGGCTGGCCGGTGTCGCGGCGGTGCTGCGCGAAGAGGACCTGCCGGTCTCGACCGCGCACGTCATCGAGGCGGTCCGGCTGGCCGAGGCGCTGGCCGCGCTGCGCGGCCGGTCGTCGGCCGGGCTGGCGGAGGTCACCGAAGCCACCCGGTCGGTGCTGTGCGGCGGGGACGACGTGCAGGTCGCGCTGGTCACCCGGCGGCTCGTCGTCGGCGAACGGCTCGGCGAGGTGCCCGACCGCGTCCCGCAGCCACCGCTGGCCGCGGACCTGACCGCGACCGCGAAACGCCTGCGGCTCAAGAAGGACCCGGTCGTCAAGGAGCTCGACCTCGACCTGCGGACCCCAGGCGGGCTCGACCGCTCGAAGCTGCTGCACCGGCTGCGGATCCTCGGCATCGAATGGGGCACGCGGGAGGCGTCGGCGCGGCGGAACCGGGGAACGTTCCGGGAGACCTGGGCGCTGTGCTGGGAGCCGTCGTTCGAGGTCGACCTCGTCGCGGCCGCGGTGCACGGCACGACCGTGCCGTCGGCGGCCACCTCCGCGGTCCGCGGCACGGTCGAAGGCACCCCGCCGCTCGACGAGGTCACCACCGCCGTCGAGAACTGCCTGCTCGCGGACCTGGCCGACGCGCTGCCCGACGCGCTCGCGGCGCTCGACGCGCGGGCCGCGGCCGACTCGGACGTCGCGCGGCTGATGTCCGCGCTGCCCGCGCTGGCCCGGGCGACCCGCTACGGGGACGTCCGCGGCACCGACACCGGTTCCCTGCGCGCGGTCGCCCTCCGCATGCTGGACCGGGTCTGCGCCGGGCTGCCGCCGGCGACCCACGGCATCGACGACGACGCCGCGACCCGGTTCTGCAAGCTGGTCGACGGCGTCCACGACGCCACCGCGCTGCTGGGCGAGGACGCGAAGGCACGCTGGCTGGCCGCGCTCGCGCGGCTGGCCGAACGCCCGTCGCTGCCGCCGCTGCTGGCCGGGCGGCTGACCCGGATCCTGCACGACGCCGGGCTGCTCGGCTCGCTCGACATCGAACTGCGGCTCGGCCGGGCGCTCACGCCGGGCGTCACGCCGTCGGCGGGCGCGGCGTACGTCGAAGGCTTCTTCGACGGCGGGGCCCTGCTCCTGGTGCACGACGAGGCCCTGCTGCAGGTGATCGACGCCTGGCTCGCGGCGATCCCCGCCGACGTCTTCACCGAGGTGCTTCCGTTGCTGCGGCGCACTTTCGGGGCATTCAGCGGGCCCGAGAAGCGGGCGATCGGGCAGCGGGCGGCCGGGCTGACCGGCGCCGCGCGGGTCGTCGTGCCGACGGCCGACGAACTGGACGAGGAACGGGCCGAGCGCGTGCTGCCCGTCATGGCGACACTGCTGGGGGCCGGGGTATGAGCGTGGACACGGATCGGTTGCGCCGCTGGCGGCTGGTGCTGGGCGGCGAAGGCGGCGGGCCGGGCTCGGGACTGGAGGCCGCCCAGCTGTCCGAAGAGGACAGTGGCGTGGACAAGGCGCTGGCGGCCCTCTACGACAAGCCGGACGAGGAGTCCGCCGGCGGGCCGCGGAGTGCGAACCTGGGCGCGTCGGCGCCGCGGGTCGCGCGCTGGCTCGGCGACGTCCGGCGCTACTTCCCCAGCACCGTCGTGCAGGTGATGCAGCGCGACGCGGTCGACCGGCTCGGGCTGACCCGGATGCTGCTGGAGAAGGAGCTGCTCTCGGCGGTCGAGCCAGACGTCCACCTGGTCGGCACCCTGCTCTCGCTCAACAGCGTGCTGCCCGAAGAGACCAAGGAGACCGCGCGCGAGGTCGTCCGCAAGGTCGTCGAAGAGCTGGAGGAGCGGCTCGCCGACCGCACGCGCGCGGCGATCAAGGGCGCGCTCGACAAGGCGTCGCGCACGCACCGCCCGCGTCCGGGCGACATCAACTGGGCCCGCACGATCCACGCCAACCTCAAGCACTACTCCCCCGAGCTGCGCACGATCGTCCCGGAGAAGCTGATCGGCTTCGGGCGGCGGCAGCAGGCGGTGCAGCGCGACGTCATCCTGGCCGTCGACCAGTCGGGCTCGATGGCGGAGTCGGTGGTGTACTCCGGGCTGTTCGGCGCGGTGCTGGCGTCGATGCGGGCGCTGAAGACGTCGTTCGTCGCGTTCGACACCGAGGTCGCGGACCTCACCGAGCACCTCGCCGACCCGGTCGACGTGCTGTTCGGCACCCAGCTGGGCGGCGGCACCGACATCAACCGCGCGATCGCCTACTGCCAGGGCCTGGTCGGGCGCCCCGAGCAGACGCTGCTGGTGCTGATCAGCGACCTCTACGAAGGCGGCGACGAGGACGAACTGCTGCAGCGGATCGCCGAGCTGGTAGGCTCGGGCGTCCAGGTGGTGACCCTGCTGGCGCTGTCCGACTCGGGCGCGCCGTCGTACGACCACGAGAACGCGGCGGCGCTGGCGGAGCTGGGCGTCCCGGCGTTCGCGTGCACCCCGGATCAGTTCCCGGAGCTGATGGCGGCCGCCGTCCGCGGTGACGACCTGCAGGCCTGGGCCGCCCGCGAGAGCAGCTGAGTTGCGGGATTAAACCCACCCCGGCCGCTGTTGAAGCCACTGTGGGACGTTTTCGGGGCCCGCACCGCCGACCAGGAAGGGACGGCTCGCCATGAAGGTCCGCAGTTCGCTTCGTTCGCTCGCCCGCCAGCCGGGCGCCCAGGTCATCCGCCGTGGGACGCGCGTGTTCGTGATCAACAAGGACAACCCGCGCTCCAAGGGCCGCCAGGGCTGACCCCAGGGGCAGCACAACGCGTGGGCCGGGCCCCGGAACCGCACGGTTCCGGGGCCCGGACCGTTTCCCGCCCGGTCACGGTTGGGCCGCTGTCGGGGCGATTCCGTACCAACCCCCCGCCGGCGGGCGACACCTGCCACCGCGGCCGGTCTCAAGGGTCCTCGCCCGGATCGATCTTGCCGAAGACGACGCGTCTTCCGTTCGCGGGCCTGACCTACCAGCGGGCTTTCAGCGCTGCCGCCTCGCACGACAAGAACATCGGCAGCTGGGCGGTGCAGATCTACGTCTACGAGGAGGACGGCTCCCGGCGCGTCGAGCTGCATCGACCACTCGGGCTTCAACCGGGCGATGAGCGGCACCAAGAACACCTACTCGAAAGCGGCCGGCGTCAAGAACGCCCGCGCGGTCGCCGACGCGCTGCGGAGCTCCGATCCGTCGGCAGTGCTCGGCTGACCGCCTCAGCGGGACGCCGGCACCGGGGACTCCGCGCGGCCGAAGCGCATCACGCCGTCCTCGAGGCGGTTGAAGCGCATGTCCGCGAGGTCCAGGAGGTAGTTCTGGCGCATCATCCAGGGCCGTCGCTCGCCCTGCTTCGGCAGGACCGCGGCGGCCCTGGTGATGTACCCCGACGCCAGGTCGACGATCGGGCGCGGACGGCCCGCGCCCGACGCGCCGGCCGGGTCCGGGGTGCACGACACGAACCCGCGGCGGTCCAGGTGCTCCAGCAGGCGGCAGACGTACTGGGACGTCAGGTCCGCGCGCAGCGTCCACGAGTTGTTCGTGTAGCCCACGCACCACGCCAGGTTCGGGATGCCGCCGAACATCATGCCCTTGTACGCCCGCTGCTCGCCCGGCTCGATCTCGCGGCCGTCGACGCTCAGCGTGATCCCGCCGAACGCCACCAGCCGCAGCCCGGTCGCCGTCACGATGACGTCCGCGGGCAACTCCCGGCCGGACTCGAGAAGCACGCCGCCGGGCGTGAAGCGCGAAATCCGGTCCGTCACGATGTCGGCCTTGCCCGAGCGCAGTGCCTGGAACAGGTCCGCGTCCGGCACCAGGCACAACCGCTGGTCCCACGGGTGGTAGTCCGGCACGAAGTGCGGGTCGACCGGGATCGACGCCGGCAGCTGCGCCGCCACGCGCTTGCGCAGCGCCAGCGACGCCCGGTCCGGCAGCCGCCGCATCAGCTGGAAGAAGAACGTGCCCATGACGACGTTCTTGCCGCGCACCACCCGGTGCGCGAGGTTCTCCGGCAGCAGCGCGCGGATCCGGTCGGCGAGCGCGTCCCGCCCCGGCCGCGCCACGATGTAGGACGGCGAGCGCTGCAGCATCGTCACGCGAGCCGCGCGCGGGGCCATCGCCGGGACGAGCGTCACCGCCGTCGCGCCGCTGCCGATCACGACGACCTGCTTGCCGTCGTAGTCCAGCTCGTCCGGCCACTGCTGCGGGTGCACGATGTCGCCCGCGAACTCCTCGCGGCCGGGGAAGTCGACGACGTGCCCGCCCGCGTAGTCGTAGTAACCGCTGCACAGGTAGAGGAACCGGCAGGTGAACGTGGCGCCGTGCGCGGTCGAGACCGTCCAAAGCGCGCCGGCGGACGACCAGCTCGCACCGACGACCCGGTGCCCGAACCGGATGTGCCGCTCGATGCCGTACGCGGCCGCGGTCTCCCGGACGTAGGTGAGGATCGACGGGCCGTCGGCGATCGCCTTCGCGTCCTTCCACGGCCGGAACGGGTAGCCGAGGGTGAACATGTCCGAATCGGACCGGATGCCCGGGTACCGGAACAGGTCCCAGGTTCCCCCGATCGTGTCACGCGCTTCGAGCACGGCGTAACTCTTGCCCGGCAACCGTTCCTGGAGACGGCAGGCCGCGCCGACGCCGGACAGGCCGGCGCCCACGATCAGGACGTCCACGTGCTCCGCGCTGGTCATGAAATCCAGCGTAACGGAGGTGGGGACCACGCCGGGCCGGGTCGGGGCACCGGCCCGGCGTGGAGGACCACTACAGCGGGACGACCTTCGTCGCGCCGAAGCTGCCCTTCAACGGCACCACCACGGACTTCCCGCGCACCGTCACCGTCACGCTGTCCTGCGTCTGGGTCGGGTCCGACACCGCGAGCTGCCGGCCCCAGCCGCACCGCCCGATCGCCACGGACACCGGACCGGACACGCGCACGTCGCCGACCGAACCCGCCGCGAAGAAGTTCGCCAGCAGGGTTTCGCCGACCTGGACCGCCTGGACCGTCGCGGTGTTGGCCCGCACCTGCCACGCCGAAAACACCCCGGCCGCGCCGACCGTGCCGAGGACCGACGCGCCGGGCAGCACCGCGTACGCGTACGTCGCGTTCACGGGCTTGATCCCGTGCTCCAGCACCAGTTTCTGGTACCGACGGGTGTTCGGTGTCGTCGTGCCCTTGGTGTTGGCGCCGGTGTCGATGTCGCGCCACGCGCCGGTGCGGTCCTCCCGCACCGCCGTCACGGACGCGTCGTCGAGCAGGACGTACCCGCTGACGTTCTCCAGGTGCAGCCACCTCGGTCGCAGCGCGGACGCCTTGCCGAGGTCGGTCGCGACGCGCCGGAAGTCTGCCGTCAACGCACCCTTACCGCCCTCGCCGAGGTTGCGGTTCTCGATCGTCGTGCGCACCGCGGCCGCCGACGTGCTGGTGATCCCGGCCCCCAGGCAGACGACCCCGGACGGCGTGAAGAACCACGACTTCTTCGCGACCAGCGAACCGTCCCAGGACTTGAAGTCGAACGCGTAGGCGCCGTGCTTGTCGTCCCAGCGGACGCCGCCGGTGTGCGGGTTCGGGCCGACCGGCACGCCGCCGAACTTCGGGTCCGGCGGGCCGTCGTTCTCGGTCGTGCCCGGCAGCAGCAGCGGGTCGACCGTCGGCCAGTAGGCGTCGGTGTAGTGGCCCTTGGCGTTGGGCAGGAACGTGTAGAGCACGCCGTCGCCGACGTAGTAGCCCTTGAGGTTCTGGCCGTTGATGGACTCGTAGCGGGAGATCCTCGTGGAGCTGACCCCGAGCGACGACGTCCAGTCCTCGGTGACGTGCACCATCCGGTCCTGCTGGCCGAAGATCCGGTGCGTGGCCGTCGTCCGCGCCGGGCGGGTGTGGGCCGCCAGCATGTCCTGCGCGAACTCGATGCCCGGCGTGGCCACGAGGTCCGGGCCGGGCGCGAACCGCTCCGGGTCCGGGATCTTGAGGAACGGCGCGTACGTGCCCTCGGTGATCCACTTCGCGGCCAGCGCGTTCAGGTCGGTTTTGGTCTTGCCCGAAGCCGTCCGGGCCAGCACCAGCGTCGCGACGGTCAGCTGGTGGCCGATGTCGTGCGCGGTCTCCCCCTGCCGCGACAGCATCCGCCCGCGCACCGGCTCCAGCAGCGCGCCGGCGTAGACGAACGGCGCGAACGCGTCCGCGACCAGCGCGTAGATCTTGTCCTTCAGCGGCTGCGGGAGCGCGTACTCGGTGCCCTGGGTGACGTGGATGGCGCCGGCCAGCGCGGTGAGCAGCACGATGCCGTAGTGCCCGGGGTACGGGATGGTGTCGTGCTGGATGAACGAGCCGTCGACGTGGAAGCCGTCACCGGCCGCGCGGTCCAGCCGCGCGACGACGCTCGCCGCGCCCCCGCCCGCGACGTCGGTCAGCGCGTCGATGCCGGTCTTGATCCAGGCCGTGTCGCCGAGCAGCGCGCCGGCGACGATCGAGATCAAGCCCTTGTCCGCGCGGTTGGCGCCGGTCTCGACGAGCGCGGTGTTGTTCGCGCGGACGTTCGGGTTGCCGACGAACCGCTTGATCGGGCTGACGTACCGCGCGAGCTCGTCGGCGGTCAGCTGGTCGGCGACCACCGAAAGCGTGTGCAGCACGTAGTACGGGACGCCGATTTCGTAGGTGTACCAGTTGCCGATCTCGCCGACACCCGGGTTGTACTGGCTGGCGTAGATCAGCTCCAGCGCCGCCTTGATCCGGGTCAGCACGGCCGGGTCACCGGACAGGGCGCCACCCGGGGTGCCCCAGTCGACGGCGATGGCGCGCAGCCGCGCGTACATCGACGTCGTGTAGTCGCTGCCGGGGCCGAGCGGCAGGTCCATCCACAGTGGAGCGCCACCACCGGCCACGGACATGGTGTCGTTGTAGGCCTTCGCGACGCGGCCCAGGTTGGCCAGCGCCGCGGTGCGTTCCGGCGAGGGCCGGTTGATGCCGCTCTGCAGCTGCCGGTAGGCCGCGACGATCGGCCCGGTCGCGGCGGGAACGCCACTCGCCGCCGCGACCGGGGTGGCGGCGGAAGCGAACACGGGACGGGTGAGGAACACGGTGGAAGCGGCCGCCAGGGCGCCGCCGCGCAGGGCGTTTCTCCGGTTCACGGGCATGACAATGCCTCCCAGGATGGGGAACGGGAATTCGGTTGTGCGGCGGCGTCAGGGGTCGTGAGTGGGAAACAGTGTTCTAACACTGTTTCCCACTCACCCCGGGGGGCGCCGGGTGCCGCGGGGCGGGGGGGGCGCGGGCACGGGTTTGGCTCCAGGCCGGGGTTGGGGCGGAGCGCG
>NZ_JBICSQ010000020.1:80141-122636 GCF_043197175.1 Amycolatopsis sp. NPDC049252
TAACTGGCGCCGGTGGTGGGGTCGGGGTTTGTGGTGTGGGGGGGGGTGTGTGGGGTGGTGAGTGTAATATTTTTTTATATCTGGTGTACCCCCCCACGACGGGGTCAGCGGGTTCCGTCGGTGCGTCGGGGCAGCTGCCAGGGGTTGGCCTCCTGCAGGGGTTCGGGCAGGAGCGCGTCCGGGAAGCCCTGCCACGCGATCGGGCGGAGGAACCGCTCGATCGCGGCGGTGCCGACGGACGTCGTCGTGGGGGCGGTCGTGGCCGGGTACGGGCCGCCGTGCTGCTGGGCCCAGCTCACCGTGACGCCGGTGGGCCAGTCGTTCCACAGCAGCCGCCCGGCGATGCGGGCCAGGGCCGGCAGCACCGGCCGGAGCCAGTCCGCGTCGGACTCCTCGCCGTGGATCGTGGCGGTGAGCCCCGGTTCGACGACGTCGAGCAGGCGCAGCAGCTCGGCCTGGTCGGCGTAGGTGACGATCAAGGACGCCGGGCCGAAGCACTCCTGGTGCACGGCCTCGCCGCCCTCGAGGAACTGCTTGCCGGTGGTCGCCAGCAGGGTCGGGGTGAACGCGGGCGCCTCGGACGGCGACGCCGACACGACGTCGACGCCCGGGACCTCACGCAGCTTCGCCAGCGTCGAGGCGTAACCGCTCGCGATGCGGTCGTTGAGCATCGGCTGGGGCGCCGCGCCTTCCAGCGCCGAGCGCAGCGTCTCGGTCAGGCCGTGGTCCTCCGGCAGGAACAGCAGGCCCGGCTTGGTGCAGAACTGGCCGGCGCCGAGGGTGAACGACCCGGCGTAGCCCTTGGCGACGGCCTCGCCGCGGGCGTCGATCGCGCCCTCGGTGACGACGACCGGGTTCACGCTGCCCAGCTCGCCGTAGAACGGGATCGGCCGCGGCCGCGCGTTCGCGATGTCGAACAGGGCCCGCCCGCCGGGGATCGACCCGGTGAACGACGCCGCCGCGATCCGCGGGTCCTTCAGCGCGGTGACGCCCTCGTCCTGGCCGAAGATCACGGTGAACAGGCCCGCGGGAGCGCCCGCCTTGAGCAGGGCTTCGCACACGATCAGGCCGGTCTGGGCGGACAGCTCCGGGTGGCCCGGGTGCGCCTTGAGGATCACCGGGCAACCCGCGGCCAGCGCGGACGCGGTGTCGCCGCCGGCGACGCTGAACGCGAACGGGAAGTTGCTGGCCGCGAACACCAGCACCGGGCCGATCGCGGTCTTGACGCGCCGGATGTCCGGGCGCGGCCCCATCGGCCAGTCCGGGTCGGCGTGGTCGACGGTGGCGCCGAGGTACTCGCCGTCGGTGAGGACCTCGGCGAACAGCCGCAGCTGGAACGTGGTGCGCTTCAGCTCGCCGGCCAGCCGCGGGGTGGCGGGCAGGTGGGTCTCGGCGTGGGCCAGCGGGACCAGTTCGCCGGCCGCGGCGTCGAGCGCGTCGGCGACCGCGGTCAGCCAGCGGCCGCGGTCGGCCGGGGTGGCCTCGGCGGCCGGGCGGGCGGCTTCGGCGGCGGCCGCCAGGATCTTCTCGAGCGTGGCGGCGTCGGTTGCCTGGCTCATCTTGGGTACAGCTCCTCAGTGGATCTCGTGGGCGGCGGCGGTGGCGGTGTCCAGGTCGCGCCAGCGGCCCGGACCGGCCAGGCCGAGGTGGTACAGGTGCAGCTCGGCCGCGCCCGCCTTGGCGAGCTCGCCGACGTAGGCGGCGATGTCGGGCACGGGGGCGGCCGCCACGGCGGTGATGTAGCTGCCGATCGCCACCCGCTCCGGCAAGGCCTCCCTGGCCGCGGCGACGGCGTCGGCCCCCGTCGCGGGCGCCCAGCCGAACACTACGACGGAATCGGCGTCCTCGACGGCGCCCGGCGTGAGGCCGGGCAGCGCGCCGGTGACCCAGGGGTCGAGCGCGCCGTGCAGCACGATCCGGGTGCCTGGCGCCAGGGTCGCGAGCACGGCGGCCCGCAGCGCGTCGGTGGCGGCCTGCCGGACCCGCAGCAGCGTCTGGGTCAGCGACGGCGGCAGGGCGTCGGCCGTGACGCCGAGGTCGCCGGTGGCGATCAGCCGCCGGACCTCCTCGACGAGCTGGGCCCGGACGGTGTCCGCATCGACGTCCCACGAAGAAGCGCACGCGTCGCAGCAGCAGATCGACAGCAGCCGGGCCACCGCGGGCGCCCAGACGCCGTCGGTCTTCTCGTGCTGGTGCTGGTGCACCGCGCCGAGCGGGCCGCAGGCTTCGAGGATCACCGACGACAGGTCGAGCCCGGCGACGGCTTCCGCGGTCAGCGTCGCGGCGTACTCGCGCACCGCGGGCTGTGACGGGCAGAGGGCCCACGGGTAGACCTCGCCGAAGCAGTTCCGCACGGCGACGTCCGGGTGCTCGTAGCCGAGCTGCGAGTTGTGCGTCAGCACGATCCACGCCGCGGCCGGGATCCCGGCCTCGTTGAGCAGCCGGACGGCGTCACCGCCACTGTCCCCGGAGGACACCCAGTCCGGAGTGGACGGTCGCAGCGAACCCCAGGCCGATGCCTGCACCGGACGGTAGAACGCGGCGTGCCGCGCGACCACCGCCGTGTGCGACGCCGACCACGGCGTCGCGGCGCGGGCGCTGTGGTACGACAGCGCCACGGCCACCTCGTCGACGCCCAGGTCGCGGGCCCGCGCGGCGAACCCGGCGTCGAGGACGTCCCACGGGTAGGCGTATCCGGTCACCTTCACCGGGTCACCACCTCGCCGTGTTCGGCTCGAAACCCTCGACGTACTGGCGCATGTAGGTCACGTCGTCCCGCTTCGTCTGTCCACATCGGACGTAGTTCTCGTGCAGCTTCGCCAGCGCGTCTTCGTCGATCGTGACGCCCAGGCCCGGGGTCGTCGGCACCGCGACGGCACCCTCGCGGAACTCCAGCACACCCGGCTCGATGACGTCCTCGACCTTCCACGGCCAGTGCGTGTCGCAGGCGTAGGTCAGGTGCGGGGTCGCCGCGGCGACGTGCACCATCGCGGCCAGGCTGATCCCGAGGTGGCTGTTGGAGTGCATCGACAGGCCGACGCCGAAGCTCTCGCACGTCACCGACAACGACTGCGTCGCGCGCAGGCCGCCCCAGAAGTGGTGGTCCGACAGCAGCACGCCGATCGCGCGCGCCCGGAAGCCCGGCTCGATGTCGCCGAAGTTCACCACGCACATGTTGGTGGCCAAGGGCATCGACGCCCGCTCGGCCACCTGGGCCATGCCCTCGATGCCCGGCGTCGGGTCTTCGAGGTACTCCAGGACGCCGTCGAGTTCCGCCGCCACCCGGATGCCGGTCTCGACCGTCCACGCACCGTTCGGGTCGATCCGCAGCGGGTGCCCGGGGAACGCCTCGGCCAGCGCGCGGATCCCGTCGACCTCCTGCGCGGGCTCGTAGACGCCGCCCTTGAGCTTGATCGAGCGGAAGCCGTACTCGTCGATCATCCGCTTCGCCGAGCCGACCAGGGTCTCCGGCGTGGTGATCTCGCCCCAGGAGTCCTCACGGCCGTCGACGTGCTGGCCGTACTTGTAGAACAGGTAGGCGGAGAACTCGACGGCGTCGCGGGCCTTGCCGCCGAGCAGGTCGGACACCGGGCGGCCGAGCAGCTGCCCCTGCGCGTCCAGGCAGGCGACCTCGAACAGCGAGTACACACTCGCGACGGTCTTGCGGATCGAGAAGCCGCCGATCAGCCCGTGCGCGTCGGTGAGCACCGTGCCCGACAGCGCGTTCGCCACCAGCCGTTGCAGGCCGGGCAGGTCGAAGACGTCGTGGCCGCGCAGCCGCGGCAGCACCTTGCGCACCTCGCCGAGGAACGCTTCGTCCCCGTAGGACTCGCCGAGCCCGACGATCCCGTCTTCGCACTTGACCTGGACGACGCCGCGCAGCGCGAACGGCTCGTGCACGCCCATGACGTTGAGCAGCGGCGGGTCGGCGAACGCGACCGGAGTCAGCACCACATCGAGGATCTTCATCAGCCGAGCGCCTTCAGCGTCGCGAAGCCGTCCTCCACGATCTTCTGCAGCCGGTCGATCTGCTCCGTCGTCGGTTCGACCAGCGGCGGGCGGACCGAGCCGACCTTGTCGCCGCGCAGCCGGGCGGCGGCCTTCACCAGCGACACGGCGAAGCCGGGCGACTCGTCGCGCAGCGCCACCAGCGGCAGGTAGAACCCGGCGAGCAGGGTGTCCATCACCGCGGTGTCGCCCTCGGCGAGCGCGCGGTGGAAGCGGTGGGCGATCTCCGGCGCGAAGCAGTGCACGGCCGAGGAATAGCGCGCGACGCCGATCGAGGCGTACGCCTTGGCCGAGACCTCGGCGGTCGGCAACCCGTTGAAGAACAGGAAGTTCCGCGCGCGGTCGGTGTCCAGCGAGCGGATCGTGGTGACGATCCGGGTCATCACCTCGACGTCGCCGTAGCCGTCCTTGAGTCCCACGACCGAGGGAATGTCGAGCAGCGAAGCCGCGGCCGGCGCGGTGAAGACGCCGGTGCCGCGGTGGTAGACGATCACCGGCACGGACGTGTCCCCGACGGCGTAGCGGACGAAGTCGACCAACCCCGACTGCGGCCCGGACACGAGGTACGGCGGCAGCAGCAGCACGCCGTCCGCGCCCCCGGCCGCGGCCGCCGCGACCCCGGCCCGCGCCGACGCGGCGCCGCCACCGGCGCCCACCCAGACCGGTACGCGGCCGGCGGCCACCTCACGGGACCTGGCGAGCACCGCGGCGTGCTCGGCGGGCGAGAGCGAGCTGAACTCGCCGGTGCCGCACGCGACGAACAGCGCACCGGCACCGGCCGCGATGTGGCTCTCCACGTTCTCCGCGAGCGCGTCGAGGTTGACCTCGAGGTCCTCGCCGAACGGGGTGAGGGGGAACGCCAGCAGGCCGTCCAGCTCGATCTCGTTCTGTGCCATCAGTTTCCGCTCTCGTCCTTTTGTCGGTTTCGGCCGTGCTCGGCGCTGCTGCACCAGCTCTCCCATGCTTCCGTTGTACTCGAGCGGCTTCACTGGCACATGAGCGAACGAGACGGGGGCATGCGCGGCGGGGGCGCGAGTCCGAGGATATATTCACATCCTTGAACGCAGTCTGTTATAGTGATTATGTTCATCCATAAGAACGTTGTTCGGGACGCTAATATGGCCGGAGTCACAAGTCAACGGCCGGACGGAGGCGCGAAAATGCCGCAGAAGGTGGACAACCCGGCGGCCACCGACGGTGCGCCGGCCGAGTCTTCGGGAGTGAAATCCGCGCGCCGCGCGGTGGACCTCATCGAGACCTTCGCGGCCAACGACGTCTGGCTCTCGCTCTCCGACCTGCACGCGCGCACGGGGTTCCCGCGCTCCTCGCTCCACGGCCTGTTGCGCACGCTCCTGGAAGCCGGCTGGCTGGAGGCGGACGCCAACACCGCGCGCTACCGCCTCGGCGTCCGCGCCCTCATCTGCGGCACGGCCTACCTCGACCGCGACGCCGTCGTCCCGTTCGCCACCGAGGCCCTCGAGCGGATCCGGGAGAAGACCGGGTTCACCGCGCACTTCGCGCGCCGCAACGGCACCGAGGTCGTCTACCTGGAGACGCGGGAGTCGCAGCGCTCCACGCACCTCGTCTCGCGCGTCGGGCGCACGCTGCCCACGCACGCGACCGCGCTGGGCAAGGCGCTGCTCGCCGAGCTGACGCACGACGAGATCGAGGCGCTGATGCCGCCGTCGCTGATCGCGCTGACCCCGAACACCATCACCTCCCTCGACGCCCTGCACGCCGAGTGCGCCGCGACCCGCGAGCGCGGGTACGCCGCCGAGATCGAGGAGGGCACGCTGGGCGTCCGGTGCGTCGCCGCGGTGATCCCCTACCGGATCCCGGGCACGGACGCGATCAGCTGCTCGATGCCCATCTCCCAGGTGACCGACGCCGACGCCCAGCGCGTCGGCGAGCTGCTCGCCGAAACCACCGCCGAGCTCGGGCAGCAGCTGCGCCGGGCCGGCATTCGCTGACCGCCGCCCTTACCGAGAGGAAGTCCATTGACGGACCAGCGTGTGCTCATCACCGGGTCGGCGGGGGTCGTCGGCACCCTGATGCGCCCCCGCCTGCGGCGCTCCGGCCGGGTGCTGCGCCTGCTCGACCTGGCTCCGCAGACCGCGTCGGACGCCTCCGAGGAGGTCGTGACGGCGTCGGTCACCGACCCGGCGGCGATGGCCGCGGCGTGCGAGGGCGCCGACGCGCTGATCCACCTCGGTGGCCACAGCCGCGAGAACTCCTGGGAAGCGACGCTCGACGTCAACATCAACGGCACCCACACGGTGCTGGAGGCCGCCCGCGCGGCCGGGGTCGGGCGCGTGATCCTGGCGTCGAGCAACCACGCCGTCGGCTTCCGGCGCACCGATTCCGATCTCCCGGCGGACTCGTCGCCGCGCCCGGACACCTACTACGGCGTCAGCAAGGCGGCGATCGAGGCGCTGGGCAGCCTGTACCACTCGCGGTTCGGCATGGACGTCATCGTGATCCGCATCGGCTCGTGCTTCGAGACGCCGTTGCCGCTGGGCCCGCGCGGCCTGACGACGTGGCTCTCCCCCGACGACGGGGCTCGGCTGTTCGAGGCGTGCCTGAGCGCGCCGTCGCCGGGGTACCGGCTGATCTGGGGCGTCTCGGACAACACCCGCCGGATCTACTCGCTGGCCGAGGCCGAGGCGCTGGGCTACAAGTCGCTGGACAACGCCGAGGTCTACGCGGACCAGCTGGCGGGCAAGCCGGCCCCGACGGGCGCGGCGGCCGAGTTCGTCGGCGGCCCGTTCTGCACCGCCCCCCTGGGCGAGTTCAACCCGCTGTGAGCCGCTGTCCGTGAAGGCCACATCGAGGGACTCTGAGTCCCTCGATGTGGCCTTCACGGCTTTGGTACCAGTACCTTCGCGGGTTCCGGGGCCGCGCGGGTGCGGCCAGGGTGGCCGCATGATCTTGAAATCCCGGCGCGCGCGGAAGTGGACGATCGGCTTGGCGAGTGCGCTCGTCGTCGTGCTCGTGGGCGCCTACGCGCTGCTGCAGGTCGCCGACTCGCGGACGTTCCAGTTCTTCGGCACCCTCGTGAACCGCGTCGACACCACCGAAAAGGTCGTCGCGCTGACCTTCGACGACGGGCCGGACCCGGCGGGCGCCCACACCATCCTGGACACGCTGAAGAGCCGCCAGGTGCCCGCGACGTTCTTCCTCATCGGCCGCGAGATCGCCGCGCACCCCGACCTGGCCCACGACATCGCCGCGGCCGGGCACGAGATCGGCAACCACAGCTTCTCCCACGACCGGATGATCGGCGTGACCCCCGCGTGGGTCGCCGACGAGGTCGAGGCCACCGACGCGCTCATCCGCACCACCGGCTACTCCGGCGACATCTTCTTCCGCCCGCCCAACAGCAAGAAGCTCCTGGCCCTGCCGCACTACCTCGCGTCACACGGCCGCACGACGATCACCTGCGACGTCGAGCCCGACTCCGCAGGCCTCCCGGACACCGCGACGATCACGGCGACGACGCTCGCCCAGGCACGGCCCGGCTCGATCATCC
Organism: Amycolatopsis sp. NPDC049252; assembly: GCF_043197175.1. Lineage (NCBI taxonomy): Bacteria > Bacillati > Actinomycetota > Actinomycetes > Pseudonocardiales > Pseudonocardiaceae > Amycolatopsis > Amycolatopsis sp. NPDC049252. The sequence continues at coordinate 87,679 of NZ_JBICSQ010000020.1, forward strand.
TGCTGCACGCGATGTACGCCTCACGCGCGCAGACGCGCCGGGCGATCGGGCCGATCCTCGACGGGCTCAAGCAGCGCGGCTTCCGGTTCGTGACCGTGTCGCAGCTGCTGGCAGCACCACACTGACCACCCACTCGCCGTCACGCGAGCCGTGGCTCAGCACACCGCCGGCCGCCGCGGCCTGTTCCGTGAGCCCGGCCAGCCCGTAACCCGTGCCCTCGCGCGGAGTTCCCTTCACAGTGTTGCGCGCGGTGATCGTCACGCCGTGGCCGGACTGAACCTCCAGGCGCAGCCGGACGCCGGGACCGTTGTGCCGCAACGCGTTCACCGCCGTCTCCGCGACGAACCGCTCGGCCAGCTCGCGCACCGGGCGCGGCAGCGCGGGCAGCACCGGGTCGCGGTCGAGGACCAGCCCGGCGGTGCGGAGCCGAGCCAGCACCTCGGCGAGGTCGGCCGGGCGGTCCTCGTCGTCGTGCAGGTCGTCGAGGGTGCGGCGGACGAGCGTGAGCGCGCCGCGGCCGGCCGACAGCAGCGTGTCGAGCCGCTCGCGGTCGGCGTCGGTCAGGTCGCCGACCGCGCGCAGCGTCTCCGCCTGCACGAGCATCACGGCCGTGGTCTGGGCGAGCGTGTCGTGCAGCCGCCGCGCGGCGCGTTCGGCCCGGTCGGCGAGCGCGCGGCGGCGTTCGGCGCCCAGCAGCCAGGCGACCGCGCAGATCGTCACGGCCAGCACCGTGCCGTCGAGCGGGCCCTTCGCCGGGAACACCGTCACGCCGATCGCGAGCGTCGCGGACGCCGCGAGCCACCGGCGCGGAGTGCTGTAGAGGGCCAGCAGGACCGGGACGTACATCGTGTTGCGCGGCTGGTCGAGCAGCAGGTGCCCGACGGTCGCCAGGGTGACGACCACCAGCACGACGGCCGGCGCACGCCGCGACCACAGCAGTGGCACCAGCTGCACCGCGCCGAGCACGGCGGCGACCCAGCCCTGGTGCGGGGTCCAGGCACCGCCGGCGAGGAAAACGGCGGCCGCCGCGGCCGTGGTGACGAGGGACTGGCGCATGGGACCGACAGTAGAGTGCGGGCATGATCCGGGTGCAGGTCGTCGACGACCACGCGGTGGTGCGCGAGGGGCTCGCCCTGGTCCTGGGCGCCCGGCCGGACCTCGACGTCGTCGCGCAGTACGGCAGCGGGCCGGAGCTGCTGGCGTCGTCCGTGGCCGCCGACGTCGTGCTGCTCGACCTCTACCTGCCCGGCATGGACGGCCTCGAAGTCCTGCGCCGCCTCCGGCCCCCGGCGCCACGCGTGCTGATGCTGACCACGGTCGGACGCCCGCGCGAGATCCGCGGTGCCCTCGCCGCGGGCGCGGCCGGGTTCGTGCTGAAGGACTCCTCCGGCGAGGAGCTGGCCGCCGCCGTCCGGGCCGCCCACGAGGGCGTGACGGCGCTGAGCCCGGCGGCCGCGGCGGCGCTCACCACGGGCGGCACGCTGACCCCGCGGGAGCGGGACGTGCTGGAGCTGCTCGGCGAAGGTCTGTCCAACAAGGACATCGCGAACCGGCTGCGGCTGGCCGAGCGCACGGTGAAAGCGCACGTCGGCAACGTGCTGGCGAAGCTGGGCGTCACCAGCCGCACCCAGGCGGCGCTCGCCGCGCGCGACGGCTAGTAAGCCCGGCGGCCTCGATGTCCGGGCGGTGCCGGGCCCGCCCCGCGCGGGCCCGGCACCCCCTCCCCGTTCGCCCTCGAGCCCCCCGGCCCGTCGAGGACGTGCACGACGCTCCCTCGCGTGCACCGGGGAAACCTCCGCCGCCCGGCCGCGTGACGCCGCGGCGGTGCCCGGTCCCCCGCGCGGAGGACGCCGAAAGTCTTGTACGCCGTGTGTACGGACCCGCCTTACCGTCGCGCGGCATGTCGAAGACTGTCCGGGTACGCGAGCCGACTGTCCAGGTGAGCCGGACGGGTACGATCGTGGTCGGCCTCGACGTCGAGGAGGCAGGCGTGGGCGAATTCGGGCTGGCCGACACCAACGGCATCCTCGCGCTGCCCTGGGTCCGCCCGGAACGCACCAGCGAAGGCCTCGGCTGGGAGCGCGTCTACCTCTCCAAGCAGCGCGAACGGCCCTACCGCGCCCAGTTCGGCGCGGCGCGCAGCCACCAGCTGATCCTGCACCTCGGCGGGCCCGTGACGGTCCGGCGCGGGGTCGGGACGCCGCGCGAGCAGAGCCGGCGGATGCCCGCCGGCGGGTTGTTCCTGCAGCCCTCGCACGCCGACCTGTCCGTCGAGCTCGGCGGGGAGCTCGACACCGTGCACGTCTACGTCGCCGACGACGCCGTGCAGGAGGCCGCCGGGGCCGACACGCCGGTGCGGCTGGCCGAGGAGTTCGGCAGTGATCCGCTGCTGGAGCAGCTCGTGCTGAGCCTCGACGGCGTCGTGCGCGACTGGGAGCCGAGCGCGCGGACCTACGCCGACCAGCTGGGCGCGCTCGTCGCCGCGCAGCTCGTGCGCCACCACCAGGCCGGGCCCGCCCGCGGCCCCGAGCCGTCCCGCGGCCTGTCCGACCAGCTGTTCGCGCGGGTGCGCGACCGCATGGCCGACCGGCTGGCCGAGCCGGTGCCGCTGGCCGACCTGGCCGCGCTCGCCGGGCTGAGCGTCAGCCAGTTCTCGCGGCAGTTCAAAGCGCGCACCGGCCTGCCGCCGCACCGGTTCCTGCTGCGGCTGCGCGTCGAGCAGGCCGGATTGCTGCTGCGCACGGGCACCGACCCGATCGCCGAGATCGCCCTCCGCTGCGGCTTCTCCCACCAGGAGCACCTGACGCGCGTGCTGCGCGCCCAGCTCGGCACGACACCCGCGGCGCTGCGCCGGGCGGGCTGAGACGCGCGTTTTGTGCCTCGGCGCAGCACGAACGTGCAGGACCCGCCGCCGCCGAGCCGCTGATACTGCGTGGCATGACCTCGTTCAGCTACGCCGCGAACCCCGTCCGGGTGGTGTTCGGCTCCCTCGACGACGTCGGCGACGAAGCCGATCGGCTGGGACTCGGGCGGGCCCTGCTCGTCGCCGGCCCGCGGTACGGCGACCGGGCCGCGCGCCTGCTCGGCCCACGGCTGGCCGCGCGGTTCGAGGACGCGGTCATGCACACCCCGGTCGACGTCACCGAACGCGCGCTGAAGGTCGTCGCCGAGCACGACGTCGACGGCGTCGTCGCGGTCGGCGGCGGCTCGGCCACGGGGCTCGCCAAGGCGATCGCGCTGCGCACCGACCTGCCGCAGCTGATCGTGCCCACGACGTACGCGGGCTCGGAGCTGACTTCGGTCCTCGGCGAGACCGCGGACGGCCGCAAGACCACGCGGCGGTCCCCGAAGGTGCGGCCCGAGGTCGTGCTCTACGACGTCGATCTGACCCTCTCGCTGCCCGTGGCCGTCTCGGCCGCCAGCGGGATCAACGCGCTCGCCCACGCCGTCGAGGCGCGGTACGCCCCGGACGCCAACCCGATGACCGACCTGCTCGCCGCGGAGGCCATCCGGCTGCTCACGGACGCCCTGCCGCGGATCGTGGCCAATCCGTCCGATGTGGACGCCCGGGCCGGCGCCCTGCGCGGCGCGTGGCTGGCGGGCTCGTGTCTCGACAGCGTTGCGATGGGCTTGCACCACCGGCTGTGCCACCACCTCGGCGGCAAGTTCGGGTTGCCGCACGCCGAAACCCACGCCGTCCTCCTCCCCTACGTGATGACTCACCTGGGGGTGGCCGACGCGAACGACGTCTTCGAGCTGACGGCGTCGCTGCCGATCCCGCACTCGCTGGCCGAACTCGGGCTCACCGAGGCCGACATCGCCGGCGAGCCCGAGGCGGAATTGCTTCGCCAGGCCGTGAACGGCACCCGGCCGACCGCCCCGCCCAGTCTGAAGGCGCTCACGAGGCAGGTCGTCGAGAGCTTCGCGGGCGCGCCGGACCGCGTGCGCGAGCTGCTCACCGACCTCGTCGAGACGCTGCACGCCTACGCGATCCGCACCGACCTCACCCAGGAGGAGTGGGAGTACGCGATCGGGTTCCTGACCCGCACCGGGCAGATCTCCAGCGACACGCGCCAGGAGTTCATCCTGCTGTCGGACACCCTCGGCGTGTCCAGCGTCGTCGACGTCCTGACGAACTCGCGCACGCCGGACACCACGCCGTCGGCCGTGCTGGGCCCGTTCTACGTCGAGGGCCCGCCGGAGACGCCGCAGGGCGCCGACCTGGCCGACGGACTGCCCGGCACTCCACTGTGGACGGACGTCCGCGTGGTCGACACCGGGGACAACCCGGTGCCGGACGCGGTCGTCGACGTCTGGCAGTCCAATGAGGACGGTTTCTACGACGTCCAGCTGCCCGACGTCGACGGCCCGGTGCTGCGGGCCCGCTTCCGCACCGACGCCGACGGGCGGCTGCGGTTCGCGACGATCGTGCCGAGCGCGTACCCGATCCCCGCCGACGGCCCGGTCGGGCAGATGCTCGACACCGCCGGGCGGCACCCGTACCGGGCCCCGCACGTGCACTTCATGATCGCCAAGCCCGGCTACCGCACCCTGATCACCCAGCTGTTCGTCGCCGGCGGCGAGTACCTCGACTCCGACACCGTGTTCGGCGTCAAGGACGGCCTGATCGTCGACTTCACCGAGCAGCCCGGCGAAACCGGGCGGCGGCTCGAGTTCACGTTCCGCATCTCAGGGAGCAGCGCATGACCTACGACACCGACGTCCTGGTGATCGGCAGCGGCCCCGCGGGTGGTTCGGCGGCACTGCTGCTCGCCACCTACGGCGTCCCCACCGTGCTCGCGACGAAGTACGGCTGGATGGCCAACACCCCCCGCGCGCACATCACCAACCAGCGCACCATGGAGGTCTTCCGCGACCTCGGTGTCGAGGCCAAGGCCCTCGCCGTCGGTACCCCGCCGGACCTGATGGGCGACACCGTGCTGTGCACGTCGCTGACCGGGCCGGAGATCGGCCGGATCGCCAGCTGGGGCACGGGAGCCGGGTCGGCGTCCGAATACGGCGCCGCGAGCCCGTGCCACATGATCGACCTGCCGCAGACCTACCTCGAGCCGATCCTGGCGAGCGAGGCCGCCGCGCGCGGCGCGAAACTGCGGCTGGACACCGAGTTCCTCGACTTCACGCAGGACGAAGACGGCGTCACGGCGCGGTTCCTCGACCGCGTCCGGGGTGACGAGTTCACGTTGCGCGCCCAGTACCTGATCGGCGCGGACGGTGCGCGCAGCCGCGTCGCCGAGCAGGCCGGGCTGCCGATCGCCGGGCAGACCGGCAAGGCGGGCAGCATGAACATCACGTTCACCGCCGACCTCGCGCCGTACGTGGCCCACCGGCCGAGCGTGCTGTACTGGGTGATGCGGCCGGGCGCGCACCTCGGCGGGATCGGGATGGGCCTGGTCCGGATGGTGCGGCCGTGGAACGAGTGGCTGCTGACCTGGGGTTACGACATCGAGCAGGCGCCGCCGGAGGTCGACGTCGAAGAGGCGACGCGGCTGGTGCGCGACCTCGTCGGCGATCCGGGCCTGGACGTCGAGATCACCTCGACGTCCCTGTGGACGGTCAACCACAACTACGCGACGGAGTACCGCAGCGGCCGGGTGTTCTGCGCCGGGGACGCCGTGCACCGGCACCCGCCGTCCAACGGGCTCGGCTCGAACACGTCCGTCCAGGACTCGTACAACCTGGCGTGGAAGCTCGCGATGGTGCTGCGCGGCGAGGCGGGCGAAGGCCTGCTGGACAGCTACACCGCCGAACGCGCGCCGGTGGGCAAGCAGATCGTCGACCGGGCGAACCTCAGCCGCGACCAGTTCGGGCCGATCTTCGCCGCGCTCGGCATCTCCGGCGACACCGACTCCGACGGCATCACGGCGGGCCTCGAAACCTGCCTCGCGCCGACGCCGGAGGGCGCGCTGAAACGGCGTGAACTGGAGAAGGCGATCGAGCTGAAGCACTACGAGTTCAACGCCCACGGCGTGGAACTGGACCAGCGCTACGTCTCCGGCGCGGTGCTGCCCGACGGCGTCGCCTCGCCGGCTGCCGACCGTGATCCCGAGCTGTTCCACCGGCCCAGCACCGAGCCGGGCGCGAAGCTGCCGCACGCGTGGCTGGTCGGCCCGCACGGCCGCCGGGTGTCCACTTTGGACGTCGTCGGCGGCGGCCGCTGGACCGTTCTCACCGGCCTGACCGGCACCGCCTGGCGCGACGCCGCGGCCAAGGCGGGCGCGGAACTCGGCCTGGACCTGCGGGCGGTGCTCGTCGGCGCCCCGGAGCTTCGCGACGCCTACGGCGACTGGTCCCGCCTCAGCGGCATCTCCGAGGACGGCTGCCTCCTGGTCCGCCCGGACGGCTACATCGCCTGGCGCCGCCGCACGACCTCCCCCACGGCAACCCCCACCCTGCTGACCGCCCTCCGCGAACTGCTGGCCCGCCCATAACGGGAATCTCTGGGTACGTGGGTTACGGGGTGGTGATGGCGGTGAAGGTGACCGGGGTTTTCGGGGGGCCGCTGCCGTCGCCGATGCCGGGCTTGGACGGGTCGATGCCGGCGGCGGCGACCTTGTCCAGCACCGCGAGGCCGGCGTCGTCGATGCTGCCGAACACCGTGTACTCCGGCGGGATCCGGGTTTCGCCGAAGACCAGGAAGAACTGGGAACCGCCCGAGTCGGGTTCGGCCGTCTTGGCCATCGCGAGGATGCCACGGCCGTACGTCAGCTCGGGGAACGTCTCGTCCTTGATCGTGTAACCCGGGCCGCCGGTGCCGTCGCCGGCCGGGTCGCCGCACTGCAGCATCCGCAGGCCGTCCGCCACCGACAGCCGGTGGCACGACGTGCCGTTGTAGAACCCCTGCTTGGCCAGGCTGAGGAAGTTCACCACCGTGCACGGCGCCAGCGCGCGGTCCAGCGTCAGCCCGATGTCGCCCGCGCTGGTCGCGAGCCCCACCGGGACGGTGCCCGACGACGGCGCCGGGCCGTCCGGCGGCGGGGTGGCCGGCTTCGGCGCGGGTGTGCCGGGGGCGGGCGGGTACGCGCAGGTGATCGGGTCGGCGAGCGGCGTCGTCCGCTTCGGCAGCGGAGCGCGGCCGCCCGGCGGCGGCACCGAAGCGGTCGGTGACGCGATCGTCGCCGGCGGCGACGAAGAGGACGGTGACGTCGTGAACCAGGCACCATCGGCGCTGGCCTCCGGCCCCCGCAGGAAACCGGGATAACCCCAGGCCAGGAACGCGAAGGCCATCACGACGACCACGACGACCGAGGCGGTGATCAGCACGACGGCCGCCGGCGAAGTCTTCTTCGGCGGCACCGGCGGCTGCCACTGCGGGTACTGGTAGGGCTGCCGGCCGGTACCGTCCCCTTGCTCGCTCATCAGCGCTCCCCTCGTCGAGAGCACCATTCTGCCGCGAACACCACCCGTCCGGGTGAGAACACCCGATCAGGGCAAACCCCAGGGTTCGCTGGGTCCGGACGGCGCGACCGGTCGCACGCCGAAGTCCGGCTTGTCCCCCTTCCGGTACACAAAGGCGTCTTCACCCGGACGGAGATCGACCTGGACGTCGCCGTTCGACAACTTCCGCCACCGCCGGGCCCGGCCGCGCGCGTCCGTCACGGCCAGGTCGCCGTCGACACCCGACCGCAGCACGCACGGCGCCCCGGCTTCGCTGTGCACCTTCAGCCAGCGCGTCTTCCCGCCCGAGCGGGACGCGCTGAGCAGGAACGCGCCCTCGGTGCGGAAGTCGCGCAGCGCGATGTCGCCCCAGGCCGCGGGCACCGCCGGGAACAGCCGGAGCACCCCGCCCCAGCTCTGCACCAGCATGTCCTGCAGGGACTTCGCCGCGGACAACGGCGTCTCGATGACCGGCCCCGACTCCTGGTACATCGTGTTCGGCCGGATGTAGCGCCGTTGCAGCTCGCCCAGGTAGAACGCCGCCTGCTCGCCGCGCAGCATCTGCGCCGAGATCGACGCGGCCCCGGTGAACGTGTAGCCCTGCAGCGCGCCTTCGAAGCCGACCCAGTGGTTCAGGGACGTCTCGATGATCTGCCGGTGCTCGGGCTGCTCCCAGGTGACGTCGTAGAGCGGGTAGATCTGCAGCAGGTGCGAGTAGTGCCGGTGCGACTTCGCGAACGGGACACCCGCGCCGATCATGTACCCGTTGACGTCGGCCGGGTAGGCCGCGAGGTTCGCCAGCACGTCCCGCCACTTCGGCGCCAGCGGGTCGCCGGGCGTGATCTGCAGCAGCGTCTTGCAGCCCCAGCGGATCAGCGAGAGGTCGTAGGTGCAGTCCGGCGCGTTGACGCCGTACTCCGGCGAGAACGTCGCGGGCAGGTGCAGCCGGCCGTCCGGGCCCGGGGCGAGGAAGTGCAGGTAGTAGTTGATCGCCCTGCGCAGCAAGGGGAACAACGTGTCGTGCAGCAGCCGCCGATCCATCGTGTGCCGGTAGGACAGCCAGACGTTGTGCAGCGCCCAGGTCAGGTTCCCGACCTCCGGGGTCGGCTGGTCCTGACCCGGGATGCCGACCGGGAACCCGCTGGTGGCGTTCGAAACGCCGTTGAGCAGCGTCATGTCCGTGGTGCGCGGGATGCCCGCGGAGTCGGCCTGGTACGGCTGCGCCACCTGGCTCGTCAGGTTGCCGCGGTACTTGTCCAGCGCGTAGCCGACGGCATCGAGCTCCAGGTGGTTCGAGCCGTGGATCAGCCAGTATTCGAGCTGGACGTTCAGGTTCCACCAGGTGGCCGGCCACGGCGTGTTCTCCAGCCACGGCCCGGACGTCGCCATCACCGGCGCTTCCCGCCTGGCCGCCGACGCGACCTTGTACAGCTGGATCCAGTAGAAGCTCTGCAGCCGGGTGTCCGGAATGGACAGAAAGCTGCGCCGGTAGTAGTCGTGCCACCAGCGCCGGTGGTCCTGGGTCAGCGCGGCGAACGGCTCCGCGCCGCGCACGGTCCGCAGCGCCCGCGCGGCCGACGTCTTCTCCGGGTGCGACCAGGCCACCGAGGTGTACAGCGTGCGCGCGCCACCGCGGGTGACCTCCCGCCAGGCCGTCACGTGCTCGCCGCCGGCCAGCAGCGGCTGGACGGCCAGTTGCGCGTCGCCGCTCCCGCTCAGCTTGACCGGCGGGTTCGCGGTGTAACCGGCCGGTGGTGGCTTGTTCCACACCGGGTCGGCGCGCGGGCTGACCGCGACCGCCGGGTGGAACACCCACTCGAACGCCCGCTCCCCTTCGGAGGGCCGGATCTCGACGGCGAGCAGCGACTGTCCGGTGTGGACGATCGCGCGCAGGCTCAGACTCCCCGAGGACGTCGTGATCGTCCCGGTCAGCTCGGCGTTCCACAGGTCCAGCCGCCAGTCGAGCGCGGTGATCGCGCCGACGGGTTCGAGCGTGAAGTAGCCGATCGGCAGCCGCGCCAGGCCGAACAGCGAGCCGAACTCCGGCCGGTGGTCCTGGACCTGGCTGTGCTGGACGTTGAAGCGGATCGCGTTGCGGCCGGGCTCGGCGTAGATCCCCGAGCCGAGGAATCCGTTGCCCAGGAACGGGCCCTCGTACCAGGTCTTCGGTGTGCGCCGCCAGCGCAGGTCGGCGGGGCCGAGGAAGCCGGCCCAGCCGAAGTCGTCCTCCGCGAGCGCTGGAGTCGCTCGCCCCGCGCTCGCGGCCAGCCCGGCGAGCGCGCCGCCGAGCACGGTTCTGCGGGTGATGTCCATGGTTCCGGCCTCCTCGTCGAAGCGGACTGGTCAGTTCGGCAGGCCCCACGCGGGCGCCGGGCCGAGTGCCGGGACGTCGCGGGGACCGCGGTCCCCGCGACCGCCCCGCGGGGTGACCACGGCGGTGCCGCCGCGCCGCAGCCCGACCGCGATCCGGCGAGCTCCGGCCGGGCGCCACGGCAGCCGCCCGCCGTGCTCGTCGCGGACGTCGATGTCCCCGGTGATGCCGTGGTCGAGCACGAGCGGTTCACCGGCCTCGCTGTGCACGCGGACGAACTCGGTCGAGCCGTCGCGGCGGGAGGCGTCCACGAGGAACGCCCCTTCGGCGCGCAGGCCGGCGATCGAGGCGTCCCGCCAGGTCGCCGACACCGACGGGAAGACCTTGAGCACCCCGCCCGAGCCCTGCAGCAGCATGTCGACCACGGACTGCGCGGCCGTGATCGGGCTTTCGATCGCGAAGTTGGTGCCTTCGCGGTACATCGTGTTCGCGGTCAGCTCGGTGTCGGCCACGACGTTCCGGTCGAGGAAGAACTTCAGGTACCGCAACGCTTCTTCGGGCGCGTCCATCACCGAGCTCATCGACGACGCGGCCGCGTAGCTGTAGCCGTGCCACGCCTTCCGGTCGGCGGCCCAGTGCGCGAACGTCCGGGTCATGACGTCCCGGTCTCCCGACCGCTCCCAGTTCTTCTCCCGCAGCGGGTACAGCCACAGCAGGTGGGAGAAGTGCCGGTGCGACCCGGCGAGCGGCACGCCGTCGCCGATGAGCACGCCGTCCGCCGCGCTTTCGTGGTACGGCACCAGTTTCGCGCCGATCTCGCGCCACATCGGCACGCGGGGTTCGTCGAGACCCAGGACCCGGGCCGAGTCGGCGAGCGTGTGCGCGGCCCACCGGATCAGCGACAGGTCGTAGGTGCAGTCCGGCGCGTCGGCGTACTCCGGCGAGCGGGTCAGCGGCAGGTGCAGGCGGCCGTCCGGACCGGTGAAGAGGAAGTGGCGGTAGAAGTTCAGCGCCTTCGCCAGTGTCGGGTACAGGACGTCGCGCAGCACCCGCCGGTCCAGGTGGTGACGGTAGGACAGCCAGACGTTGTGCAGGCCCCACAACAGGTTCCCGGTCTGGTCGGTCTTGGACGCCGTGCCCGGCACGCCGACCGAGCGCGTGCCGCCGGGGCGCAGCCGCCAGTCACCCGGGTGCGAGAGCGCGTAGGTGTCTCCGTCGCGGTAGGCAGGTGGCACGGACGTCTCGAGGTTCGCGTGGTCGCGCCGGAACGTCTCGGTGACCGCGTCCAGCTCGGGGTGGTTGCTGCTGTTGACGATCGGGTAGGTGACCTGGACGTTGAGGTTCCACCAGACGGCGGTCCAGCTGTTGCCGACCTCCGGGAACCACGGTCCCCACTCGGACACGACGGGCCCGCTCGCGCGGGTCGCGGACGCGATCTTGTACAGCTGGATCCAGTAGAACCGCTGGACTCGCTTGTCCGGCACGGAAACGAAGCTGCGCTGGTGGAAGTCGTTCCACCAGCGGCGGTGGCGGGCGAGCAGCGCGTCCGGGTTCGCGGCAAGCGCTTTCCCCACGGCCGCGACAGCGTCCGCGGTGTGCGTCGTGCCGGGGAAGCTGTAGGCGACGGTCGCGGCGAGCAGCCGCCGGGTGCCGATCGCGCGTTCCCGCCAGGCCGTCGTGTACCCGCCGCCGGCGAGCATCGGCTGGGCGCAGTACCCGTCGCCGGTCCCGGGCGCCGGGTTCGCGACGTATTCGGGGGGCTTGCGAACGGTCCGGGTGGTCGCCGACTCCAGCGGCTGGAACGCCCACGCCGCCCCGGCCTCCCCCGCGCTCGGGGTGAGGGAGACGAGCAGCACGCCCAGGTCGTTGTGCACCACCGCGGACAACCCGACCGAGCCCGCGGTCGTGGTGATCGTGCCGCCCAGTTCGGCGTGGTAGAGGTCGAGCGTCCAGTCGACGCCGGTGATCGCGCCGGCCAGGGTGAGCGTGAGGTAGCCGATCGGCAGCCGGGACAGCCCGATCCCGGCCTCCCACCGGACCCGCTGGTCCTGCACCTGACTGTGGCTCAGCATCACCTTGAGCACCTGCCGCGCCTTCCCGGCGTAGAGCTGCGCACCGAGGTAGCCGTTGGCCAGGAACGGGCCCTCCTGCCAGTTCGTCGGCAGCCGTTTCCAGACCATCCGCGCGTCGGCGGCGACGTCCCGGTACGGGTTCGCGGCGGCGAGCGCGGGCGGGGCCGCGCGGGACCAGAGCCCGCCGAACGCCGCGGCGCCGGCCGCCACCGAGGTCGCGCGAAGAATCGTCCGCCGTGAGACAGCATCCATGAACGGGTTCCCCGATTCATACTACGTTTCACTGAGATCCACAGGCGGCGTCGGGCCATAGTTGCAGAAAAAGCCAGGATGTACCAGCTCTGTTCACCCAGAAGGCCGCAATACATCCGATGTATCCCGGGGAGCGGGCTCTGCCGCACACCGGGTCGCCTACCGGGCATGGCCCTACCGGACGGGCCGTTCCCTAGGGCAGCGGCGGCAGCGCCGGCGTGTCCAGCCAGCGTGTGAAGAACGTCCCCAGCGAACGGGCCGCGTACGCCTCCGCCATCGCGACAAACCCGTCGGTCGTGACCAGCCCGTGCCGGTGGTCGGTCGTCCACGCCTTCAGCAGCGCGAAGAACGCCGGGTCGCCGATCTCCGCCCGCAGCGCGTGCAGCGTCAACGCGCCGCGCTTGTAAACGCGCTCGTCGAACATCCGCGCCACGCCGGGGTCGGCGACGCGGACGTCGGCGGGCTTGGCCTTCATGCGGGTGTGCCAGGTGCGGGCCAGGGTCTGCGCGGACTGGCCGCCCGACTCCTCCGACCACAGCCACTCGGCGTAGGTCGCGAAGCCCTCGTTCAGCCAGATGTGGCGCCAATCGGCCACCGTCAGGCTGTTGCCGAACCACTGGTGCGCCAGCTCGTGCACCACGAGCCGCTCGTACGTGCGGCGGCCGTCGACGTGGTTGGCGCCGAAGATCGACATGCCCTGCGCCTCGATCGGGTCGTCGAGGGCGTCGTCGGTGACGACGATCCGGTACTCACCGAACGGGTACGGGCCGAACAGCCGCTGCAGGACCTCCATCATCCGGCCCTGCCGGCCGAAGTCGTGCTCGAACAGCCGGCGCAGCCGCGGCGGGACGGCGGCGCGCTGCGGCACGGTCGCGAAGACCGACTCCACCTGCCCGCTCTCGCGCCCGAAGTCGACGCTCAGCCGCCGCGCGGCCGCGCCCACGCGGGCGAGCCAGCCGCCGCCGGTCAGGTCGATGTCGTCGTACCGGCCGATCTGCACGCTCATCAGGTAGGTCGCCGTCGGCTCGCGCCGGTCGAAGACCCACTTCGTGGTGCTGGCCGAGGTGTAGCGGTCGACCAGGTCCCCGGTGACGGCGACCAGGTACGGCGACGACGTCGTCACCGCGACCCGGTAGGTCGCCTTGTCGGACGGGTGGTCGTTGCACGGGAACCACGACGGCGCGCCGACCGGCTGGCTCGCCACGAGCGCGCCGTCGGTCAGCTCGTCCCAGCCGACGTCACCCCAGCGGCTCCCCACCGGGCGCGGGTTGCCGACGTAGCTGACCTCGACGACGAACTCGCTGCCGGCGGCGATCGACTTCTGCGGCTTGACCTGCAGCTTCCGCACGCGCTTGAGGTACTTCGCCGGCTTGCCGTCGACCAGCACGCGGTTGATCCGGAACTCGCCGAAGTCGAGGGTGATGCGCGAGAGCGCCTGCGTCGCCTCCGCGGTGATCACCGCCGACGCCGACAGCCGGTTCGGCGCGACCTTGTAGTCGAGGGTCAGGTCGTAGTGCTTGACCCGGTAGCCGCCGTTGCCGTGCGCGGGGAGGTAGGAGTCGCCGGAGGTGTCCGCGCCGGGTGCGGGAGCGGAGGCCTTCGAAATCACCCGTCGCGAACCTTTCCTCGTGCGTACCGGAACCAGGCTCGCACGGAGGGGTGATCCGTGCGAGCCAGGCGGGTACTTCGTGACCTTCTACTTACCCGTCCACGCGGAGATCGGGTTGCCGAGCCAGCGCGTGTCGGCCGGCACCTCGTCGCCGCGGGTCACCAGGGACCCCGGACCGACCGTGGTGCGCGCGCCGATCCCGGCGCCCGGCAGCACGATGCCGTGCGGGCCGAGCGTCGCGCCCTCGCCGAGGGTCACCCGCGACATGCTCATGATCCGGTCGTGGAACAGGTGGGTCTGCACGACGCAGCCGCGGTTGATCGTCGCGCCGTCACCGAGCTCGACGAGGTCGGACTCCGGCAGCCAGTACGTCTCCAGCCACACGCCGCGGCCGATCTTGACGCCCATCGTGCGCAGCCAGGCCGTCAGGAGCGGGGTGCCGCCGATCGAGCCGATCAGCCACGGCACCGCGAGCGCCTCGACGAACGTGTCGGCCAGCTCGTTGCGCCAGACGAACGAGCTCCACAGCGGGTGGTCGACCTCGCGGAACTTCCCGACCAGCAGCCACTTCATCACCGTCGCGGTCAGCGCCGCGACGATCCCGGCGGCCAGCAGGGCGGGCCCGGCCAGCAGCACGGCGACGCCGAAGCCGAACACCGACGCGACCCACAGCAGCCCGAAGGCGACCGAGACGGTCAGCGCGACCCCGCACATCACCGGGATGATCCGGCACAGCTCGACCAGCGCCCGCGCCGCCTTGAGGTGCAGCGCCGGGGTGTAGGTGCGGCTCGTGTCGGCGTCGCCGATCGCGCGGCGCACCGGCAGCGGCGGCATGCCCAGGTACGACGAGCCCTTCTTCGCTCGCAACGGCGTCGAGGACAGCACACCCACGAGACCGCGCTTGGGCACCGAACGGCCGGGCGCGGTCATCCCCGAGTTGCCGAGGAAGGCCTGCTTGCCGATCCGGGCCGGGGCGACGTGCAGCCAGCCGTGGCCGAGCTCGTAGGTGGCGACCATCGTGTCGTCGGCCAGGAACGCGCCGCTGTCGACCTTGGTCATCTTCGGCAGCGCGAGCACGGTCGACGCCTCGACGTTGCGGCCCACCTTCGCGCCGAGCAGCCGCAGCCACACCGGCGTGAACAGGCTGGCGTACAACGGGAACAGGCCTTCGCGGGCCATGCTCATCAGGCGTTCGGTGGCCCAGACCTGCCACGCGACGCGACCGTGCACCGGGTGGTAGCCCTCGACCATGCCGATGCTCAGCGCCCGGACCCCCGCCAGCACGAACAGCATGTACGTCAGGAAGTACGCGGTCGTAGCGACCGGCACGAAGAGCAGCGCCTGGGTGAACGCGTCGAGCAGCGTCGGCGCACCGGCGATGGCGTAGCCGAGCACCGCCACGCCGGGCAGCGCGGCCAGGCCCGGCAGGAAGCCGAGGATCAGTGACGTCACGCCGTAGACGCCGGCCCAGAAGTGCGAGCGCGGCGGGCGGCTCGACGGCCACTTCAGCGCGTCCTTCGCGTCCTTGCCGTCCTTGCCGACCGGAGCGGCGGGCGAACCGGCGAAGTGCTGACCGGCCTTGACGACGCCGCGCACGGTCGACCCGGCCGCGATCTCCGCGCCCTTGCCGATGCGGACGCCGGGGAACAGCGTGCTGCGCGCGCCGATCCGGGCCTCCGCGCCGATGCGGACCTTGCCGATGTGCACGAGGTCGCCGTCGACCCAGTGCCCGGTCAGGTCGACCTCGGGCTCGACGGCGGCACCGCGGCCCAGCTTGAGGAACCCGGTGACCGGCGGCGGCGAGTGCAGGTCGACGTCCTTGCCGATGCGGGCGCCGAGCGCCTTGGCGTAGGTGGTCATCCAGGACGCGCCGGCGACGCTGTCCGCGCCGGAGAACTCGGCGAGCTTCTCGGCCGTCCACAGGCGCAGGTGGACGCCGCCACCGCGCGGGTAGGTGCCGGGCCGCACGCCGGAGAGCAGCACGCGGGCGCCGCCCGCGGCGATCGCGATGCGCCCGGCCGGGCTGAACAGCACGACCCAGGCCAGGCCGATCCAGGCCCAGTGCAGCGTCGGCGCCCAGGCGAACCCGAGCAGGGACAGGATGTTCGACAGCGCGGCGGCGAGCGTCGCCCAGCGCAGCCCGACCAGGCCCATGAGCGGAACCATCAGCACGGTCTGGATGACTCCGGCGCGGCGCGGGGTCGGCGCGATCTCCCGGCGTTCGGTGGCCTGGCCGCTCAGCGCGTCCAGCATCGCGGCCAGCGCGCCCAGCTTCGGGTAGGCGTAGATGTCGGCGACCGACACCTGCGGGTGGCGGGTGCGGATCCGCGCGACGACCTGGGCGGCGGTCAGGCTGCCGCCGCCGTGGGTGAAGAAGTCGGCCTTCGGATCGTCGACGGACACGCCGAGGATCTCGGCCCAGCCTTCGGCGAGCCACGCCTGGGTCGGCGACAGCCCGGCCGCGGCGGCGTCCACTGTGGACAGCGGCCACGGGAGGGCGTTGCGGTCGACCTTGCCGGAGGTGCGGGTGGGCAGGTCTTCGACGACGGCGAGCAGCGGCACCAGCGCGGCGGGCAGGTGCTCGCGCAGCCGGGTCGCGGCCTGCTCGTGGTCGAACGACACTCCGGCGGCGGGAACGACGTAACCGACGAGGACCTGGTTGCCCGCCTTGGTGCGGCGGATCGCGGCGGCCGCGCCCTGCACACCCGGCAGGGCCTGCAACGCGGCGTCGACCTCGCCCAGCTCGATGCGGCGGCCGCCGAGCTTGACCTGCTCGTCGAGCCGGCCGAGGAACAGCAGGCCTTCGGCTTCGGCGCGGACCATGTCGCCGGAGCGGTAGGCGCGCTGCCAGCCCAGCGACGGCAGCGCCGCGAACTTCTCGGCGTCCTTCTCGGCGTCCAGGTAGCGGGCCAGGCCGGCGCCACCGATGACGAGCTCGCCGGTGTCGCCCATGGCGACCGGCTGTCCCTCGTCGTTGACCACGGCCAGCTGCCAGCCCGCGAGCGGCAGGCCGATGCGGACCGGGGCATCGCCGGTCAGCTGTGCGGCACAGGCGACGACGGTGGCTTCGGTGGGGCCGTAGGTGTTCCAGACTTCGCGGCCTTCGACGGCGACGCGCTCGGCCAGCTCCGGCGGGCACGCTTCGCCGCCGAAGATGAGCAGGCGGACGTCTTCGAGCGCGTCGGCGGGCCACAGGGCGGCCAGGGTCGGCACGGTGGAGACGACGGTGATCTGCTGCGCGACCAGCCACGGGCCGAGGTCGACGCCGGTGCGGACCAGCGCACGGGGCGCCGGGACCAGGCAGGCGCCGTGACGCCAGGCCAGCCACATCTCTTCGCAGGAGGCGTCGAAGGCGACGCTCAGCCCGGCCAGCACGCGGTCGCCGGGGCCGATCGGCTCCTCGGTGAGGAACAGCCGGGCCTCGGCGTCGACGAACGCGGCGGCGGAGGCGTGCGTGACCGCGACGCCCTTGGGCTTGCCGGTGGAACCGGAGGTGAAGATGATCCACGCGTCGTCGGCCGGGCCGGGGGTGCCTTCACGGCCGCCGGGCGTGCTGTGGACGGTGATCTGGCCGTCGGTGGCGACGGCGGCGACCTGGGCCTCTTCGAAGACCAGTTCGGCGCGCTCGTCCGGGTCGTCCGCGTCGACCGGCACGTAGGCGGCGCCGACGGACAGGGTGGCGAGGATCGCGACGTACAGCTCGGCGGTGCCGGAGGAGATCCGGATGCCGACCCGGTCGCCGACGCCGACGCCGTACCCGCGCAGGCGGCGGCCGTAGGCGTCGATCTCCTCGAGGAGCCGGCGGTAGGTCAGGGTGGTGGTGCCGTCGTCGATCGCGGCGGCGTTGGGATGGCGCTCGGCCGTGGCGGCCAGGATGTCGAGCAGGGTGCGCTCGCTCGCGCCGAGGCCGGACCAGAACAGCGCGCGGTCGGCGACGGGGGACGTCGACGGCGCGTGGGTCACCTCGGCGACGCAGGGCAGCGGCACGGTGATCTCGGCGGCCGCTTCGGCCGGCTCGATCGTGACGGTCATCGCCCGGTCACCCCGGGGGTGACTTCGAGCGTGACGCAGACGTGCAGGAACGAACTATGGGCGGACAAGCCCATCACTCACCTTCCGCGAGCCTCTATCGGGCTTGCACTCCGGAATGAGGCGCCCGCAACGACCCTCCACTGTAACCGAAGATGAACGAAAGATATCTCGTGGGTCACGGTGGAGTGTCGGACCTCACGCTCCGGACGGACCCGCGTGATCGGGGCGCCGACACGCGTGATTGCGGGGTCGACACGGCGGCTGGCCGAAGATTCGCCGTGTCCTCCCCGTGATCAGGCGTGCCGGCTGCGCAATCACGTGTCGGCCGTTCAGTCCCGCGGGTACGCCGGAACGGGTCAGGAAATCACCGGGATTTGGCGGGCCGGGCCGCTTTTCCGCCCGCCTTCGGCTTTGCGTTCTTTTCACGAACGCGCACATTCACCCGGACGGGGCTGCCTTCGAAGCCGAACTGCTCGCGGAACTTGCGCTCGATGAACCGGCGGTAGCCCGCCTCGAGGAAGCCGGTGGTGAACAGCACCAGCGTGGGCGGCCGGATGCCGGCCTGCGTCGCGAACAGGACCTTCGGCTGCTTGCCGCCGCGCACCGGCGGCGGGGTGGCCGCGATGAGGTCGGACAGCCAGGCGTTGAGCTGGCCGGTCGGCACCCGCTTGTCCCACGACGCCAGCGCCGTCCGCAGCGCCGGGGCGATCTTGCGCACCGAACGGCCGGTCAGCGCGGAGACGTTGACCTTCTCGGCCCACGGCACGCGGACCAGGCCGCGGTCCAGCTCGCGGACCATCGCGTGCCGGCGGTCCTCGTCGACCAGGTCCCACTTGTTGAACACCAGCACGCACGCGCGCCCGGCCTCGACGACCATGGTCAGCACCCGCAGGTCCTGCTCCGAGATGGGCTCGGCCGCGTCCAGGAGCACGACCGCGACTTCGGCCGCGTCGATCGCGGTCTTGGTGCGCAGCGAGGCGTAGTACTCGGCGCCCGCGGCGAAGTTGACGCGCTTGCGCAGGCCCGCCGTGTCGACGAACCGCCAGGTCTCGCCGTCCAGCTCGACCAGGGAGTCGACCGGGTCGACGGTGGTGCCGGCGACCGAGTCGACGACCGAGCGCTCCTCGCCGGAGAGCTTGTTCAGCAGGCTCGACTTGCCGACGTTCGGCTTCCCGACCAGCGCGACGCGCCGCGGGCCCGACGTGGCGGCGGCACCCTCGCGCGGCGCTTCGGGCAGGGTCTTGAGGATGGCGTCGAGCAGGTCGCCGGAGCTGCGGCCGTGCAGCGCGCTGACCGGGTGCGGCTCGCCGAGGCCGAGCGACCACAGCGACGCGGTGTCCGCGAGCAGCCGGTCGTCGTCGACCTTGTTCGCCACGAGCAGCACCGGCTTCTTCGAGCGGCGCAGCACCTTCGAGGCGGCTTCGTCGGTGGCCGTGGCGCCGACCGAGGCGTCGATCACCAGCAGGATCGCGTCCGCGGTCTGCATGGCCAGCTCGGCCTGGGCGGCGACGGAGGCCTGCAGGCCGGTCGCGTCCGGTTCCCAGCCGCCGGTGTCGACCAGGGTGAACTTGCGCCCGCCCCAGTAGGCGTCGTAGGCGACGCGGTCGCGGGTGACACCCGGCACGTCCTGCACCACGGCTTCGCGGCGGCCGATGATGCGGTTGACCAGCGTGGACTTGCCCACGTTCGGCCGGCCGACCACGGCGAGCACCGGCTGCGCGAGCGCGGCCTCCTCGGCCGCTTCGGCCGCGTCGATCTGCGCGTCGATCCTGGCGAACTCGGTCTCGTCCGACCAGGTGCCGTCGACTTCGCCGACGCTGTCCAACTCTTCCATCAGAACCCAATTTCCCTTATGGCGTACCGAAACCGTTTTCGGCACGCCAATCGTCCAAAGTCTTCACGAGCGCCGCGAGCTCGCCGCGCAGCTCCTCGGTGCCCTGGTCGAGCCCGGTCTTCCCGGGTCCGACCTTCGGCGAGAACGGCTCCCCCACGAGGATGTCCACGCGGGGTCGCCAGCGCCGCTTGCCGTTCGCGGGCTTGAGCGTCCCGCGTGTCGCGATCGGCAGCACGACCGCGCCGGACGCCCGGACCAGCCACGCCGCGCCACGTTCGGCCGCCCCGACGTCCCCGGCCCCGCGGGTGCCCTCCGGGAAGATCCCGACGACACCGCCGTCCTTCAGCACGCCGACCGCCGTCATCAGCGGTTTGCGGTCGATCGCGCCGCGCTTGAGCGGGATCTGCCCGATCGCCAGGAAGAACTTCCCGACGATCCCGGCGAACAGCTCGGCCTTGACCAGGAACGCCGAGCGCCGCGGCAGCATTCCGAAGATCAGCTGCGGTTCGACGAACGAGCTGTGGTTGGCGACCACCAGCACCGGCCCGGACGCGGGCATGCGCTCGCGGCCGTGGACGCGGATCCGGAAGACCGCCCGCAGATGGTACCGGCCGAAGAGCCGCCCGGCGTCGTGGAGCCAGCCGACGGAGCCTTCCGGCAATCCGTCAACTTTCATCGCGCTACCTCGGCGTTGCACCCCACCAGCAGGCCGCGGTGGCTGGCCAGTTCGCTGAGCGCGACGATCACCTGGTCGATGGACAGTTCCGAGGTGTCCACGTGAACGGCGTCGTCGGCCGCGCGCAGCGGCGAGGTCGCGCGGGTGGAGTCGAGGTGGTCGCGGCGCTCGACGCTCGCCAGGGCGTCGGAGACCGACGACTTCCGGCCGGCCGCGGAGTCCTGGGTGCTGCGGCGCGAGGCGCGGACGTCGGCCGACGCGGTCAGGTAGACCTTGAGCGGCGAGTCCGGCGCGACGACGGTGCCGATGTCCCGGCCTTCGACGACGATGCCGCCGACGCCGCCGAGCACCTCGTCGATGATCCGCCGCTGCCGGGCGACGAGCAGCTCGCGCACGTGCGGCACGGCCGAGACGGGCGAGACGGCCTTGGTGACCTCGGGCCCGCGGATGTCGGCGGCGACGTCCTGGCCGGCGAGGCGGATCTCGGGCCGGTCGGGACTGGTCCCGATGGCGAAGTCGGCGTCGTCGGCGATCTTCGCGACGGCCGGGGAGTCGGCCGGGTCGACGTCCGCGCGCAGCACCGCGAGGGTGACCATCCGGTACATCGCGCCGGTGTCGAGGTAGCCGGCGCCGAGGCGCTGGGCGAGCTTGCGCGCGACGGTGGTCTTCCCGGTCCCCGACGGGCCGTCCAGCGCGACCACACCACGTAGGGCTCCCGTCACCGGCACTCTCCTCGCGTTCTCGTCTCGTTCGGGCCGTACCCCATTCTGCCGGGCGGGGTACGAAGGAGATCAGTCGCCCCGCGCCCCGCCACCGAAGCGAGCGACTTCCACCGTGTCGACCCTCCAGACACACGTGTCGTCCGTCTGCGTACGCGAGTCGTCCTCCTGGGTACGCGAGTCGTCCTTCTGCGTACGCGAGTCGTCCTTCTGCGTACGCGAGCTGCCCGGCCCGGGCGCCCAAGCGCCGCCGCGTGCGCTAGCCAGGAGGGGCACCCTCACGGCTTATAAGTCCCTGAAGGTGCCCCTCACGACGGCGACGCCGGCAGCTAGGCGGGAAGCGCGCCGAAGCGGGCGACCACCACCGCCAGCCGCTCCGCGTGGTTCTCCGGGGAGAGCCGGTGGCCGCGGTCCAGCGTGACCAGGCCGTGGAGCGCGCTCCAGAACACCTCGGTCAACGTTCCCGGCGCCTGCCCGCCGGCGATCGGCTCGACCACCGCGAACAGACCCGCGAACGCCTCCTGGAGCACGGGCGGCGTGTCGTCCTGGGCGAAGGGCAGGTCCGAGGCCAGCGTGAACATCGCGTCGTAGAGCGCGGGCTTGGACTCGGCGAAGGCGACGTACGCGCCCGCGACACCCGCGACACCGCCTTCGCGGGCAGAAGCCAGCACCTCGGCCAGCTCGGCGAAGCCCTCCAGCGCGGCTGCCGCCATGATCGCGTCCTTGCCGCCCGGGAAGTGGCTGTAGAGCACCGGCTGGCTGTACTCGATCAGGGCCGCGAGCCGCCGGGTGGTGACGGCGTCCCAGCCCTCCGCCTCGGCCAGCTCCCTGGCCGCGGAGACGATCCGCCGTCCGCGTTCGGATCGGTCGCGCACACGGCGCTGTCGCTGGGTCATGCCGCTGATACTAGCACTGCTAGACAATCTAGCGTCGCTAGGTTAGCGTTGCTAGTATCGCTAGCAACGCTAGAAAACCTGGAGGGAACACCATGCTCGTCGCCGGTTACGTCCTTGTCGCACTCGTCTCGCTCGGGATCATCTACGTCGGCCTCAACTACCTCTTCGCGCCGGCCAAGATCGCCACGGGCTTCGGTTTCACCGAGGTCCCCGAAAACGCCGAAAGCTTCCTCAACGTCAAGGGCGGCCGCGACATCGGCGCCGGGCTGATCCCGCTGGCCCTGATGATCTACGGCGACCCGCACGCGCTGGGCTGGGTCATCCTCACCGCGGCCGTCTGGCCCGTCTTCGACATGCTGATCGTTCTGCGCCACCGCGGGAAGAAGGCCATCGCGTACAGCGTCCACGGCCTGACCGCCCTCGTGATGGTCGTCGCGGCGCTGCTGCTCCTGCTCGGCTGAACGTCGCGAATCGGACTGGCTCAGTCAGCCGGATCCGGCAAGTACGGAATCAGGCATCGGCTCGGGGCGTTCGCGTCCCGGACCGAGTTCCACATCCAAATGTCCTGACCCTCGAGGAGCCGCAAGGCCGTGGCGAAACCGTCCGCCTGCAAGAGCGGCGCAAGGAGTCCCTCGCGGATCCACTGCGCCCGGGGCAGCAGATCGACGATCGCTCTGATGGCCGTGTGACGCAGATCGCCGACGGCCCCCGACTCCGACTGACGCCGGGCGAGGGTCGCCAGCAGCGCGGCACCGGAACGCAGCCACGCACAGTCGTGCAGAAAGGCCAGCGTGCACGTCACGATCGTCTCCGGCTGCCTCAGATTAACCATCGCCGGACTGTGGAGAAACCCACGGAAGAATGTGCTGTTGTAGAGCGAGAGAGCCGATTGCAGCTGCTTGTCGGCAGGGTTGGCCATCACCGCTCTTCGGATGGCAGGGGCGAGCACCGTGACTGCCCCACCGATCGCACGAGCTGTGTTCAATTCCGAGAAAGTCGCTGTCCGGAGGATGTCTCGCAGCCCCTCCGGCGTCGACCCCAGGTGGATCGTCCGGGGAGCGCACCGGCAACCGCGGGCGAAGATAGCCGCGTCGAGGGGGAAGACCTCCTTCGGCAGGTCCCCCCGGCTCGCTTGGTCATAAGCAGTACCGGCCTCGGCTTGCGGTCCCAGCGCCGCGATGAGCAGAGCCTGCTCCTGACGTTGAAGCAGCTCGTCGAGGCTCATGGCGGGAAGACCCGTTGCTTTGGCACCCTCGCGCGCGGCCCTGAGCAAGTGGCGGTGATCATTCGGATCCTCAGAGATCATCGCAGCTGTTCGATAAGCCTCGTCCAAGCGACCCTCGACCGAGTCAGCCCAGAGCGGGTCCCCGCGCTCCGAAGGCTCAGCGGCGGCGGCGCGGACTTGCCGGAGAGCTTCATTCCCGCGGTCGATCTTCCACTCGAACGCTCGACGCACCGCGTCTTCGTAGGTGACGAACAGGGAGTCGGACTCATTGGCCGCGTCCGGTTGCAGTGCGCCGACAGCGAACAGAGTGAGCGCGGCACGATGGCCGTTCCGGCCGGAGGCCGAAGCGGCCGCCAAGACTTCGACGTAGTCGGCAACGCCCGGGGGTACCTCGGAACTCGAGCCTTTGCCACGCCCATTCGCGCGCCGCACGTTGCGCGGTAGTAGCCCTGCCTGCCGCCACCGCTCCAGCCGGCTCGCGCCGATCTTGGTTCCCCGGTTGTCGAGCTCTTGGATCAACGCTTGATCCGCCCTGCTCGAGCCCGTTCTCGGCATCTCGTGATGTTAGAACCCCGCGAGCTCGCCACGCGTTCGTCAGCCGGCCGCGAGGATGCTCGTTTCTGTCCGAGACGAAGGGAGGAAGCAGGAGTGGGAGCCTACGACCGCGGCATGACCCATGCGATCAGAGCCGCACTGGACAGCTGGGCACGAACGGCGCGCCTTTCGGTCATTGTGCTTGCGGCAGGTGTTCCGGCCGATCTGGCCGTGTTGCTGCACAGCTTCTGATCTAGGCCGACGATCGAGGCCCCGCCGGCGGGGGCCTCGATCGTCGGCCATATGGGTCGAATCGGACACCAACGCAACACGTGGGTTACGGTGAATAGGTGAACGTCGAAGTAACTCCTCTGCCCGGCATCGGGGTCCGCAAGGACTTCGCCACCCGTACCGGCCGCCGCATCGGCGTCGTCACTCAGCGGGACGGGCACATCGAGCTGATCGTGTCCAAGACCGATGATCCCGACACCTGCGTCGCCTCGATCCCGCTGACCGCCGACGAAGCGGGCGCGCTGGCCAACCTGCTCGGCGCGCCCCAGCTGGTCGCGCAGCTGACCGAGGAGCACCGGGACCTGCCCGGGATCAGCACCCGGCAGCTGCCGGTCAAGCCGTCCGGCCCGTTCGACGGCCGCACGCTCGGCGACACGGCCATGCGCACCCGCACCGGGGTTTCGGTGGTCGCGGTGGCGCGGGCCGGCCAGGTGCACCCCTCGCCGACACCGGACTTCACCCTGACCGGCGGCGACCTGCTGGTCGCGGTCGGCACGGGCGAGGGTCTCGAGGCCGCCGTCAAGATCCTGAAGTACGGCTGAGCGCACCATGGACCACACCGCGCTGTCCCTGATCGAACTGGGGGCGGTCTTCTTCGTGCTGGGCGCGCTCGGTCGCCTGGCCGGGAAGATCGGCCTCTCCCCCATCCCCCTCTACCTGCTGGGCGGCCTCTGCTTCGGCTCCGGTGGGCTGATCCCGCTGACCGACATCGGCGGCTTCACGCACCTCGCCAGCGAAATCGGCGTCGTGCTGCTGCTCCTGCTGCTCGGCCTCGAGTACTCGGCGGCCGAGCTGTTCACCGGGCTGCGCCGCTCCTGGACGGCGGGGCTGCTCGACATCGTCCTCAACGCCGCCCCCGGCGCGGCCGTCGCGCTGCTGCTGGGCTGGGGCCCGGTCGGCGCGATGGTGATGGCGGGTGTCACGTACATCTCGTCGTCCGGGATCGTCGCGAAGGTACTCGGCGACCTCGGCCGGCTCGGCAACCGCGAGACGCCGGTGGTGCTGTCGATCCTCGTGTTCGAGGACCTCGTGATGGCCCTCTACCTGCCGATCCTCACCGCGGTCCTGGGCGGGGTCTCCCTGCTGGGCGGCATGGAAGCCGTCGGGATCTCGCTGCTGGTGATCACCGTGGTGCTGGTGATCGCGCTCAAGTTCGGCCGTTACGTCTCAGCCGCCGTCGACAGCCCGGACCGCGAGGTGTTCCTGCTCAAGGTGCTCGGCGCGGCGCTGCTGGTGGCCGGCATCGCGTCGGCGCTGCAGGTGTCGGCCGCGGTCGGCGCGTTCCTGCTGGGCATCGCGATCTCCGGCTCGACGGCGGAGAACGCGACGCACATGCTCGAGCCGCTGCGGGACCTGTTCGCCGCGGTGTTCTTCGTGGTGTTCGGCCTCAACACCAACCCGGCGTCGATCCCGCCGGTGCTCGGCTGGGCCGTGGTGCTCGCGGTCGTGACGACGCTGACGAAGGTCGCCACCGGCTGGTGGGCCGCGCGCCGCCAGGGCATCGGGAAGATGGGCCGCGCGAGAGCCGGGGCGTCGCTGGTGGCCCGCGGCGAGTTCTCGATCGTCATCGCCGGCCTGGCGGTGACGGCGGGCGCGGTGGACGGCGAGCTGGCCGCCCTGGCGACGGCCTACGTCCTGCTGATGGCCATCCTCGGCCCGACGGCCGCCCGCGTCGTCGAGCCGGTCGCCCGTGCCCTGCAACGGAAGTCGGCCGCGAAGACCGCTCCGGCCGAAGCGAGCTGACGCGATGAACCCGGACTTGGCCGCCGTCCTCGACCGCGAGGAACGGGATGGGCCGCAGATCCTCGCCGCGCTCGTGGACCACGGGGTGCACGTCCCGGTGCACCCGGACGGCTCGGTGGTGTTCCTCAAGGGCGAGAACGGCAACCCCGTGCTGCCCGGCTACGTCAGCGAAGCGTGCCGCGCCGAGCTGCTGCCCTCCGCCGAAGGGGCCGGCCACTGTGACGCACTGCGGCTGCTGGACATCGCCGGAGACACCGGCGTCGAGGTTCTGGCGCTGTTCTCCACCGGCGGCTGGGCGCGCGTGCCGGTGCCCCTGCTGCGGCAGACGCTGCAGGAGCGTGGTCAGCAGGCTCCCGGCGACCGGTTGAAGCTCAGCTGGTCACGGCACCCGACTGCGGTGGCCCTGCGCGACGCGGCGGTCCAGCGGATCCGGGAGTTCCCGGCGGTGCGCACGGTGTGGATCTCCCACGCGCGACGGCTCGCCACGGGCGCGGAGCACCTGATCGTGCACATCGCGGTCGACGAGGACCTGCCTTCGGCGTCGGCGGACCGGCTGATGCAGGCACTCTTCGCCGGTTCGGGCCGGGACGTCCCGGTGGGCATGCTCGCCCTGAACCCGAAGACGCACGCGGAGACGATCGCCGAGCTGGGCTCGATGGGGCTGGACACCGTGCGGGCCGACCACACCACCGGCCGCGTCGAGGTGCTCTCGCGGGAGTACGACCCGGACTAGCGCAGGCCCGCCCGGCCCGCCGACGGCACGAACGCGCCGCCGCCGAGGGCCGGGTGGGTCGACGCCGCCGGCAGGACGCCGGCCAGCGGGACCGACGCCGACGTCTTCGCCAGGTCCACCGTCACGCGCCCGGGGCGGGCCGGGCCGCTGATGAAGCTGCCGTCCGTGCCGCCGATGATCAGCGCCAGCGCGTGGCCCTTCGGCACGACGTGGTCCGTTGACGCCAGCCGGAACGTCATCGTGTACGCCGTGCCCGGCGTCAGAACCCGTTCCTGCGAAAGGGAAGCGTAGTTCGCCAGGTCGGCCCAACCGCGGCTGAGGATCGTGTAGTTCACCTTCTTCGGATCCGCGGAGGTCACGCGGTAGCAGGCGTCGTCACCCGTCGTCGACGATCCCCAGCAGTTCTCCGTCGTCCCCGTCTTGATGCCCTCGCCGCTGCCCGCGAAGTTGCGGATCGTCGCCGGGCCGAGGTCCACCAGCAGCGCCGAAAGCCGCGCCGACGACGTGCTCGGGGTCGCCGTGACCGTCAGCGAAGACGTCCCCGACACCTGCAGGTCCGAGGTCAGCGTGCCGGTCGAGTAGGTCAGCGCCGCAGTGCCCGGGTTCGTGACCCAGGTGTCCTCGCCGACGTTCGGGTTGTCGGTGAACGACGCCGTGCCGGACGCCGCGGCCGTGCCGAGCTTGCCGCCGGCCTGCGGGCGCAACGCCGTCGCCACCGCGTTCGCGGCCGGGTAGGCGGCCTGGTCGGCCCACTGGTCGGGCTGCCGCTCGACGCTGGCCATCGGGCCGTTCTGCATGCCGTTGTCGACGCCGAGCAGGTAGTGGTCGAACCAGCGGTGCAGCAGGTCGACCCAGTCGGAGCGCCGGTAGTCGAACGGGTCGACGTGCCCGGTCTGCGCGAGCCAGATCTTCCGCTCGACGTGGTTCGCGGCCAGCGCGTCCCACCACTGCCCGAAGTTGATCGTCTTGACGTTGAGGTCGTTGACCCCGTGGGAAACCAGCACGCTGGCGTGCACGTTGCGCGCCTGGGCGACGTAGTCCCGCGCGGCCCAGAGCGGCCCGTAGTCACCGTTGGCCGTCGCGCCCGTGACCAGTTCCTGGTTCTGCGCCGAGCAGTTCTGCCCGCTGTTGTTCGACTCGACGGTCTGCGCCAGCCCGGCCGGGTCGAACCCGAAGGTCGCGCCGTCGGAGCGGTAGTAGTCGTACCAGGAGCTGATCGCGG
Source organism: Amycolatopsis sp. NPDC049252 (assembly GCF_043197175.1). Lineage (NCBI taxonomy): Bacteria > Bacillati > Actinomycetota > Actinomycetes > Pseudonocardiales > Pseudonocardiaceae > Amycolatopsis > Amycolatopsis sp. NPDC049252. The sequence goes on from NZ_JBICSQ010000020.1 coordinate 115,223, forward strand.
AGATCGGCACGATGGTCTTCAGCCCGGCGACCCCGGTCGCGGCGACGCCGTTGGCGATCGTGCCGTCGTAGGACTTGCCGATCATGCCGACGTTCCCGGTGGTCCAGCTCGCGCTCACGGTGCTGCCGCCGGTCTTCGCGCTGTAGCCGGTCGCACGGCCGTTGAGCCAGTCGACGACCTTGCGGGCCGAGCCGACGTCGGAGGCACCGCCGACGTCCGCGCACCCGGCCGAGCGGTTCGTCCCGGCCAGGTCCACGAGCACCGCCGCGTAGCCGCGTGGCACGAAGTAGTTGTCGTAGAACAGCGGGAACTTCACCGGTTTCCCGGCGCTGTCGTACGTCTTCAGCTCGCTCTCGTTGCCGCGCCCGCAGCACGAGTAGTACGGGCTGGCGTCCATGATCACCGGCACCTTGGTGCCCGCCGCCGCGGGTTCCGACGGGCGCACGATGTCGGCGGCCACCCGGTCGGGCTTGCCGTCGCCGTCACCGTCCCGGCCGATGTCCACCCAGACGGTCTCGCGGATCGCCTTCGTGTAGTCGTAGACGGGTTCGCTGGCCCGGGGCGCCGCGGCCACCGCCGGGGCGAGCGCGCCGAACAGGACCACCGCGAGGACTCCGCACACCAGACCGGATCGCATGCGGATCACGCTACGAGGCGGAGATCGTTCCCGCCACGGCGGAAAGTCGGGGGTAGCTTGGCGGTCATGACGGAGTCCCTGCCCGCGGTCGGCCGCACCGCCGTCGGCGTCGCCGCGTTACGCGCCCTGGAAAGCCGCCGCCCGGACCGGCTGTTCGACGACCCGTACGCCACGGCGTTCTACGAGGCGGGCCGCTCGGCGCTGCCCGCGCCCGGCGACGGGACGCGGGAGGGCCTCGGCCCGCTCTTCGCCGCGCAGGTGGCGATCCGCACCCGGTTCTACGACGACTACCTGCTGGCCGCCGGATGCGCCCAGGTCGTGCTGCTCGCGGCCGGGCTCGACGCCCGCGCGTTCCGGCTGGCGTGGCCGCCGGGGACGCGGCTGTTCGAACTCGACCTGCCGGAGGTGCTGGACTTCAAGGACCAGGTGCTGACCGGGGAGGGCGCCCAACCGTCGTGCGAGCGGGTCGTCGTGCGGGCGGACCTGCGCGAAGACTGGGCGAGCGCGCTGCGGGACGCCGGGTTCGACGCGAACGTCCCGACCGCGTGGCTGGCCGAGGGCCTGCTCGTCTACCTGTCCTACGAAGACGCCGACAAGATGCTCACCACGGTGAGCGCGCTGTCGGCGCCGGGCAGCCGGGTGTCGTTCGAGCACCGGCCGGCCGACACCGCGGACGGGCTGCTGGCCCGGGCCCGGGCGAACCCGACCGGCGAGCGTGTCACGCGCCTGTGGCTCGGCGGCCTGGGCGGCCGGGCGCCGGAGTGGCTGCACGAGCACGGCTGGGAGCCGGCCACGTACACCCGCGCCGAGCTGGCCGCGGGCTACGGCCGCTCGACCTCGGACGACGAAGGCGCCGGCGGGTTCGTCACCGCGATGCGGTGACAACCGGGGCTTCGCCCCGGGCCGGGGGCTTCGCCACCCGGACCCCCGGAAAGCGGCGTCAGAGTTCGACGTTGCGGTAGAGCGTGCCGACCTCGGTCTTGGTCAGGCGGCGGATCGAGCCGACGCGCTGGTTGCCGAGCTGGACGTCGCCGACCGCGGTGCGGACCAGCTTGAGCACGGGGTGCCCGGTGTCCTTGAGCAGGCGGCGCACGATGTGCTTCTTGCCCTCGTGGATGACCAGCTCGACCAGGGACTTGCCCGAGTGCATGTCCTTGACCCGGAACTGGTCGACCTTGATGATGCCGTCCGGCAGCTCCCAGCCGTTGCGCAGCTCCTTGCCGAGCCCGCGCGGGATCAGGCCGTCAACCTCGGCGAGGTAGGTCTTGAGCACCCGGTAGGAGGGGTGCATCAGCCGGTGGCCGAGGTCACCGTCGTTGGTCAGCAGCAGCAGGCCCTCGGTGTTCTCGTCGAGCCGGCCGACGTGCACGACGCCGGGCGTCTCCTCGTAGCGGCCCTTGAGGTAGTCGCCGACGCAGGGGCGGCCGCGGTCGTCCGACATCGTCGAGTGCACGCCCTTGGGCTTGTTCAGCGCCAGGTAGATCAGGTCGTCGCGCAGGTTCACGCGGGTGCCGTCGACGTGGATGATCGCCCCGTCGGGGTCGACGCGGCGGCCCAGCTCGGTGACGACCTCGCCGTTCACCTCGACCCGGCCGGCGACGATCAGGTCCTCCGCCGCACGCCGGGACGCGACCCCGGCCTGCGACAGCACCTTCTGCAGCCGGATGCCGTCGGGGTGTTCACTGGAAGTCATCGATGGTGTCCACTTCGGGTAGCAACGGAGCGATGGCGGGCAGGTCGTTCAGTGACGACAGCCCCAGTCGCTCCAGGAACAGCTCGGTCGTCACGTACAGCGTCCCGGTCGTCTCGGGGTCGGTCCCCATCTCTGCGATGAGGCCGCGCGCGAGCAGCGTCCGGATCACGCCGTCCACGTTCACGCCGCGCACCGCGGCGACCCTGGACCGGGTCACCGGCTGCCGGTACGCGATCACGGAGAGGCTCTCCAGCGCGGCCCGGGTCAGCTTCGACCGCTGGCCGTCCAGCAGGAGCTTCTCCACGAACGGGGCATAGACGTCTCTAGTGTAGAACCGCCACCCTTCACCGACTCGCCGCAGGTCGATCCCGCTGACGCGGTCGGTGAACTTCTGCGCCATGGTCCGCAGCGCGACGACGATGCGCGCCCGCGGTTGCTGCAGCGTCTCGGCGAGGGAATCCTCACTCGCGGGCGAGTCGACGACCAGCAGCAGCGCCTCGAGCGCGGCTTCGAGCGCCTCGTCGGAGCTGATGTCGGGCATCGCGTCGACGTCCCCGGCGGCGACCAGGTCGGACTCGGGATCGGTGGGGTCCGGCTCGGCCGGGGTGTCCTCGGCTGCGCCTTCGCTCGCTTCCGCGGAAGCGTCACTTTCCCGTGAGGGTGCCGGGCTCGGCTCCGGCTCGGCAAGCGCCTCTTCGGCGGGTAGCGGTTCCTCCGGCCGGCCGTCCTCGGTCACCGGTTCGTCGGACAGGGCCTCGTCGAACGCCAGCTCGGCCGCGGCGGACTCGACCGGCTCGCCGGCCGCGGGCGGTTCCGGGGCCTCGACCTCGGCGACCACGGTCTCGGCCGCAGCGGTCTCAGGCGCGGCGGGCTCGGCCGGTTCGCCGGCCGCGAGGGGGGTCCGGTCGTCCGGCGTGGTGTCTTCGGGGGTCACCCGTACTCCTCTTCGTCTCCGGCGGTCAGGTCCTTCTCGGCCGCCACGGAGGCTTCTTCCTTCGAACCGCCGGTCCAGCGCACGTGCAGCTCGGCCAGCGCCTCGGACTGCTCGAACTGCACCGTCGCCTCGCGGTAGAGCTCCAGCAGCGCCAGGAACCGCGCCACGATCTCGACCGTGTGCTCGCAGTCGTCGACCAGCTCGCCGAACGTCGCCTGGCCGCGCTCGGCCAGCATCACCCGCAGCAGCGCCGCGTGCTCGCGCACCGAGACGCGGCCCATGTGGATGTGGGCGATCGACACCGTCGGCGGCGGCTTCGGCTTGAACACCGCCACGGCGATCTCGGCGAACTTCTCCGGCGTCACGCCCAGCATCACCTCGGGCAGCAGCCCGACGAACCGCTCCTCCAGCGCCACCGACCGCGGGTACCGCCGCAGCGCGCCCTGCTCCAGCTCGCCGAACAGCGCCGCCACCTGCTTGTACGCGCGGTACTGCAGGATCCGCGCGAACAGCAGGTCACGGGCCTCGAGCAGGGCGAGGTCGTCCTCGTTCTCCACCTCGGCCGACGGCAGCAGCCGCGCGGCCTTGAGGTCGAGCAGGGTCGCCGCGATGACCAGGAACTCGGTCGTCTCGTCGAGGTTCCAGTCGGTGCCCAGCGCCCGCGTGTAGGCGATGAAGTCGTCGGTGACCCGGTGCAGGGCCACCTCGGTGACGTCCAGCTGGTGCTGCGAGATCAACTGCAGCAGCAGGTCGAACGGCCCTTCGAAGTTGGCCAGCCGCACCTTGAACTTCGACGTGCTCAGTTCCTCGTTGGCCAGGCCTTCGGGAACCATGCCGCCGTGCACCGTCTCGTGCTCGGGCGGCTGTTCGTCCGGTGCCTGGTCCTCCGGGGCCTGTCCGACCGGCTCCGGCGGCACTTCGGCCGATGCCGGGGTGTCCATCAGCCCTCGGTTTCGCCGCCGTCTGAGCCGACCACCCGCAACCTCTGCACCAGCACCGAGTCTTCGCCGTTCGCGTCGAAGTCGGCCAGCAGCACCGCGACGGCCTCGCGGACCAGCCGGCCGCGGTCGACGACCAGCTCGTGCTTGGCCCGCAGCGTCAGCCGGGCCTGCTCCATGGCCACGAGCTCGTCACCCGAGACGTAGACGGTGATCTTCGCGTCGTGCTTGGTCCGGCCGGAGCCGTGCGGGGCCACGTCGCCGCTGCGGGCGAGCTGCTGCTCCGTGCGGCCGTTGCCCTTGCCACCACCGTTGCCGTTTTCGGCGGGTTCGGCGGGCGCCGGCGACGTCTGGGGCGGGAGATCGAGAGCGGGGCTGGAGGTGATGCGGAAGAGTTCCGACGCTCCGGGCAGGGAGGCGCGCCTGCTCACCGAGCGATCACCTCGCGAGCCAGCTGACGGTACGCCGCCGCGCCGGCCGACTTGGGGGCCCAGGTCGTGATCGGCTCACCCGCGACCGTCGTCTCGGGGAACCGCACCGTGCGGTTGATGACCGTGTCGAACACGGTCTCGCCGAATGCCTCCACCACGCGAGCCATGACCTCCTTCGAGTGCAGGGTTCTCGGGTCGTACATGGTGGCGAGAATCCCGACTATGTCCAGTTTGGGGTTGAGGCGTTCCTGCACCTTCTCGATCGTGTCGATCAGGAGCGCTACACCTCGCAGACTGAAGAACTCGCACTCCAACGGGATGATCACGCCGTCCGCGGCGGTCAGCGCGTTCACCGTGAGAAGGCCGAGCGAGGGCTGGCAGTCGACAAGAACATAGTCGTAGTCGTTCATGACCGGACGAAGGACCCGTAACAACGTGTGTTCGCGCCCTACCTCAGCGACGAGCTGAACCTCCGCCGCGGACAGGTCGATGTTGCTCGGCAGCAGGTCAACGCCGTCGACGCGGGTTTTCAGCAGCACGTCGGTGGCGCTGACGGCCCGCTCCATGATGGCGTTGTAGACCGTGTGGTCCAGTTCGTGCGGCTGGATGCCGAGACCGACGGCGAGCGCGCCCTGCGGGTCGAAGTCGACGAGCAGCACCTTGCGGCCGTACTCGGCGAGGGCGGCACCCAGGTTGATGGTCGACGTCGTCTTGCCGACGCCACCCTTCTGGTTGCACATCGCCATGATCTTGGCCGGGCCGTGGCGCTCCAGCGGGGCCGGGTCGGGGTGCTCGCGGATCGGGCGGCCGGTCGGCCCGATACCCTCGAGCTTCACCTTCTTGCCGTTGCGCTCTCTCGGTTCGTCACCGTCGTGGTTCACGGGGGTGGCGATCGTGACGTGCTGGAGGTTCGCCGCGGCCGACCCGGCGGACGCGGCCGGTACGGCCGGCTGGTTCGGTGTCGACATGGCGAGAAGGCTCCTTGTCCGTGGCGTCCGGGGCAGCCTATGCGCGGACTCCGAGCCCCGGCAAAGCAACGCGCCGGACCCGAGGGGGCAATGTCACTCGACCGTCGGTCCAGCGTAGGAAGGCCCTGGACCCTCTATAGGGCCGTCTAGCCCAATGCCCGGGGGTGTGCCGTGGCGTACACCTCGCGCAGGGTGTTGACCGTGACCAGCGTGTACACCTGCGTCGTGGTCACCGACGCGTGGCCGAGCAGTTCCTGGACGACCCGGACGTCCGCGCCGCCTTCGAGCAGATGCGTGGCGAAGGAGTGGCGGAGCGTGTGCGGCGAGACGACGGCGGCGATCCCGGCCCGTTCGGCGGTGTCCTTGAGGACCTGCCACGCGCTCTGCCGCGAAAGCCTGCTGCCGCGGGCGTTGAGGAACATCGCCGCGGTGCCGCGGCCGTGCGCGGCGAGCACGGGCCGCGCGCGGACGGTGTAGGCGTGCAGCGCCGCGATCGCCGGGCGCCCGATCGGCACCAGCCGCTGCTTGCCGCCCTTGCCGTCGAGCAGGACGGTGCGCTCGTCGTCGTCGATGTCGTCGAGGTCGAGGCCGACGGCTTCGGAGATCCGGGCGCCGGTCGAGTAGAGCAGCTCCAGCAGCGCCCGGTCGCGCAGCGCGCGTTCGCCCTCCGGCGCCGGCGTCTCCAGCAGCCGCAGCACGTCGTCGACGGGCAGGGCCTTGGGCAGCCGTTTCGCCGGGGTCGGCGGCCGGACCTCGCGGGCCGGGTTGTGTTCGGTGACGCCCTCGGCGTGCGCGAACTTGTGCAGGCCCCGCACGGCGACCAGCGCCCGGGCGGCCGACGACGCGGCCAGCGGCTGGTGCTCGGTGTCGCCCTCGCGCAGCGCGGCGCCGAAGGACGTGACGTGCGCGGGGGTGACGTCGACGATCTTCGCGATGCCGGCGCCGTCGAGGTGGGCGGCGTAGCGGCGCAGGTCGCGGGCGTAGCTGTCCAGGGTGTTGCGCGCGGTCCCGCGTTCGACGACCAGGTGGTCGAGGTACGCGGCGATCACGTCGGCCGTGCTGTGCGGGCTGGAGGCCACGGCGGTCACCTTAGGCCGTGCGGGCACCGTGACCCGGGAGAAACCCCGTTCTCGGGGTTACGCGGTTACCTTGGATTTCATGGAGACGGACGAGCTCCGCATCGGCACGGCCGAGCGGGAAGAGGCGGCGAGGCTGCTCGCCGACCACTTCGGCATGGGCCGCATCACCCCCGACGAGTACGAGACGCGGGTGACGGACGCCTACGGCGCGACGACGCTGGGCGACCTGCGGCCGTTGTTCCGCGACCTGCCGCAGCCGCACCCGGGGTTCCTGGCGCCGTCGCAGGTGCCTCAGATGCCGCAGATGCCGATGTACACGCAGCCGACGATGCAGCTGCCGATGTACGGGCCGCCCCCGGCGTCGGCGCCACTCCCGATGCCGTACGCGCCGTCGATGCCGATGCCGGTGTCCTACCGGTCCAAGACCGTGGCGGGGGTGCTCCAGATCGTGCTGCCGTTCGGCGTCGGGCGGTTCTACACCGGCCAGACCGGGCTGGGCCTGCTGCAGCTCCTCGTCGTGCTGATGACCGGCGTGGGCGTGCTCTGGCCGATCATCGACGGCATCATGCTGCTGGCCAACGGCGGCCTCGACGCCGAAGGCCGCCCGCTGCGCCCCTAGTCCGTGAATGTCGCATTGAGGGACTCAGAGTCCCTCAATGCGACATTCACGGACTTCGGATCACTCAGCCATCGCGGCGCTTGGCGAACGCCGGCGGGCGGGCGGGGCACGGGGC
>NZ_JBICSQ010000021.1:0-20831 GCF_043197175.1 Amycolatopsis sp. NPDC049252
CGGCCCGGGCGCTGCTCGGCCCGGACGCCGCGGCGGCCGACGTCGCCGTGATCGACGTGGTCGCCGCACACCTCGCCTACGACCAGCCGGGCCCGGACCGGCGCGCCGCCGCCGAGGCGCTGGCCCGGCGGGCGGCGACGGTCGCCGAATCGGTGCCGCTGCCGGTGGTGGCCTGCCAGGCCTGGCTGCTGCTCGCCGCGATCGCCCGGCAGCGCGACGCGGCCGAGGCCACCGCCCACCTCGAGCACGCCCACTCGCTGGCTGTGCTGCACCGCCTGCCGCTCTGGGAGCTGCACGCGCTGGTCCGGCTGGGCCACGACGACGCGTTGCGCACCGGCGACCTCACCCGGCTGAACCGGGCCCGCGAGCAGGCGAGCGCGGCCGGTTCGGTGACCGCCCGCTACCAGGCCGAGGCCGGCCTGGCCCTGCACGCGATCCTGCGCGGCGAACTCACCGAGGCCGGCGAGCTGCTCGACCACGCACTGGACGCGACGATCCGGTTCCGCCAAGCCGAGACCACGCGTTACGTGCTCCTGCTGCGGGTGGTGCTCGCCGGGCACCGGGGCGACCGCGCGGCGCTGACCGAAGCGCTGACCGAATTCGGGCGTCACCGAGGGGACGTCACACTGCACGCGCCCCGCATCCACGGCCTGGCCGGCGCGTTCTGCGCCCTGCTGGAGGAGGACCGCGCCCGCGCCCGGGAGGACCTCGCGCTGGCCGCGCACCACGAGGAGGCCGGCGGCGACATCGACCACCTCTCCGGCCGGTTCGGGCTGCACCTGCTGCTGCGGGTGGTGGACGGCACGGCGGGCCGTCCCGAGTGGCGGGCCGTGCACGCCGACCCGGCGGCGGCCCTGCGCTGGGACCGGCAGTTCGCCGAGTTCGCCCGCGCCGTCCTGCTCGGCCGGGAGGGCAAGCGCCGCCAGGCCGAACGGGCGATGGTCGAGGCCCTGCGGGTCGCCGAGCCGTACGCGACCAGCCGTCACCTCGCCCTGCGGCTGGTGGGCGAGGCCGCCCTGGACGACGGCTGGGGCGACCCGGTCGGCTGGCTGCGCGCCGCCGAGCGGTACTTCCACCGGGGCAAGGTCCCGGCGGTGGCCCGGGCGTGCCGCGCCCTGCTGCGGCGCACGGGCGCCCGGGTCCCGCAGCACCGCGCGGGCACCGACGACATCCCGGCGCGGCTGCGCTCGGCCGGCGTCACCGCCCGGGAGTACGAGGTGCTCGGGCTGCTGGCGGGCCGGCTGAACAACCAGGAGATCGCGGCCCGGCTGCACCTGTCGCCCCGCACGGTGGAACGCCACGTCGGCAACCTGATCACCAAAACCGGCCTGCCCAACCGGATCGCGCTGAGCGCGCTGGCCCTGGACGTCCTCGGCCCCGGGGAACCCAGCCTGCACAGCACCCTGCTGGACCTGGCGCAGGAGGCCACCACCGGCGAGGCCTTCGCGTGAGTGAGGACTACTCAAATGATCGATGACGGCAAAGTCGGCCTGACGTAGCGTGAAGCCGACCAGTCGTCGATGTCTTGGGAGGTCCGGATGGGGCAGGAACACACGGCAACTGAGAACCAGGCGCCGGTCAGCGGATTGCTGCTGAGCGTGGAGGCGCTGCCCGCCGCCGTCGATCGCGGCAAGGCGAACGGCGCGGTGGCCGACAACGACGGTAACGACTAGCCCGGCGAAGGGCTGTCGTGACGGCAGTTCCGGGACTGGCCGACCTCGTGGCTCCGCTCGAGGCCGGCCAGTTCCACTCCGACGTGCTGGGGCGCGCGCCCCGGCGGTTCACCGGGCGGCCCGGGCGGTTCGCGTCCCTGCTCCGGTGGACGGACCTCGACCGGGTCCTGCGGCAGCACCGCCTGGACTTCCCGCGGCTGCGCCTCGCCCTCGACGGCGAGGTCGTGCCCGCGCACACCTACACCGAAATGGTGCAGACCCGGCGCACCGGGCTGGTGCCCCGCGTGCTGTCCGCGCCGTTCGCCGAGCGGCTGCGCGCCGGGGCGACCCTCGTGCTCGACTCGGTCAACGAGCTCGTCGAGCCGGTCGGCGACCTGGCGGCGCGGCTCGAACACGACCTGCGTGAGCGTGTCCAGGTCAACCTGTACGCCGGGTGGGGGACCACGCACGGGTTCGACGTGCACTGGGACGACCACGACGCGTTCATCATCCAGCTCGCCGGCCGCAAACGCTGGCGGCTGCACGGCATCACCCGGCCTTCCCCGCTGCAGCGGGACGTCGAGCTCCCGCCACGGCCGGAGGGCGAGCCCCTCGAAGACTTCCTGCTGGAGGACGGCGACGTCCTCTACGTGCCGCGCGGGCACTGGCACGACGTCTCCGCGGTCGGCGAGGAGTCCCTGCACCTGACCATCGGGTTCACCCCGGCCACCGGCGTCGACCTGGTGGCCTGGCTCGCCGACCAGGTGCGGGCCGACGAGCTGTTCCGCGAGGACCTGCCGCGGTTCGCGGGCCCGGGCGACCGGACCAAGCGGGCGGCGCAGCTGCGCCAGCAGCTCGCCGAGCTGATGACCGACGACCTGGTGGACCGGTTCCTCGCCGATCGGGACGCCCAGGCCCCGGCGCACCCGCGCATCGGGCTGCCGTGGTCCGCGACGGCGGAGCTGCTCCCGCCCGGGGACGACTTCGCGGTCCGGCTGCTCGCCCCGCGGGCGGCGCTCGACGACGGCGAGGGCACGGTTGCCCTGGTCGCGGCCGGGAAACGGCTGGTGTTCGCGGCGATCGCGCGCCCGGTGCTGGCCGCGTTGCTCGACGGTTCGCCGCGCGAGGTCCGGGTGCTCGCGGACGCCGTTCCCTCCCTCGACGGGGTGACCCTGCGGGCGCTGCTCGGGGAGTTGGTCACACAGGGGCTGCTCTCGACGGCGTAGTCCGATATGCTTAGGCATGCCTAAGTCGAGCTCCGGTGTTCCAGGGGGAGCTTGCGCCGGAAAACCGGACGCCGAGCCGGGGTGCGCCACGCTCGCCCGCGCGCTCGGAGGTGACCCCGCCGGAACCGCGGGTCGCATGACGTCGTGGCTGCTGATCGAGCAGCCGGGCGCGTGGGGCCCCGACGCTCTCGAAACGACCGTCGACCAGGTGTTTCCCGCTGGGCAGCTGGACGCCGCCCGGCAGGCGGGCCTGCGTCCGCTGCTCATCCGGAAACCGGGCAGGCACGCGCGGGTACCGGGCGCGCCGCGCACGGTGTTCCTGGCCAGCGGCCGCCCGGGGCGGCGGTGGCTCGAGCGGCTCGAGGTGAACGACCTCGCCGAGCTCGCCGATCTCGACTTCGCCGCGGTCGCGGCCGGCCGCGGCGGCCACGGCATCTCCGTGGCCGGGCCGCTGTTCCTGGTCTGCACGCACGGCAGCAAGGACATGTGCTGCGCGGTCTACGGCCGGCCGGTGGTCGCCGGCCTGGCCCAGAACCACCCCGGCCAGGTCTGGGAGGTCAGCCACGTCGGCGGTGACCGCTGGGCGGGCAACCTGCTGACGGTCCCGGACGGCTTCCTGCACGGCGGCCTCGGCGTGGCGGACGCCGAGCTGGTGGCCAAGGAGGCGCTGAGCGGCAACGTCCGCCTGGAGCACCTCCGCGGCCGCACCTCGGCGGAAAGCCCGTCGGCACAGTTCGCCGAGATCGCCGTCCGCGGCCGCGTCGGCGCGCGGGGCGTGGACGCCGTGCTGGCGGTCGAGGAACACACGCACGGTGACTCCCGGGTGGTGCTGGTGTCCGCGCCGCGGGGGATGTACGAGGTCGTGCTGCGCCGGGTGCCGTCGGCCGGCTCGGGCGTGAGCCGCTGCTCGGCCCGGGTCGTGTTGTCCGGTTTCGCGCTGGAGTCGGTGCGGCAGATTTCACTGCCGGGTGCCGCCGTCGGGGCCTGAGGTCCGGTACGCGCAGCTGCTCGGTGTTGCCGAGCGAGCGGCTGACCGGTACCGCCTTCCCGGCGCGGAACTGACGCCCGGACCGCCCCGCCCGGGGACGGCACTCCCTGTCCGGTTTCGGCGGAAACGGCCGCCTGGTCCGATGATGCGGGGCCGCCGGATGCCCTTTTGTACCTCCGGTCGGGGGACGGGCGGGTGTCCGACCGATGACCTGCGTATGTCCGAGTGGTGGCCAGCTAGCCTGAACGGGTGACCAACCCTCTTGTTGCGCAGGCGCAGGACTCCACCAAGCCCTACACGGGTATCTCGCTCATGGAGTCGGCGGCCGACCTGAAGTCGGCCATCGAGAGCGGGGACTGGGCGTCGGTCGCGATGGGGGCGGTGGGCACCGCGCTGGACGCGCTGTCCATGGCGATGGACCCGTTCGGCGCGATCCTGGCGGCCGGGGTGGCGTGGCTGATGGAGCACGTCGGCCCGTTGAAGCAGGCGCTCGACGGCCTGACCGGCAACGCCGACGAGATCGCGGCCCAGTCGGAGACCTGGAAGAACATCGCGGGTGAGCTGCAGGGTGTCGGCACCGACCTGGGCGACATGGTGAAGTCGGACCTGCAGTCCTGGGCCGGCCCGGCGGCGGACGCCTACCGGCAGCGGACCGAGGACGCGGTCGCGTTGCTGGGTTCGGCCCAGAAGGGCTGCGAAGGCGCTTCCAGCGGGGTGAAGACCGCAGGCGAGGTCGTGGCCGCGGTGCGCGCCCTGGTGCGCGACATCATCGCGGAGCTGATCGGGCACCTGATCAGCTGGGCGCTGCAGGTCGTGTTCACCCTCGGCATCGGGCTCACCTGGGTGGTGCCGCAGGTGATCGGCGCGGTGGCGAAGACGGCGTCGAAGATCGCGGACCTGGTCAAGCGGCTGGTGACGGCGCTCAAGGCGCTGATTCCGCTGCTCAAGCGCGCCGGAGACCTGTTCTCGGACGCGGCGAAGGCGTTGAAGGGCCTCAAGAACGGCGGCAAGGTCGCCCCGCCGAAGAAGGTCAGCGGCATCGACGGCACGCCGAAGGCGCCACCGCCCAAGGGCGGTGGCTCGACGACCCCCTCCGGTGACCACTCGCCGCCGCCGAAGGGGGGCGATTCCACGACGCCGTCGGGCGATCACTCGCCGCCGCCGAAGGGTGGCGACTCGACGACGCCGTCCGGCGACCACACCCCGCCGAAAAACGACCCGCCGCCGCCGAAGACCGACCCGCCGCCGCCGAAGAACGACACCCCGGACAGCACCCCGAACGGCACGCCGCCGCCGGCCAAGGGGCCGGGCGGCGACGCCACGACCTCGTCGGGGGCCAAGGGTGACATCCGGGGCGGCAACGGCAACCCGCCGCACAATTCCACCCCCACCAAGGACCTGCCCGACTGCGGTGACCCGATCGACGTCGCGAGCGGGCGGATGTTCCTGCCGCAGACCGACGTCGAGCTGCGGGCCGCGCTCCCGCTGATCGTCTCGCGCACGCACCTGTCGGACTACCGCGTCGGCCGGTCGTTCGGCCGCACCTGGGCGTCCACTTTGGACCAGCGGCTGGAGATCGACGACGAGGGCGTCAGCTTCGCCGCCGAGGACGGCGCGCTGATGGTCTACCCGCTGCCGGGCGACAGCGGCTCGGTGCTGCCCGAGTTCGGGCCCCGCTGGCCGCTGGCCCGCACCGCCGACGGCGGCTTCACCGTCACCATGCCCGAGCTGTCGCAGACCCTGCTCTTCGCGCCGTCCGGCGGTGCGGAGCTGCCGGTGACGTCGGTGCTGCGCGGCTCCGGCCCGCGCATCGACTTCGGCCGCGACGAGCACGGCGTACTGACCACGATCAGCCACTCCGGCGGCTACCTGCTCAGCGTCGAGACGACGGCCGGCCTGGTCACCGCGCTCGACCTGGTGGGCGGTGCCCGGCTGCCGGACGGCACCCCGGCCGACCTCCCGCTGGTCCGCTACCGCTACGACGACGCGCGCCGTCTCGTCGAGGTGGTCAACTCCTCCGGGCGTCCGCTGCGGTTCGGCTACGACGCCGAGGGGCGGATCACGAACTGGGAGGACCGCAACGGGTTCTCCTACCGCTACCGCTACGACGACGCCGGCCGCTGCGTCCGCACCGAAGGCGACGGCGGGTACCTCGACTACACCTTCGACTACGACCCGGCCGCGCGCGTCACCCGCGCGACGAACTCGCTCGGCGCGGTCATCACCTACCACTTCACCGAGTGGGGCCAGGTCGCCCGCGAGATCGACCCGCTCGGCCACGAGGTCCGCTACGACTGGGACCGGCACCACCGGCTGCTCGTCCGCACCGACGAGCTCGGCGGCGCCACCACCTACACCTACGACGACGCCGGCGACCTGGTCGGCGTCGGCTACCCCGACGGCACCGCCGACTCGGCGCGCTACGACGAGCGGCACCGGCCGGTGCTCACCGTGGACGTCGACGGCGCGCGCACGCAGCGGGAGTACGGCGAACGCGGCGAGCTCACCGCGGTGGTCGACGCCGCGGGCGCCCGCACCACCTACGGCTACGACGCGGCGGGGAATCTCGCCACGATCGTCGACCCGCTCGGCGGGCGGACCACCATCGTCTCCGATGCGCGCGGCCTGACCCAGTCGGTCACCGGGCCCACCGGCGCCGTCGGCACGTTCGAGTACGACGCCTTCGGCCGCCTGGCCGCGGAGACCAGCCCGGCCGGGGAGACCACCCGCTACGCCTGGACGATCGAGGGCCGCCCGCTGCGCATGACCCGCCCCGGCGGCGGCACCGAGCAGTGGACCTACGACGGTGAAGGCAACCTTCGCGAACACCGCGACGCCACCGGCGCGCGGACGCTGACCGAGGTCGGCGGGTTCGACCTGCCGTCCGCGCGGATCGCGCCGGACGGCAGCCGGATGGAGTTCACCCACGACACGGAACTGCGGCTCGTCGCGGTCCGCAACGAGCAGGGACGCCGCTGGGACTACCGGCACGACGCGGCGGGAAACCTGGTCGAGGAATCGGACTTCGACGGCCGCGTGCTGCGCTACACCTACAACGCGGCGGGCGACCTGACCAGCCGCACGAACGGCGCCGGCGAAACGCTCACGTTCACCCGCGACGCGCTGGGCCGGGTCGTCGAGCAGCGCGCCGGCAACGAGGTCACCCGCTGGACCTACGACGCCGCGGGCCGGCTCCTGCGCACGGTCAACGCCGACGCCGACGTCAGCTTCACCTACGACGCCATGGGCCGGACCCTGACGGAGACCTGCAACGGCCGCACCGTGCGCTCGGAGTACGACGCGCTCGGCCGGCGGATCCGGCGCACCCTGCCGTCCGGGCTGGTCAGCCAGTGGGCCTACAACGGCGCCGGCGCGCCGGTCGGGCTGCAGGTGGGCGGCCACGCGATGAGCCTGCGCCGCGACGCGGCGGGCCGCGTGGTCCAGCGCGGCTGGGGCGTCACCGACACGCGCCAGCACTGGGACGCGGCGGGCCGGCTGGCCGCGCAGACCGTGGCGTCGGCCGGCGGTGCCCTGGTGCACCGGCGCGCCTACGACTACCGCGAAGACGGCCTGCTCACCGCGATGCACGACGCCGCCGCCGGCACGCGGGCGTTCGAGCTCGACCCGCTGGGCCGGATCAGCGCGGTCACCGGGTCGCACGCCGAGCGCTACAGCTACGACAGCACCGGCAACGTGACCGGCGCGCAGGCGGGCGCCGTGCCCGACCCGCTCGCCGGGCCCCGGACGTACGCGGGCACGCGGATCGCCGGCGCCGGCGCCACCCGCTACGCCCACGACCAGCAGGGCCGGCTCGTCGAGCGCGTCGCCCCGGGGCTGGACGGGCGGCCGCAGGTCTGGCGGTTCACCTGGAACGCCGAGGACCGCCTCACCGGCGTCACCACCCCCGACGGGCAGCGCTGGCGCTACCGCTACGACCCGCTGGGCAGGCGGGTCGCGAAGCAGCGGCTCGCGGCCGACGGCACGGTGGCCGAGCAGGTCGACTTCACCTGGGACGGCGCCGCGCTGGCCGAGGAGCACCAGCTGACCCCGGCCCGGCAGCGGCGGCTGCGCAGCTGGGACGTCGAGCCCGGCAGCGCCCTCCCGCTGCTGCAGAGCGAGCGGCTGCTCGGCCCGGACGGCGTCCAGCAGGTGATCGACCAGCGGTTCTACGCGATCATGACCGACGTGGTCGGCACCCCGACGGAGCTGATCGGCCTCGACGGCGTGGTCGTCCGCCAGCAGTCGCAGTCGATCTGGGGCCGGCCGCTCGACAACGCGCCGGCCGTGACCCCGCTCCGCTTCCCCGGCCAGTACTTCGACGCCGAGACGGGCCTGCACTACAACTACCACCGCTACTTCGACCCGGGCACCGCGCGCTTCCTCAGCGCCGACCCGCTGGGCCTGGGCGGCGGGCCGAACCCGCAGGCGTACGTGGCCAACCCGCTGGCGTTCATCGACCCGTCCGGCCTCACCCCGTGCGCCGACGCCGCGTCCGGCTCCGGCGGCGGCGGGTCCAGCCGTGGCGGCGGTGGCAACCAGGGCGGCCGTGGTGGCAACGGCCGCGGTGGCAACGGCGGCAACAACGGGGCCGGCCCGAGCCGGCCGCCCCGCAACGGGAACCGGCCGCCGCCGCCGTACTACGACAACCCGCTGCCGACGACGCCGCACGCGACGGTGCCGCACACCCCGGACAACCCGAACGGGAGCCTTTACCACTACACCAACGAAGCCGGCATGAACGGCATCATGGGCAGCGGCCACGTGCGGCCCTCGGCGTGGACGCACGGCACGCCCGAGAACCCGCTGGTCGGCTCGCACGCCCGGTACGGCTCGGGTGGCTACTTCACCAACATCGCGCCGGGACAGCTGTCGCAGGAAGGGCTGTCCCAGGCCCTGGTGCTCAACCCGGGTTCCGGTGCCAGCTTCACCCACCACATCGAGGTCAGCCCGTCCGCGCTGGAAAGCCAGGGCTACACGATCTCGCAGTCCGACCACCGGCCGGACGTCTACGTGGTGCACCACAACGACCAGCCGACGAACCACCCGAACCCACGGCCGGTGGAGATCGGTGACTCCCACGTCAGCCACGGCCCGAACCCCCAGGGCCCCCACCTCGGCGACAGCATGGGGCAGGAAGACTGGGGCGACGCGGCCCGCCCGCGGCCGCCGCGGCAGCGCTGAACCGGAGACCCGACATGGACTACCTGCACGTGCACTGGCGTCACGACGCCGCCGACGCCCCGGCGGACATCTACAGCGAACTCGACGACGACCGCTGGGAGGTCCGCAAGGTCGAGGCCTTCCCCGACGGCACCCTGCACTACGCCGACGACTGGCGCTCGACGGGCCGCACCGGGCTCAGCGAGGTGCCGCTCCCGTCGTTCGAGGAGCTCGCGGCCCAGGACGCGCTGACGCCGACGGTGATCGACGCCGAGGAGTTCGAACGGATGTGGGCCGGCGCGACGAAGGACTGACACGCCGGGACGCGGCCGGGAACCACCGCGGCTCGGCTTGGGCGGCTGGTTGCCACTGCGGCGCCGCCGGCCGAGCGCCGCTGCTCAGCTCCGGAAGCGGATCGTGAACCACGGCGGTGGGGCTCGGGTCCGTGCGCCGGGCGGGTGGGGCTCGGGCTGAGTGTCGGCTGGTAGCCCCCGCGGCTGGGGCGCCGGGCGGGTCGGTCCGTGGTGGGTTGTGGACGGCGGGCGGGGTCCTGCGGCGGTCTTCAGTTCTGCGCTGGGCCGGAGCCTTGTGGTGGCTGGGTTTTGGGCGTCAGTCGGGTGGCTTTGGGGCTTGCCGCGGATGTGGGCACCACCCGGCGCGGGTCAGGGTTCGGGCGCCGCTGGGCTCGGGTTCGGTTGCCGGGCGGGTAGTCCTGTGGTGAGGCTCGTTTCAAGGGCCGGGTGGGCGCGGCTCGGTTCGTGCCGGTCGTGAACCGCTGCGGCGCCCCTTGGTTTCGGGTGCCCGGCGGGTAATCCCTTTGTGTACCTGGAATGTGGCCACCGGCCGGGAACCACCGCGGCTCAGGGCCGCGCGCCGGCCGACAGGTTCGCAGCCGTGGCCGTGACCGCCTCCACGATCCGCTCCAGCACCTCCGGCGTCAGCCGGTAGCTGGGCACCGAAACGTTCACCGCCGCCAGCGGCGCGCCGCGGAAGTCGAGCACCGGCGCCGCGACCGCGGTGAGGCCGATCTCGTGTTCCTCCGCCGCGACCACGTGGCCCGCCGCGCGCTCCTGGCGCAGCCGCTTCAGCACCGCGGCGATGGTCAGCGGGGCGTGGCGGGTGCCCGGCAGGCGGCCCGGCCGCATCCTCAGCAGGGCGGTGACCTCGTCGTCGGCCAGGCCGAACAGCAGGGCGCGCCCGCTGGACGTGCAGTTCAACGGCGTGCCGCGGCCGACCCACTCGCGTGCCTGGACGCTGCGGCCGGCCTGCTCGCTCAGCACCGTCAGGGCCGCGTCGCCTTCCCGGACGGTCAGGTACGCCGCCTCGCCCAGCTCCTGCACCAGCGCGCGCAGCGCGCGGGGCGCGTCCTGGCGGAGCCGGCTGTCCCCGGCCGCGCCGGCCAGCGCGTAGAGCCGCCAGCCGAGCCGGTACTCCAGTGACTTCGGGTCTCGCTCGGCGAAACCCTCCTCGAGCAGCACCTTCAGCGTCCGCGAGATCTGCGTCTTCTCGGCGTCCAGCGCCTCGGCGACCGCCTGGACCCCCATCGGCCCCGAACCGAGCGCCCGCAGCACTTCCAGGGCCCGGTGCACGCTGGTCAGACTGTCGTTCGCCATCGGCCCAGTGTCCGGCCGCCGTGCGCGGAGCGCAACTATGGTTGAGATCTACGCACGGGCCGACCTAGCGTGAGGGTCATGTGCGGAATAGTCGCGTGCTACACCTCGTCCCCCGAAGCGATCACCTCCGACGTCGTGGCCGCCGGCCGGACCATGCTCGGCCGGCTGGCCCACCGCGGTCCCGACGACACCGGCCAGGCGCGCGTGGGCACGCAGGCGTGGCTCGGGCACAACCGGCTGTCGATCGTCGGCCCGGCCAACGGGCGGCAGCCCCTCGGCGACCCCGGGCCGTGGTCGCTGGTCTGCAACGGCGAGATCTACAACGACGCCGACCTGCGCGAAAGCCTGCCCGGCCACGACTTCACCACGGCCTCGGACAGCGAGTCGGCCCTCGCGCTGCTGACCGGGCGCGGGCCCTGGGCGTTCGACCGGCTCGAGGGGATGTGGGCGCTGTGCGCGGCGACGCCGGACGGCCGGTTCGTCGCGGCACGCGACCGCCTCGGCATCAAGCCGCTCTACTGGGCGGAAGTCGGCGGCCTGTACTACTTCGCGTCCGAGATGCGCGCCTTCCCCCTCGACGTCCAGCCCGCGGTGGAGATGTTCCCGCCCGGCTGCTGGTGGACGCCGGCCGACGGCCTGGTCCGGTTCGCGACCGCCGTCACCGCCGCGCCCGTCCAGGACGGCTTCACCGCGGCGGAACTGGAGAGCCGGACGCGTGACGTGCTCGTCGACTCGGTCCGGCGGCACCTGATGGCCGACGTCGAGGTCGGCGTTTTCCTGTCCGGGGGACTGGATTCCAGCATCGTCGCCGCCGTCGCCGCGGCCGAGTACACCCGCGAGGGACGGCGGTTGAAGACGTTCGCCGTCGGCGTGGCCGGGTCCGCCGACCTGCTCGCGGCCCGCGAGGTCGCGGCGTTCCTGGGGACGGAGCACCACGAAACGGTCTTCGACGCGGGCCGAGCCGTGGCCGCGCTCGACGACGTCGTCGCGTCCGTCGAGTCGTTCGACGCCGGCCTGATCCGCAGCGCGGTGCCGAACTGGTTCCTCGCCGAGCTGGCCGCACAGCACGTCAAGGCGGTGCTGACCGGCGAGGGCGCGGACGAGCTCTTCGCCGGCTACGGCTACTACCACGAACTCCACCGCGACCCGGCGGCGCTGCACCGCGAGCTGCGGCGCACCATCGAGCTGCTCCACGGCCTCAACCTCCAGCGCTGCGACCGCGTCACGATGGCGCACGGGCTCGAGGCGCGCGTGCCGTTCCTGGACGCCCGGGTGGTCGGCCACGCGATGTCCTTGCCGGACCACGTGAAGTCTCTCGAAGCCGACGGCCTCGAGAAAGGTCATCTCCGCCGCGCGTTCACCGGCTGGCTGCCCGGCCACCTGCTGTGGCGCCCCAAACTGGAGTTCGGCACCGGCAGCGGCGCCGCGGACCTGCTGACCCCGTACTGGAACCAGCGGATCGGCGACACCGAACTGACCGAGGGCCACGACCCGGCCACCGGCCTGCGGTCCAAAGAGGAACTGGCCTACTACCGCGCGTTTCGCCGGGCGCTGCCGGAAGTCCGGCCGGACGCGGTGCTGACCCGGTTCGCCGTCGCCTGAGCAGGGCGACCGGCCGGGGTCGGCCGGATCGGCCACGTGGTCGGCCTCTCGTCCCGGCCCGGCGTCCCTTGTGGACGGTCAGCCGCGCTTCGGCGGGGTCTCCCCGGCGCGCCGGGTGAGCACCATCGGGGCGTCGTCGGTGATGGCGACCGTGTGCTCGGAGTGGGCCGTGCGCGAGCCGTCGGCCGACCGGATCGTCCAGCCGTCCTCGTCGTAGACGATCTTGTCGGTCGTGCGGGCGAACCACGGCTCGAGCGCGAGGGTCAGGCCCGGCCGGAGCTTCATCCCGCGGCCCGGCTGGCCCTTGTTGGAGACGTGGAGGTCCTCGTGCATGGTGCGGCCGATGCCGTGCCCGCCGAACTCGGTGTTGACGGGGTAGCCGTAGCCGCACGCCACCGCGTAGATCGCCGCCGAGATGTCGCCGAGGCGGTTGCCCGGGCGCGCCGCCTCGATCGCCGCCTCCAGCGCTTCCTCGGTGGCCCGGATGATCCGCAGGTCCTCTTCGGCGGCGGTGCCGACGATGACCGTGCGCGCCGAATCGGCCACCCAGCCGTCGATGCCGACCGCGAGGTCCGCGGTGAGCACGTCCCCGTCGCGCAGGACGTAGTCGTGGGGGAGGCCGTGCAGCACCGCGTCGTTGACCGAGAGGCAGATGACGTTGCGGAACGGGCCGTCGCCGAAGGACGGCGAGTAGTCCCAGTAGCACGATTCCGCGCCGCGCCGCTTGATCATGCCGCGCGCGTGGTGCTCCAGGTCCATCAGGTTGACGCCGACGTCGGCGAGCCGGCCGACCTCGCTGAGCACCTCGGCCACGAAACGGCCGGCCACGTGCATGCGCTCGATCTCCGCAGGCGTCTTCAGTTCGATCACGAATGTCCTCGCTACCTCGGTACCGGTATAGTTATACCGTCACCGTAACACGCTCTCGGTGACGGACGGCCGGCCGATCTCCGTGAGGTACGCCGCCACCGCCGAGACGTCGCCGGCGTCGGAGATCAGCCCGACGTAACCGTCGGGGCGGATCACTACGAGAGTGCCCTCGGCCGCGCCGTACGCGGCCGCGAGGTGGCCGCCGGTGTCGGCGATGTCGCCGGGTCCGGCCGGTCGCTCGACGACCTGGAGCGTCCGGACGTCGGCCGGAAGAGCGGCGGTCCCGAAGCTGAGCAAGGTGAACTGCCCGCCGCGCGTCAGCTCGAACAGCCGTCGTTCGCCTTCCGTCGTCGTCAGCCCGGTCGCGTCCGGCGCGCGGTCGCCGGCGCGGAGCGGCGCGTTGTCGTCGCGATCGTCGCGAGCCAACGCGGAACCGCGATAGCCGATGGCGAGCTGCGTCGTGCTCGCGTCACGACGGACCGGGATGCCCTGCTGGTCGATCGCCTGCGCGAGCCGCGCGTTCGAGAGGGTGAGCACGTCGGCGGCGACGGGCCGCCGCTCGGCCTCGTAGGTGTCCAGCAACGCCGGCGAGGCGCCCTTCACGACGGCCGCGAGCTTCCAGCCGAGGTTGTGCGCGTCCTGGATGCCCGTGTTCATCCCCTGGCCGCCGGCGGGGGAGTGGATGTGCGCGGCGTCGCCGGCGAGGAACACCCGGCCCGCGCGGTAGCGCTCGGCGAGGCGGATGTTGGCGCGCCACAACGACGACCACGCGGGCTCGTGGAGCCGGAGGTCGGTGCGGCCGCTGCGCCGCTCGAGGATCGCCTGCAGGTTCGCGAGGCCGAGGTCGGGGTTCTGGCCGGGCGCGATGCTGGCCTGGAACTGGAAGGCGCCGGTCGAGGGCAGCGGGCAGAGGGTGACCAGGCCGTCGGGCTGCCGCCACATGTGCCAGGCGTCGCGATCGAGGCCGTCGACCTCGACGTCGGCGACGATCATCCGCACCGCGTCGCGGGTCTCGCCTTCGAACGCGATGCCGGCCTGCTTGCGGACGACGCTGTGGCCACCGTCGCAGCCGACCAGCCGGCTAGCGGTGACCGTCTCGGCTTCGCCGCTCCTGACGAGCACCGCCGACACGCCGTCGGCCGTCTGTTCGAACCCGTCGAGCGTGGTGCCGAACTCGACCGCGCCGCCGAACTCCGCCAGCCGCAGCCGCAGTGCCTCCTCGACCCGCCACTCGGGCGTGATCAGGCTGGCCGGATACGGGACGTCAGGGCGGCTCGCGGGTGCGTCGCCGCCCAGCGTGACCTGGCCGTCGGGGGTGGTCGACCGGATCGGCATGGCCATCCGGCCGTGGGCGAGCACCCGGCCGACGACGCCGAGATCGTCGAACACCTCGAGGGTGCGCGGCTGGACGCCCTTGCCGCGCGAGCCGGGCTGCGGCCCGGGGGCGGCCTCGACCAGGCGGAAGGGGACGCCGGCGCGGGCGAGTTCGCAGGCCAGCGTCAGTCCGGTCGGGCCGGCGCCGGCGATCAGGATCGGTCTTGTCGTCTCGGTCATCGTCCACCCCGCGTAAGAAAGGAATCACTTTCTATCGCACGGTAGCCGCGCTTGCCAAGAAAGGAAAGACTTTCTATCGTGAGCCGGGTGGTCACCGGGGAACCCGTCCGCCGACGGCGGCACGGCAAACAGCTGGAGTCCGAGCTGCTCGCCGCCGGCTGGGACGAGCTGGTCGAGGTCGGTTACGCCCGCCTGACGATGGAATCGATCGCGGTACGTGCGCGCACCAGCGAGGCCGTGCTCTACCGGCGGTGGGCCAACAAGGACCAGCTCGTGTTCGCGGCGATCGAGCACCACCGCGCGGCCCACCCGGTCGCGCTTCCCGACACCGGTAGCCTGCGCGGCGACCTGATCGCCCAGCTGACGGCCATGAGCGAGGCCCTGGCCGGCTTCTTCGCCATCGCCGCGGCCGGCGCGTTTTCCGGGTTGCTGGCCGACACCGGCCTGACCCCGGCGCAGGTGCGCGACAAGGCCATGGGCGAACGGCCGCTCACGCGGGCCCTCTACCAGCGCGCCCACGACCGCGGCGAAATCGATCTGGCGCGCATCCCCGCCGTGGTGCTGGCCATGCCGTTCGACCTGGTGCGCCACGACCTGCTGATGGACCTGGAGCCCCCGAACGCCGCACGCATCCAGGCGATCGTCGACGACCTCTTCCTGCCCCTGGTGCGGTCGAAGCACCGCGGGCCGGACGTGACAGCGCCGCCGGGACCTGCGGCTGTGTAGGGTCGCCGCCGATGAGGATCACGAGCACGCGCGTGGACGCCGTGGCGCGCGGGGCCGCGGACGCGGTGTGGCAGACCGTCTTCGCGGGAGCGCGCCCGGCGAACGTCACGGGATCCTCCCAGCGGGTCCTCGTCGGGCTGCTCGCCCTCGTGGCCGGGGTGCTCGCGTTGGTCCCCGGCGATCGCGCCCCGGCGGGCGCGCTCGCCCTGGCCGGTGCCGCGACGGCCGTCGCGGTGGCGCTCACCCTGCTGCACCCGCTGTGGGCCTGGCGGCTGCTGATCGTGGTGGTCGCTTTCGCGGACGAGCTCTACGGGCCCCACGCGCGGTTCGGCTGGCCGTGGGCTCCCGGACTCGCGCTGGCGGCGATCCCGGTGTTCACCGCGGTCGGCAGGCATCACCGTCCGCAGGTGCTGGGCTGCGTGTGGCTGATCTCGGTCGGGGTGAGCGCCCTGCACGCGAACGTGCGGGACGAGCTGGTCCCGATCGCCGTGCTGCTCGCGGTGCCGCTGGTGTTCGGCCGGCTGGTGTCCCGGCTGCGCGGCACCGAACGGGACCTGGCCGACGAGGCCACGCACCGGGCCGTGCTGGAGGAGCGCGCCCGGATCGCCCGTGAACTGCACGACGTGGTCGCCCACCACATGTCGGTGCTGGCCATGCGCGCGGACTCGGCGCGCTACCGGTTTCCCGGGCTGGACGAGGGGCTGCGGGACGAGTTCCAGGTGATCCAGGACACGGCCCGGGACGGGATGACCGAGATGCGCCGCATGCTCGGCTTGCTGCGCGCGGAGCAGTCGGTCCCGGAGACCGAGCCGCAGCCCGGCGCCGAGCGGATCGAGGAACTGGTGGAACGGGTCCGCGCGGCGGGTACCGTCGTGCGGTTCGAGCTGCGTGGCGAGTACCGCGACCTGCCGGCCGGGGTCGCCCTGTCCGCGTACCGGATCGTCCAGGAAGGACTCAGCAACGCCGTGCGGCACGCACCCGGCGCGGCGGTCGAGGTGGTGCTGCACATCGACCCGGGCGAGCTGCGGCTCACCGTGCGGGACACCGGTGCCGTTTCGGGGGTGCCGGAGGAGACGGGCGGGCGCGCGAAGCACGGCCTGCTCGGCATGCGTGAACGCGCGGCGGCGCTCGGCGGTAGCTTTTCCGCGGGACAGCGGGCAGAAGGTGGCTTCGCGGTCACGGTGACCGTTCCGCTGGAGGACAGGGAGACACGATGGCCGTCACGGTCGTGATCGCCGACGACCAGACCATGGTCCGGCAGAGTTTCCGCGCGGTGCTCGACGCGCAGCCGGACATCGAGGTGGTCGGGGAGGCCGCCACCGGGATCGAGGCCGTCGCCGCGTGCGACCGGCTGCGGCCGGACCTCGTGCTGATGGACGTCCGGATGCCGGAGCTGGACGGGCTGGCCGCGACCCGGCGGATCCTCGGCGGCGACCCCGGCCGCGGACCTCGCGTGCTGATGCTGACGACGTTCGACGCCGACGAATACGTTTACGGCGCGCTGGCCGCCGGGGCCAGCGGCTTCCTGCTGAAGGACTCCCCGCTGGACGACCTCGTCGCCGCGGTGCGGATGGTGGCCGGCGGCAACGCGTTGTTCGCCCCCGCCGTCACGCGCCGGGTGATCGCGGGGTTCGCCGGGCGGAGGCCGCGCACCCAGGACACCACCCGGCTGGCCGGCCTGACCGCGCGGGAGGCCGAGGTCCTCCGCCTGATCGCGCGCGGACTGTCCAACGTGGACATCGCGACCGAGCTGGTGATCGCCGAGCAGACGGCCAAGACCCACGTCAGCCGGGTGCTGGGCAAGCTCGGGGTCCGGGACCGGGCGCAGGCGGTGGTCCTGGCGTACGAGGCGAAGCTGGTGGTACCGGGCGAGTGATACGCCGGTAGCACGAGCCCGGCGTAGTGGTACCGGGAAGGCAGGGGAAGACAGCTCTCCGGCACGACGACGGGTTCGCCGCGGTTGCCTAGTTTTTCCTTGTGTTCACAGGGAAAAGAGTTTCGGCCTGCCTCTTGTCGGTGGTCCTCGCCGCCTTGGCGGGAATCGCGGTCTACCACTGGCTCGAGGGCACGCCGCTCGGCACGGACAGCGCGGTCTACCGGGCCGGTGCCCTGGCCGTCCTGCACGGGCAGCCGCTGTACGAGCCGCTGTCGGCGCTGGACCCGAAGTCGGCGCTGGAGCTGCCGTTCACGTACCCGCCGGTCGCCGCGCTGCTGTTCCTGCCCCTGGCCGGGCTTCCGGTGCCGCTGGTGTGGCTGCTGCTCGCGGCGGGCTCGGTGCTCGCCGTGTGGTCGGTGCTGCACCGGTTCGCCGGGACCACCCCGCTCGTCGTGCTGGGCGCTCTGCCTGTCCTGGAACCGGTGTGGCGCCTGCTGTCGCTCGGGCAGATCAACGCGGTGCTGATGGTGCTGGTCGTGGCGGACGTGCTGCCCGCGCGGACCCGGCGGTACGGCGGGGTACTGGTCGGGCTGGCCGCGGCGGTGAAACTGACACCGCTGATCTTCATCGCGCACCTCTTCCTGACCGGACGGCGCGCCGAGGGGTGGCGGGCCCTGGCGACCTTCTTCGGCGCGAGCGCGGTGGGCGTGCTGGTCCTGCCCGGCGACTCGTGGCGTTACTGGTCGTCCGCGGTCGTGGACAACCGCAACGCCGGCTCCGTCGACTGGGTGCTCGACCAGTCCCTGCACGGTCTGCTCGTCCGGCTCGGCGTGACCTCGATCGCCTGGTACGCCGCACTGGCCGCGTTGTGCCTCGCCGTCGCGGCGATCCTGGTGCGCGACTTCCACCGGCGCGGTGATCCGCGCGCCGCCCTGCTCGTGTCGGCGGGCTGCGCCCTGCTGGTGAGCCCGTTGTCGTGGACGCACCACTGGATCTGGGTGGTGGCGCTGGCCGGCTACCTGGCGGGCCGGTGGGCCGCGCTGGCCGGCGTCGTGGCGGTGTTCACCGGCCGCGCGCTGGCCGCGGTGCCGGAGGGCGCTCACCGCGAGCTCGCCTGGGATCCTTTTCAAGTGGTTCTCGGCAACGCCTACGTGCTGGTCGCGCTCGCGGCCGGCGTGGTGCTCACCGTCCGGCTGCGGCTGCGACCCGCCACGAAGCCTGCCGATGCCACGACCGACGTGGCGCTGTTCTGATGTACGCGCGCGGCTCAGCGGCGGCCGCGGCGCCCGGACGGGTCGTGGGCCTTGCGGGAGCGCTGCTGCGGAGCGGGCTCGAACTCTTCGTCGGCCATGGACTCCGGGGTGTAGAACGGCTGGAGGAACAGGCCTCCGTACCGGTTGTGCTGCGGGGTGGTGAGCGCCTCGTGGCCGGGCTGCTCGACGACGGGGTGGCTGAACAACGAGCTGTCCACTGTGGAATTGCTGATCGGAAGATCCTTTCGTGGGAAACCGCTGAGGGCGGCTGCGCGCCGCCGAAGCTGGTTTCGGTGAGACCGCCGGCCGGGACCAGGTCCCTCGAGCCGGACGGACCGGCCACGGCTGTGAGCAGCGGGGCCGGTGAAGCAGAAGTACAGGTTTGCGGGGCTCGACCACACGTCGGCGCTCCCGGCTACGGCCAGTGTACCGGCCGGACCGGCGTTCGCGCCGGGCGGCACGCGAAGTCGCGCCGGAAACCGACGGAAACCGCGGTGAAACCGTCGTGAATCCCGCGCCCCGCATCTTCCTCTCGTCGTGACCGCCCAGGTCACGCGGGCAAAGGAGGCACATGGACAGCGTCGCACCCGCGATCGCGGTCACCGGTCTGCGGAAGTCGTTCGGGGACCACGTCGTGCTCGACGGCATCGATCTGGACGTGCCGGCCGGGTCGACGTTCGCGCTGCTGGGGCCGAACGGGGCCGGGAAGACCACCGCGGTCCGGATCCTCTCCACCCTGATCCGCCCGGACGGCGGGACGGCCCGGATCGCCGGGCACGACCTGGCCGCCGAGCCGGACGCGGTGCGGGCGGCGATCGGCGTCACCGGCCAGTTCTCGGCGGTGGACGACCTGCTGACCGGCGAGGAGAACCTGGTGCTGATGGCGGACCTGCACCACCTCGGCCGCGCCGAAGGGCGGCGGCGGGTCGCCGGGCTGCTCGCCCGGTTCGAGCTCGCCGACGCGTCCGGGAGGCTCGCGTCGACCTACTCCGGGGGCATGCGGCGGCGGCTCGACCTGGCGATGACGCTGGTGGGGGACCCGCGGGTGATCTTCCTCGACGAGCCGACGACCGGGCTCGACCCGCGCAGCCGCCGCACGATGTGGCAGATCATCCGGGAGCTGGTGGCCGGCGGCGTCACGATCTTCCTCACCACGCAGTACCTGGAGGAGGCCGACGAGCTGGCCGACCGGATCGCCGTCCTCGACCACGGCGAGATCGTCGCGGCCGGGACCGCGAAGGAGCTCAAGCGGAGCGTCCCTGGCGGTCACGTGCGCCTGCAGTTCCGCGACGCCGCCGACCTCGACGCGGCCGCGCGCGCGTTCGGCGAAGGGCGCCGTGACGACGAGACGGTCACCCTGCAGGTGCCGGGCGACGGCGGTGTCCGTGCGCTGCGGGCCGTGCTGGACCGCTTGGAGGACGCCGGGATCGACCCCGAGGAGCTGTCGGTGCACACCCCGGACCTCGACGACGTCTTCTTCGCCCTCACCGGCCACACCACCACCACTGCGAAGGAGACCGCCCGATGAGCGACGCGACGACCATGGTGCGGCGGAACTTCCGCCACACGCTCCGCAACCCGGGAGCGATGGTCATGACGATCGCCCTGCCGGTCGTGCTCCTGCTGCTGTTCGTCGGGGTGTTCGGCGGGGCGCTGACCGCCGGGCTCGGGCCGGCGGCGCAGGGGCGCGGGTACATCGACTACCTCGTCGCCGGGATCCTCCTGATGACCGTGGGCTACGGCGCCACGACGACGGCGATGGCGGTCAACCGCGACATGACCGCCGGCGTCATCGCCCGGTTCCGCACGATGGCGATCTCCCGCGCGTCGGTGCTGACCGGCCACGTCGTCGGCTCGACCGTCCGGACGCTGGTCAGCGCGGTGCTGGTGGTCGCGGTCGCGGTGCTGCTGGGCTTCCGGCCGGACGGCGACCCGCTGCGCTGGCTGGGCGCCTTCGGGATCCTCGCCCTGCTCACCCTCGCCCTCACCTGGCTCGGCGTCGCGGTCGGGCTGGCCGCCAGGACCGCCGAGGGCACCGCGCCGTTCACGTTCGCGGTCCAGCTGCTGCCGTTCCTCAGCAGCGCGTTCGTCTCCCCGGACGCGATGTCGGGCGCGGTCCGCTGGTTCGCGGCGCACGAGCCGTTCACCCCGGTCATCGACGCCCTGCGCGGCCTGCTGCTGGGCACCCCGGTCGCCGGGCACGGCCTGGTGGCCGTGGGCTGGTGTGTCGGGCTGGCGTTGGCGGGCTATTTCTGGGCGCGGGCGTTGTTCCGGCGGGATCCGCGCTGATGCTGGGATTCCAGCTCGGTTG
>NZ_JBICSQ010000021.1:20929-29326 GCF_043197175.1 Amycolatopsis sp. NPDC049252
TGAGGTTGTGGTGCGCGGGCGGTCGTGGTCGAGGTTGGGTCTCGTGGGGGCGTGCGGCCTGGCTGCTTCCGGTTGTTGTTCCGGCGGGATCCGCGCTGGTGCTGGGATTCCAGCTCGGTTGAGGTTGTGGTGCGCGGGCGGTCGTGGTCGAGGTTGGTTCTCGTGGGGGCGTGCGGCCTGGCTGCTTCCGGTTGTTGTTCCGGCGGGATCCGCGTTGATGCTGGGATTCCCGCTCGGTTGAGGTTGCGGTGCGCAGGCCGTCGTGGTCCAGATTGGCGTACGCCGGGCACGGGTTGGTCGCTGCGGGCTGGTGGGCAGGCTATTTCTGGGCGCGGGCGTTGTTCAAGCGGGATCCCCGCTGATCCCGGGAACGCAGCTCGGCCGAGGCCGCCGCGCGCAGGCCGTCGTGGTCCAGGTCCGCGTACGCCGAGACGGCCTCGGCGTACGCGGTCGGGCCGGCTCGTTCCGCGACCTCCCGCAGCCGCGTGATCGACATCGCCGGCTGGAAGGACCGTTGCAGGCCGAACCGCTCGGCGAGCGCGACCAGCCGGGCACCCGAGACCGTGTCGCCGCGGCCGAGGTCGGAAACGGCCAGTGCCACCAAAAGCGAGCCGCACGCGGGGAACTCCACGACCGGCGCCGTTGTGACCATTGTGGACAGTGGGCCGGGCAGGCCCGCGACGACGTCCGCGACCAGGTCCACCCGGTCGTGCCGGGCGTGGGTGACCACCGCGACGGCCTGGACCTCCCACTTCCAGAGCCCCGCGCCAGGGGTGGCGCGCAGGTGGTCGGCGGCCTGCCGCCACAGGCGGAGGCCACCCTCGACGTCGCCGCGGCTGAGCAGGATCTCGGCGCGGGAACAGACGTCGAACATCGGCAACCCGATCGGTTCGTCGTCCCCGGCGCCCGGCTGCAGGCCCTGCTCGGCCTCGTCGAACGCGCCGCGCTGCAGGTTGGCCAGCACCTTCGCCCAGCGGGCCCGGGTGGACGTGGAGCGCGCGCCGAGCTCTTCGAGCAGCGACAGCGCGATGTCGATGTGCCGCAGGGCTTCGTCGCCGGGATCGACCTGCAGGCACAGCTCGCCGACACGGGCGTGCGCGAGGGCCACCGGCAGCGGCGTGCCGTCGTGCTCGAGCCGCGCGAGCATCCGGCGGGCCGCCCGCAGCGCGCCTTCGAGGTCGTTGGCGCTTTCCCTGGCGTAGCTGGCGACGTAGCAGGCCATGCCCGCGAGGATCGGCCGGTCGCTGTCGCAGAGCCGTTGCAGCGCAGCGTCATCCGGTGCGCACAACGCCGCCTGGATGGCCCGGACCGGGTCGTCCGGCGGCGCGGCCGGCAGCCGGCGCAGGGTGACCAGGGTGCGGCGGGCCGAGGGGGTGCGCATGAGCAGGCTGATGAGCGCGCCCAGCACGGCCGCCGTCCGGGTGGCTTCGAGGAGGCCGGGCGCCGGGCGGTAGTGCGACAGCAGCCACGCGGTGTCCTCGGCGAGCGCGGTGAGCCGCGTGAAGTTCGACTCGGTGACCCATAGGCTGCCCAGGACGGCCGCGATCGCGGCGACGGCCGGGCCGTCTTCGCGCTCGAGCCCGTGGTGCAGGGCCAGTGCCAGGTTGTCCTCTTCGACCCGGATCCGCCCGACGGCCTGCACGAGGTCGGGACCGACGACCGACTCGTGGTGCGTCGTCCCGAAATCCCGGGCCCAGGACAGGAAAGCCCCGAGCACGCGGCCGGTTTCGCCGTCGATCTCGTCGCGGCGCGCCCCGCTGAACTCGCGCACGGTCTCCAGCATCCGGAACCGGGTGCCCGCGGTGTCGTCGGCCGCCTTCAGCAGCGACTGGTCGACCAGCTGCTCGAGCACGCCGTCGTCACCGAGCAGGTGGCGGGCGGCGCCGGCCGTGAAGCCGCCGGGGAACACCGAGAGCGCGCGCATCGCGGCCTGCCCGGTGCCGTCGAGCAGGTGCCAGCTCCAGTCGATGACGGCGTGCAGCGTCCGGTGCCGGCCGGGGGCGTCCCGGGCGGTCCCGCGCAGCACGGTGAACCGGTCCGCCAGCCGCTCGCCGATCTCGGCGACGGACAGGGTCCGGATCCGGGCCGCGGCCAGCTCGACCGCGAGCGGCAGTCCGTCCAGTCGCTCGCAGAGGGTCCGGACGGCCTCCGGCGGCAGGTCGGCGCCGGGCCGGGCCGCCCGGGCGCGCTGGGTGAACAGCTCGGCGGCCGTCGGGAGGTCCAGCTCCGGTAGCGGGTAGACCGCCTCGGACGACAGGCCGAGCGGGGCCCGGCTGGTGGTCAGCACGCGCAGCTCGCCGCTCAGCGAGACCAGGCCGTGCGCCAGGTCCGCCGCACCGCGCACGACGTGCTCGCAGTTGTCCAGGATCAGCAGCACGGGGTTCGCGCCGAGGGCTTCGGCGACGTCGGCGAGCGCCGCGCCGCCGCTCACGCCGAACTCGGCCGCGACCGCCGCCGCGACGTCGCCGTCGGAGGTGAGCCCGGCCAGCTCGATGAAGTGCACCACCCGCTGGTCGGCCTGGCGGCCGACGGCGTGCGCGAGCCGGGTCTTCCCGAGACCGCCGGGGCCGGCGATCGACACGACCCGCGACGTGCGCAGCAGCGCGGTGACCGCGGCGATGTCCCGGTCCCGGCCCAGCAGCGGGTTCGGTTCGTGGCGGACGCCGTGGCGCTGCGCGGGGGCGTCGGCGAGCAGCAGCTCGCGGTGCAGGGCCCGCAGCGCGGGTCCGGGGTCGCTGCCGAGCTCGTCGCGCAGGGCCCGCCGGTGGTCCTCGTAGCGCTTCAGGGCCGCGGCCGGCCCCGCGGTCGTGGCCTCGCAGCGCAGCAGCTCCAGCAGGACTTCCTCGTCCGACGGCCGGTCCCGCCGGACTTCGGCCAGCGGGCCGGCCGCCTCGGCGTACCGGCCGAGCCGGGCCAGGGCGAGCGCCCGGGAACGGGCCAGATTCCGGTACGTCGTGGCGCGAGCGGCCCGCAGCGCGGACAGCGGGCCGGTCGGGGCGGCGTCCGCGGGCCCGTCGTAGAGCGCGAGCCCGGCTTCGGCGTGGCCGAGGGCGCCCGCGTGGTCGCCGTCGCGGGCGGCCCGCTCGCTCGCCGCCGCGTGGAGCAGAACGGCGGCGGTGTCGACCTGCTCTTCGCGCAGCGCGAGGCGATAGCCGGTGGGGGTGTTCACGATGACGTCCGGGCCGAGCCGCGCCCGGGTCCGCGAAACCAGGACCTGCAACGCCTTGGCCGGGTGCTCGGGCCGCTCGTCCGGCCACAGCTCGGCGACCAGCCGGTCCGCGCCGCACCCCGTGCGCAGGGTGCCCGCGAGCAGGGCCAGCAGCGCCCCCGGCCGGGACCCGGTGAGCTCCCGGCCGCGGAAGGAGACCCCGGACAGCAGGGCCAGCTCGACGGTCACGAACGTCAGGCTATCGGGGCCGGGGCCGATCCCCGGGTCTTGCGGGCCTGGACGGCCCGACGGCCGGGTTTGGCCGCGCCGGTGGGCTCGCGGGCGTGGATGCAGTTTCCGGGCAGCGGGGCCGGCTCGGACGTCAGGCTGTCGGGGCCGGGGCCGATCCCCGGGTCTTGCGGGCCTGGAACGCCCGACGTCCGGGTTTGGCCGCGCCGGTGGGCTCGCGGCCGTGCAAGCAGTTCCCGGGCAGCGGGGCCGGCTCGGACGTCAGGCTGTCGGGGCTGGGGGCGATCGCCGGGTCTTGCGGGCCTGGACGGCCCGGCGTCCGGGCTTGGGCGCGCCGGTGGGCTCGCGGGCGTGGATGCAGTTTCCGGGCAGCGGGGCTGGCTCGACGGCCGCGGACGTCAGGCGATCGGGGCTGGGGTGGTCCCCGGGTCTTGCGGGCCTGGACAGCCTGGTGTCCGGGCTTGGCCGCGCCGGTGGACTCGCGGCCGTGCCAGGAGACTTCGGACAGGGGGCCGGCTCGACGGTCGCGGACGTCAGGGCTGTCCGGGCCCGGCGCCGGACCAGGCCGGGTGCGCCGGGCCCGGGTACGCCGGTCCGGCGCGGGTCGGGCATTCTTGCGCCCGGGAGTGCAGCATGCCGCCGATCGGGGAGTCGTAGCTTGAGCACCGCACCAGAATTCGTGGTTCCGGCCGTCGTGGACAGTCCGGTGCAGGCGAAGCCGCCGTCCGGCCCGGCCGTGCGGTGGCTGCTGGAGCACCGGGTGTCGCCCTCGGGGCCGGAAGCGGCCGAGGACCACGCCAAGCCGCAGGCCTGGTGGAAGGTCATGTGCCTGACCGGCGTCGACTACTTCTCGACCCTGTCCTACCTGCCGGGGATCGCCGCCCTCGCCGCGGGCGCGCTCTCGCCGCTGGCGACCCTGCTGATCGTCGCGCTGACGCTGCTCGGGATGCTGCCGATGTACCGGCGCGTCGCCCGGGAAAGCCCGCGCGGGCAGGGGTCGGTGGCGATGCTGGAGGACCTGCTGCCGTTCTGGCGCGGCAAGATCTTCGTGCTGGTGCTGCTGGGGTTCGTGGCGACGTCGTGGATCATCACGATCACCCTGTCCTCGGCGGACGCCTCCGTGCACCTGCTGGAAAACCCCTACCTGCCCGGGTTCCTCCACGGGCACGCCGTGCTGATCACGGTCGTGCTGCTGCTGATCCTCGGCGGCGTCTTCCTGATGGGCTTCAGCGAGGCCGTCGGCGTCGCCATCCCGCTGGTGGCCGTTTTCCTGCTGCTCAACGCCATCGTCGTGGTCGTGGCCGGCGTCGACCTGTTCTCCGACTCGGCCGCGCTGTCCCGCTGGACGGACGCGCTCACCGCGGGCGGCGGCGGGTTCGGCGGCATCGTGGGGCCGGCCGTGGTCGCGTTCCCGCTGCTCGTGCTCGGCATGTCGGGCTTCGAGACCGGGGTCAGCATGATGCCGCTGGTCGCGGCCGAGGGGAAGTCCGACGAAGAACGGCTCGAGTCGCGCATCCGCAACACCCGCAAGCTGCTGACCGTCGCCGCGCTGATCATGTCGGTGTACCTGATCGCCACGAGCTTCATCACCACCGTCCTGATCCCCGCCGACAAGTTCAAGGAAGGCGGGGAAGCGAACGGCCGCGCCATGGCCTACCTCGCCCACCAGGAGCTGGGCGAGGCGTTCGGCACGGTCTACGACATCTCCAGCGTGCTGATCCTGTGGTTCGCCGGCGCGTCGGCGATGGCCGGGCTGATCAACATCGTGCCGCGGTACCTGCCCTCCTACGGCATGGCGCCGGAGTGGGGCCGCGCGGTCCGGCCCGTCGTGCTGGTCTACACCGTGATCAGCGTGCTGATCACCGTCGCGTTCGGCGCCGACGTCAACGCCCAGGCCGGTGCGTACGCGACCGGGATCCTGGCGATGATGGTCTCCGGGGCCGTCGCGGTCACCATCTCGTCGCTGCGCCGCAAGCAGGTCGCCGGGACGATCGGCTTCGCCGTGCTGACGCTGGTGCTGCTCTACGCGCTGGTCGAGAACGTCATCGAAAAGCCGGACGGCCTGGCGATCTCGGGCCTGTTCATCCTCGGCATCATCGTGGTGTCGCTGGTTTCGCGGGTGTCCCGCACGACCGAGCTGCGGGCCGAGCGGATCGAGTTCGACGAACAGGCTCGCCGGTTCGTCACCGACTCGCTGGCCAACGACGGCGCCCTGAACATCATCGCCAACCGGCGTCAGGGTGGTGACTTCGCGGAGTACTCGGCCAAGGAGGCCGAACAGCGGGGGATGAACCCGGTGCCCGGCACCGCGGACACGCTCTTCCTCGAGATCGACGTCGTCGACCCGTCCGAGTTCAGCAACGTGCTGCAGGTGCGGGGCGTGGAGGTCGACGGGTACCGGATCCTGCGCGCCGACAGCCCGGCGGCGCCCAACGCGATCGCCGCGGTGCTGCTGGCGCTGCGGGACGCGACGGGCGTGCGGCCGCAGTGCCACTTCGAGTGGTCGGAGGGCAACCCGCTCGGGCACCTGTTCCGCTACCTGATCCTCGGCCGCGGCGACACCGCGCCGGTCGTCCGCGAGATCCTGCGGACCACCGAGGACGACCCGGCCCGCCGCCCCGGCATCCACGTCGGCGGCTAACGGCCGGCACACCCGACCGTCCGAGTTCGCCGGCGCCGCCGCGTGCCGTGTTGGCCACTCCTGGCGGTGTGCCGGCCGTTCGGGGAAGCACGTGCGCCGAGGTTTGCCCCGGTGGGGCGGGCGCGTCGCGTAGGCTGAGCGCGGCGCGCCGGGAAGTCTGGTCGGCATCCGGATCGGGATGTGGAGGACCGGCGATGCGCGGGGTCGAAACCGTACTGTTCCTGGTGGTCGTCGCGACCGTGGTGGCGACGTTCGCCAAGCGGTTGCGCGTGCCCGCGCCCTCGTTGCTGGTCGTCGCCGGGGTCGCCCTCGGGCTGCTGCCCGGGGCGGCGGCCGTGCAGGTGACGCCGGAGATGATCAGCCTGGTCGTGCTGCCCCCGCTGCTGTTCGCCGCGGGGGAGGAGCTGCCGTGGCGGGACCTGCGCGCCGTCGGGCGGCCCGTGGCCGTGCTGTCGGTGGGGCTGGTGCTGCTCTCGGCCGCGGCGGTGATCGGCACGGCCGTCCTGGTGACGCCGTTGCCGGTCGGGATGGCGTTCGTGCTCGGCGCGGTGCTGGCCAGCACGGACCCGGTCGCGGTGACGGCTCTGGCCCGGCGGCTCGCCCTGCCGCCGCGGGTGCAGGCCCTGATCCAGGCCGAGAGCCTGTTCAACGACGCGACGAGCCTGCTGCTGTTCCGGGTCGCGCTGTTCCTGGCCGTCGCGGGTGGCGCCGCGTCGTGGGGCCGGACGGCCGGCGAGTTCGCGATCCTCGCCGGCGGGGGTGTGGCGGTCGGCGTGCTGACCGCGCTGGGGGCGTTCGTGATCCGGCGGCGCACCGAGGACCC
The DNA here is from genome assembly GCF_043197175.1 of Amycolatopsis sp. NPDC049252. NCBI lineage: Bacteria > Bacillati > Actinomycetota > Actinomycetes > Pseudonocardiales > Pseudonocardiaceae > Amycolatopsis > Amycolatopsis sp. NPDC049252. Next base: position 27,791 of record NZ_JBICSQ010000021.1, read on the forward strand.
GGTGCTGGAGACGGTGATCTCGCTGGTCACGCCGTACGCCGGGTACGTCGTGGCGGAGTCGGTCGGCGGCTCGGGCGTGACGGCGGTCGTCGTGGCGAGCGTGCTGCTGGGGACGCAGGCCGAACGCCTGACGACCGCGCGGATCCGGCTGCAGGTCGGCGCGGTCTACCAGACCGTCGTGTTCCTGCTGGAGAGCGTCGTGTTCGGCCTGATCGGGCTGCAGCTGCCCACCCTGGTGCGCCGCCTGACCGGCAACGGCGCGTGGTGGCTGCTGCAGGCGGTGGCCATCGCCGTGACGCTGGTGCTCGTGCGCCTGCTGCTGGTGTTCGTGCTCTCGGCGATCCGGCAGCGCCGCGGTGGGCAACGGCTGTCCTGGCAGGTGCCCGCCGTCGTCTCCTGGGCGGGGGCCCGCGGCGTGGTGCCGCTGGCCGCGGCGCTGTCGCTGCCGGTGGCCACTTTGGACGGTGCGGCGCTGCCGGGGCGTGATCTGGTGCTGTTGCTGACGACGGCGGTGATCGTGCTGACGCTGGTGGTGCAGGGCTTCACGCTCGCGCCCCTGGTGCGCCGCGCCGGGATCGCGCTGGACCCTGACGACCTGCGGAGCGAGTTCAGCGCCGCGCGGCGGAAGCTCGCCGAGGCCGGCCTGGACCACCTGCGGCACCTGGCCGAAACCGAGTCGGCGCCGGAGTTCGTGGTCGACCAGCTGCGCACGGGCTGGCAGGCGCGGCTCGAACGCATCGAGGACGACGTCGGCGAGGGTGCCGAGGATCTGGAACGAAGGATCGACTACCGGACGCTGCGACGGGAGCTGATCGACGTCGAGGCCGCCGAGCTGACCCGGCTGTTCGAGAAGGGCGAGATCACCGACGGAACCCGCCGCCGGATCCAGCGGCTGCTGGACCTGGAACAGGCCGGGCTGGAGTGAAGATGACCGGAGCCGGCCGCGAGCGGGAACGCCGGCGGCGCACCCGTTCGCTGCTCGGCCTCGGCTATATGGCCGGGTTGTCGGCCCTGCTCGGGCCGAAGGCGGGCTGGGTGCCCGCGGCGGGCGTCCTGCTCGGGACGCTCGCGCTGGTCCACCTCTTGCTCACGCTCGTCGTCCGGTGGGACCTCCGGAAGGAACGGCGGCGCCGCGCCGCCGGCGACCCGCCGTCGTGGCCGGCCCAGCTGCCGGTTTCGGCGGCCCGGCTCCTGGGGGCCAAGGCACCGGGACGGCACGCACGGCGGGTCGAAGAGGTCGGCGAACTGCTGGGGCGGCTGACCTTGGCGGGTGGCGAATTGCGGTGGGCCCTCAGGGAAGGCGACCGACGGCGCGGTGTCGGCCCGCTGGTATTCGACCGGTCCTGGGCCGCGGAGGTCGTGCCGCGGTGGGGCCCGGGCCGCCAGGGCTGCCTGACGCTGACCCATCCCGGCGGGACGGCGGTCGACGTCTGGATCCGCGATCCCGCCGACCTCGGCCGGGTGCTGGCCGGCGGGCCCCCCTCGGGACCGGCCCCCCGGCCGGAACTCACACCACCGCCGCGGTCAGGCCGCCGT
>NZ_JBICSQ010000021.1:29336-120410 GCF_043197175.1 Amycolatopsis sp. NPDC049252
GGCCCGCGGGGGGGGCGTGGCCTTCCCCCCGCGGGGGGGGCGGGGGTCGGTGGGGTGCACCGCCTCGCCGCCGGCCGGGGGGGGGGGGGGGCCGGGGGGCCCCGCCTCGTGACGGGCCCGCCGGCCGGAACTCACACCAGCGACGCGGTCAGGCCGCCGTCGAGGACGTAGTGGCTGCCCGTCACCCAGCTCGCCCGGTCGGACGCGAGGAAGGCCGCCACCTCGGCGATGTCCTGCGGGGTGCCGAGCCGGCCCTGCTTCGCGGCGACGAGGTCGCCGAACGGGACCTGGGTCGCCGCCTCGAAGTCGGGCACGAGCCGCTCGACCATGGCCGTGTCGGCGAAGCCCGGGCAGACCGCGTTGACCCGGATCCCGGCCGGCCGCATCTCCACCGCGGCGACCCGGGTGAGCTGGATGACCGCGGCCTTGGTCGCGCAGTAGGACCCGAGCAGCGGGCTGCCGCCGACGCCGGCGATCGACGAGATGTTGACGATGTTGCCCTGGGACTCCACCAGGTGCGGGGTCGCCGCCTTCATCGTCACGAACGTGCCGCGCACGTTGACCGCGAAGATCCGGTCGAAGCTTTCGGTGGACTGCTGCAGCAGCGGCGAGGACACCTCGATCCCGGCGTTGTTGACCAGGACGTCGAGGCCGCCGAGGATCTCGACCGCCTGCTGGATCGCGGTCTGGACCTGGGTTTCGTCGGTGACGTCGCAGTTGGCGACGCCGGCCGCGCCGATCTCCTCGGCCGCCTGCTTGGCCGAGAGGGCGTTGAGGTCGCTGACCACGACCCGGGCGCCGCGTTCGGTGAACAGCTTCGCGATGGCCTTGCCGATCCCGGCACCGGACCCGGTGACGAAGACCCGCTTTCCTTCGAGTTCGGACATTCCTGTTCCTCTCACATCGCGTCGATCTTGGGCAGGATTTCTTCCTTGAGCCGCTTCAGGTCGTCGAGCGTCTTCGCCACCGGCACGTCCTGGAACGGCGGCCACAGGAAGGGCATCGTCAGCCCGGCTTCCTTGTAGCGCTTGAGCTGGTCGGTGATCTGCGCGGCCGACCCCACGAGCAGGTTGGTGCCCTTGCCCCGGGGGCTCTGGTCCATGTCCTGGTCGGTGATGACGAACCAGATCATGCTGGAGATCTCGAGGTCGTCGACCGACCGCCGGGTGTCGAGCTCGTCGAGCTCACGCTGGATCTCGGTGCGCCACCGCTGGATGTCCTCGGGCGAGTCCTGGATGCCGATCCAGCCGGACAGGTGGTACTTGGCGATGCGGCTCGCCGAGCGCTTCGGGTCCTTGAGGCCGCTGAAGAAGATCGGCGGGTGCGGCTTCTGCACCGGCTTGGCCCCGAATCCGGCCGGCTCGAAGTCGGCGAACTCGCCGTGGTACTCGAAGACCTCGTTGGTCCAGATGCCCTGCATGATCTCCAGGGTTTCGCGAACGTGCTTGTGCCGCTTGGGAAAGATGTGCGCGGCGCTGGCGGCCGCGAACTCCTCCGGCATCCAGCCGGAGCCGACGGCGACGTTGAGCCGTCCGCCCGAGAGGTGGTCGATGGTGGCCAGCTCCGCGGCGAGGACGCCGGGGGACCGGTACGGCGTGTCGATGATGCTCATGCCGATCCGGACCTTCGAGGTCTTCGCGGCGAGCCAGGGGAGCAGCGGCATGCCCTGCAGGAACTCGCCGCGCGAGCTCACCGGGAGCTGCTTGCCCATTTCGTCCAGCATCCCGAAGGGGTACTGCATTTCCCCGCGGTCCGAGGCCTCCGGCACGATGATCCGGTCGAGCGTCCAGACGGAGTCGAAGTCGAGGTCCTCGGCGAGGGCGGTGAGGTCCTCGAGTTCCCGCACGGTCACTTTGTCCCGGAAGTTCGGCAGGTAGAGCGCGAGTTTCATGGTCGGACAGCCTCCTTGCTGCGTTCGGTGAAGGTGGAACGGATGTCGGCTTTGAGGACTTTGCCGACGGTGGAGCGCGGCAGCTCCGGCCAGATCTCGATCTGCTTCGGCGCCTTGACGCTGCCGATGCGGGCCTTGACGAACGCGATCAGCTCACCCGGGTCGAGCTCGGCGCCGGGCTGGAGCTGGACGACGGCGGTGACGCGTTCGCCCCACTTGTCGTCGGGCAGGCCGATCACGGCGCAGTCGCGGACGGCGTCGTGGGCCATCACGGCCTGTTCGACCTCGGCGGAGTAGACGTTGAAGCCGCCGGTGATGACCATGTCCTTGGCGCGGTCGACGATGTGCAGGTACCCCTCGTCGTCGAGGAACCCGATGTCGCCGGTGTGGTGCCAGCCGTGGGCCGAGGACTCCGCCGTGGCCTCCGGGTTGTGGTAGTAACCGGCCATCACGAGCGAGCCGCGCACGCAGATCTCGCCGCGTTCTCCTTGGGGCACAGGCTTTCCGGCGTCGTCGAGGATCGCCACGGTGACCAGCGGCGAGGGCCGGCCGGCCGAGGACAGCCGTCCCGTGTGGACGGTGCCGTCGGGGCGGCGGTGCTCGGCGGGCGCCATCGTCGAGATCATCATCGGGGCTTCGGACTGGCCGAAGAGCTGGGCCATCGGCCCGATGCGCTCGAGGGCTTCGGTCAGCCGGGCCGTCGACATCGGCGCCGCGCCGTACCAGAAGCACTGCAGGGACGACAGATCCGTGCGGTCGAGCGCCTCGTGGCCGAGCACCATGTAGATCAGCGTCGGGGGCAGGAACGTGTGCGTGACCCGGTGGCGCTCGACGAGTTCCAGGAACCGGCCGACGTCGGGCTTGGCCATGATCACGACCTCGCCGCCGCGGGCGAGGATCGGGAAGCACAGGACGCCGGCCGCGTGCGTCAGCGGGGCCAGGGCCAGGTACACCGGCCGGCCGTCGAAGGGGTAGCTCATCAGCGTGATCGCCGACATGACCTCGAGGTTGCGGTCGGTGAGCATGACGCCCTTGGGGCGGCCCGTGGTGCCGCCGGTGCCGACCAGCGCGACGACGTCGTCGGGTTGCGGGGCTTCGGCCGGCGGATCGTCGCGGGCGGCGTCGAGCCAGTCGCCGAAGCCCGGGGCGAAGCCGTCGCCGTCGCCGAGCCGGACCAGGGTGGTCAGCTTCGGCAGCCGGGGGACGATCTGGCGGAGGAGGTCCTCGAAACCCGGCTGGAAGATCAACGTGGTGCAGTCGAAGAGGTCCAGGAGCTCGGCGTTCTCGCCTGCCGCGTTGCGCGGGTTGATCGGGCACCACACCGCACCGGCGCGGGCGATGCCGAAGACGCAGGTGAAGGCGGTCGGGTCGTTGGCCGAGAGGATGCCGACCTTGTCGCCCGGCTGCACGCCGGAGTGCCGCAGCGCGCGGGCGACGGCCCCGGCGAGCTCGACCACCTGGTCGTAGGAAACGGAGTTCCCGTCGAGGGTCAGACAGGGCGCGTCCGGGTTCAGGGAGGCGCCTTTTTCCAGGTAGAGGTACAGAGACATCGTCGTCCCTCCCGAGCTCCGTCGATCGCTGGACACGACCTTGGCCGCCATTTGGACGAATGTCAAGATTTTCTTGGACGATTGGTCAGAGAACCGCTTACTGGTATCTTCGGCCGGTGACCAGCGCAGCCGCCGTGAGGCGCCGGAACGGCGTCGACAAGTTCGAGGAGCGCCGTCGGGAGCTCGCCGACGCGGCCCTCCTCGCGCTGGCCGACCTCGGGTACGCCCGCACCAGCCTGCGGACGATCGCGGAGCACACCAAGTTCTCGCACGGGCTGCTGCACTACTACTTCGCCGACAAGGTCGAGCTGATCACCTACTGCGTGCGGCGCTACAAGGCCGCTTGCGTGCAGCGCTACGAGGGCGGCGTCGGCGAGGCGGCGACGGCCGGCGAGCTCGCCACCGCGTGTGCCGACGGGCTGGCCGCCGCCCTCGGCGACGCCCCGCTGATGCACCGCCTGTGGTACGACCTGCGCACCCAGTCCCTGTTCGAGGCCGCGTTCCGCGACGACGTCGCCGAGATCGACGACAGCCTGCAGGAGATGATCTGGCGCAACGTCCGCGGCTACGCCGAGCTGGCCGGCGCCGAGCCGACGTGCTCCCCGTCCGAGGCGTACGCCCTGTTCGACGGCCTGTTCCAGCAGGCCCTGCTACGCCACCTGGTCGGCGCGGAAGGGGCGCTGGACGACCTCCGGCGCGGGCTGCGCGAGCTGTTCCCCCGCCTGGTCGGCTGACTCCCGCTCCGCTCCTCCTCGGCGCCCCAAGGCCACCTCGGGACGTTTGCCCGTGCTCGCCGTCACAGTCGCCGCGGGACTAAAGCGCTGCCCTTCAGCCTTGTAAGTGTCACAACGATGTGGCATTTACTGAAGGAGTGGGCAGATGGCCAAGACGTGGCTGATCACCGGGGCGTCCCGTGGGTTCGGGCGCAGCCTGGCCGAGGCGGTCGCCGCCGCCGGTGACCAGGTCGTCGCGACGGCCCGGCGGCCGGAACAGCTCCAGGATCTCGTCGACCGGTTCGGTGACCGGGTGCGCGCGGTGGCCCTCGACGTCACCGACTCGGCCGCGGCACAAGCTGCGGTCGAGGCGTCCGTGACGGCTTTCGGGCGGCTGGACGTCGTGGTGAACAACGCCGGCTACGCGAACAGCGCGCCGATCGAGGAGATGGCCGAGGACGACTTCCGCGCCCAGGTCGAGACGAACCTGTTCGGGGTGGTGAACGTGACCCGGGCGGCGCTGCCGGTGCTGCGGCGGCAGCGGTCGGGCGTGTTCCTGCAGTTCTCCTCGATCGGCGGCCGCGTCGGCGGCACCCCGGGCATGGGGGCGTACCAGACCGCGAAGTTCGCCGTGGAGGGCTTTTCCGAGGTCCTGGCGAGCGAAGTCGAGCCGTTCGGCGTGCGGGTCGTCATCGTCGAACCGGGTGCGTTCCGCACCGACTGGCAGGGCTCGTCGATGACCCTGCACCCGGCCGGCCCGGACTACGAAGAGACGGTCGGCGCGATCAACCGCTACCGCGCCGCGAACGACGGCGTCCAGCCCGGCGACCCGGTGCGTGCCGCGCGGGTGATCCTGGACGTACTGGCCGCGGACGACCTGCCGCGCCGGCTGGTGCTGGGCGCCGACGCCGTCCGGAGTGCACTGGAGTCGGCCGCGCACCGCAGCGCCGAGACCGAGAAGTGGGCCTCGGTCAGCGCGTCCGCCGACTTCCCGGGGTAAACCGGACGGCCGGCCCGCGCGTTCTCCCTCGGGCCGGTCTTCCGGAAACGGACGTTCCGGCACCTACCGGGTTGTTACATTTCGCCAGTCGGATGTCACACGGCTCGTCGGTGCGGGAGGAAGCGTCAGTGGGTTTCGAGGTCGAGGTCGAGAACATCAGCAAGGCGGCGGCCAAGCTCGGCAACGGGACGCCGCCGTCTCTTTCCACCGGCGGGTCGCCGAACGTCGGGGGCACGGACCGGGCGGCCGGCTACGCGGGTGACTACGAAGTCTGGCTCCTGACCCGGAAGGAAGACCTCGAGGCCGCGCAGCAGCAGGTCGAGGCTCTGGTCGAAAGCATCAACCTCGCCGCGAAGAGCTACGACGCGACCGATGACGAAGCCCGCGACACCTTCCTGAAGTCGCTGGACGGCGGCTTCGCGAAGATCGATCGGTGACGGCGGTGTTCGACCGGATCTACGAGCTCGCCGACCAGCTGGACCAGGGCAGCCCCACCGAGCTGGACGACCGGGCCCGGGCCTGCCGGGCGACCAGAGAATCCGTCAAGGACGCCAAGTCCCTGCTGGAGAGTGTCCGCGTCGAGCTCAGCGAGGGCTGGCACGGCGGGGCCGGCGAACGGGCGCTGTCTTCGCTGGAGGACTTCAAGAAGAACCGCGACGAGCAGGCCGAAGACCTCGAAGAGTCGGCGCGGTCGTTCGAGGTGGTCCGTGACGCCCTGGCGCACGCCCAGCAGGAAGGCCGGAGCAAACGCGAAGAGGCGAAGGCCCTGCAGACGAAGCTCGACGGCGTGTGGAACGACCACGGGCACGGCAACGGAAACATCGTGCTGGCCTGGGCGGAGGACAAGCTCGTCAAGGCCAAGGCGCTGATCCTGCTGGCCGACCTGCAGCGGGTGGTCACCACCTACGACGCCGTCCTGCTCGCCGAAGGCGTGAAGCTGCGCACCAAGACCGGCGCGGTCTGGGAACTCGCGGGTTCGGAGAAGCGGAACCTCGCCGAGATCGGCGCGATCATCCTCAAGGAGATCCCGGGCCTCGCCGCGCTGATCGCGAAGCACCCCGAACTCGACTGGGCGCTGCTGCACGGCGACTGGGACAAGATCATGCAGAACCCCGAAGTCGCGCAGAAGGTCTACGACTACTTCGGCTTCAAGTACGTCGAGGACGGCGGTTACTACACGACCGGCGAGCACTCGGTGCAGAGCTACCTCGGCTGGCACGACCTCTACGACAAGCTGGAGCCGGTCATCGGCGCGCACCTCGACCACACCAGCAGCCCGGACGGCGACAACATGGAGTTCACCGACCCCGAGACCGGCAAGCAGTACCGGCTGGAACTGTGGAAGGGCAGCTACGGGTTCGGCCAGGCGTACGGCGGCGAAGTCGGCTTCTACACCGGCGAAGCCGGCGACGACTCCGGCTACTTCTCCGCCGCCCAGGGCGACGACCAGATCAAGGTGACCCAGGAGATCTACGACAAGACGAGCAAGGAGGTCTACTTCACCAACGACGGCCAAGGCGCCGACGGCACCGACAAGAAGCACTTCTGGAACCTGGCGATCCGCGACGATCCGAACGTGGACTCCGGGAACCTCGGCCAGCGGGCCACGATCGAGGTGCGCGACGTGGACATGCGCGATCGGATGTACGACGAGATGACCCGGTACGCCGCCGCGCACCCGGAGCAAAACCTGAGCGTCACCAAGGGTTCCGACCACCCGCCGTCCCTGAGCTACGTCTGGGAGAAGTGAACCGGCCCTTACGACCTGAGGGGCCGGTACCCCCACGGCTCGTCGTCGCGATCGCCGTCCCCGCGCGCCGGGACCTCGCGGTCGGCGAGGCCGGCGTACACCTCGGCGACGTTGATCAGGGCGGCGACCTCGTCGGCGACCCGCGGGCCGTGCCGCGCGTCGATGTCTTCCAGCCCTTCGCGCAATGCCGTGGTGGCGGCGTTCCTGGCCGTGGCCCGCAATCCGCGGGCCAGCTCCTCCGACTCGGTCATGACCCCCACTCTAGGCCGGTTCACGAATAGGTCCAGTGGCCGAGCCAGGATTCGCGCCACGCCACCGTCAGTTCACTCACTCCGTCCACACCGGACTGGTCCACGTGGGCCTTCCACGCCTCCTCCAGCGAAGCGCACAGCTTGGCCGCGGGCGGTTCGACGCCGCCCGAGGAGAACTGGCGCAGCACCGTCTTCGGCACGGCGAGCTTCGCCTTGCCCCGGATGACCGACTGCTCGGTGGCGCGGCAGATGAGGTACTCGACGGTGGCCAGGTCGCCCGCCGACGCCGGGTGGTCCGGCGAAACCCGGGGCGCGACCTGGGCCAGCGCGCGGTACAGGGAGTCCAGCGGGGCGGCGAGACCCTCGTGCTGGCGGGCGATCTCCCACGACACCCACACCGCCATGCAGTCGGGCATCTGGTAGGGCCGGTAGGCGAACGCGGGGCCGGCGAAGGTCTGGTAGTCGCCGGTCGGATCCGGCGCGGACGAGGCGGGCCCGTCGGGGTCCGGTGGCAGGCCGAGCCGTTTGAACAGCTCTCGCAACAGCTTGTACGGCCGGGCCGCGGTCGAGGACTCGCCGAGGAGCTTGCCCAGGATGCGGTTCAGCCGGTCGGCGGCCACACCGTGGATCGACAGCTGCAGGTGGACGAACGCGACGTCCGACAACGTCGTGCCCGCGCAGCCGACCACCCCCACCTGCGGGTAGCGCTGCAGGAACGACGCGATCGCGTGCGTGGAGCCGATCCGCGCCGGCCCGACGAAGGTCACCGGCAGGCAGGTGCCGATCCGCTGACGGGACCGCAGGTCGCCCTTGTACAGCGGGGAGAACTCGCCGTCGGCGTGGTAGACCTCGAACCAGTTCCCCTGCCGGTGGCCCGGGCGCGTGTCGGCGAGCCAGAAGCTGTACCGGTGCTTCTCGCACAGCTCCCGGAACCGGTCGGCCAGCTCGAACCGCACGGCCGCGGACACGTCCCGCACCGCGATCGAGAACCGGACCGCCAGCGACGCGCACGGCGGCGCGACCTCCTTGCGGGTGCGGAGATCGTGGTTGCGGGTCTTGACGATCGTCGGCAGCTGCGCCGGGCTCTGCAACGACAGCAGCGGCGCGTCGATGAGCGCGGACGCGGCGTCGGAGATCTCCTTCACCAGGTCGCGCAGCGCCAGGCCGTGCCACTCGCACACCTCGCGCGCCCCCGGGTCGATCGCGATGAGGCCCTCGAAGGTCTGCGCGGACTCGTAGATGAACGTCGGGTTGGGAGAGGTGGTCTGGTGGAACGTCCAGGCGCCCGGGTGCTGCTGCGGGCGTTCCGCCGGCTGCTGGCCCTCGACCCGCTCGACGACTTCCGTGCCGTCCAGCGGCTTCCGGGTGCGGGTGCCGATCACGACGCCGGCGCCGTTCGTGGCCGAGCACAGCGTCTCCAGGAAGACCGTGCTGACGGCCTCCGCGGCCACGAGGTCGCGCAGGTACCCGTGGCGGGCCATCGCGTGGTGCACCTCGAAGTCCACTTTGGTCACCGGCTGCCGCGCGATCTCGAAGCCGGCCCGGGCCAGGTCGGCGACGTTCCGCACGGAGATCCGCTGGCCGCGCATCCTCACCACCCCCCGGACGAGTCGAACCGGACGTCGGCCTCCAGCGGCTTGCGGCGGTCCCAGGCGCCGGTGCCCGCCCACCGCGGCGCCCCGATGCGGGACAACGGGATCGCCGACTCCCGCCACGACGCCTGGCTGAACAGCACGAGCGCGGCGAGCACCGGCAGCGCGACGGCGATCGTGAGCGTGACCTGCACGACCTCGCCCCGGCTCTGCGTCGCGACGGCGGCCGCGAACCCGGCGATGGCCGCGATGCTCAGCTGCACGAGCGCCTGCGGCAGCGTGCCGAGGTACCCGAGCACGGTCCGGCGCGGTGGCAGTGACAGCCGGCTGTAGAGGAAACCCGGCAACAGCAGCAGCATCGTGATCACGGACTGGCCGTCGCCGATGTGGCCGAGCTCCTGGGTGGCGGCCCGGCCGTAGAACCACGGGCTGCCCACCAGCAGCCAGCCGAGCACGAACGAGACCGCCGCGACGGCCAGGGCGTAGAACGTCACGTTGAGCGGACCGGACTTCGTGGAGTCCTTGAGCACGAGTGTCGCGCGCACCCGGACGTGGTCGCCCCGCGCGTCGCGGCCGCCGGAGCGGCGCCAGTACGCCCGCGCCTCGTTGTCGGCGATGCCGTTGACGAGCACCAGGTCCTGCCCGAACTCCCGCTCGGTGAGCTCCCGCGCGGCCTCGCGCAGGTTCGCGGCCGTGAACTCCGGGTGCCGCCGCAGCGAGTTGTCCAGCTCGCCCGAGTCCGTCCGCACCGCCTCGCCCGTCGTGGCCGCGGCGGCCAGCCGGTGGCAGGCCGGCAGGCTGCGCGGGGAAAGCTCCACACCGGACTGGCCGGCCTCCCACTTGCGGCGGCGCACCAGGTCCGCCAGCCGCCGCAGCACGCTCTGCGCCTGCAGCTCCAGGATCTTGTGCCGGGCGCCGTCGGCCTCCTGCAGCGGGGCGGCGTCCTGCCGTTCGGCCAGCGAGACGAGGTCGTCGGCCAGGCCGTCCACCTGGTGCTGGTCGGCGTCGGTGGACAGGTACATCCGGGAGATCTCGGCTTCGGGCGCGGTCCGGGCGACCAGGTGGTAGGACTTCAGCGTCGCCGGGATCATGGTCTCGTAGGTCACGACGTAGCCGCGGCTGCTGGAGGCCAGCCGCCGCCACTGTTCCTTGGCCACCGGCTGCCGCGCGTCGACGTGCAGTGGGGTTTCGTAGCTGAGCCGGTGTTCCTCGACCGAGTCGTCCAGGGCCACCACCAGCATGTAGTCGCGGACCGCGACGTTCAGCAGGTACGCGTATTCGACCAGCAGCTCGGAACAGCCGGCGAGGATGTCCAGCGCCAGGTCCCGGCACTGCCTGCCGTACCCGGCGACCGTGCCCTCGGCCGGCGCCAGCTCGAACTCCTCCTCCGGGTGGTTCCGTTCGGTGAGCAGCGTCAGCAGCGCCTGCTGGATCAGCCAGCGCGGTTCGTGCACCTGGAACAGGAAGGTGTTCAGCTCGTGCTTGGCGGTCTGCGCGTTCTCGTCGCTGGCGAGGATCCCGCGCAGCAGCCGGTAGAGCCCGGAGGCGACCAGCCGGGACGCCTCGTGCTGGGTGAGCCGCGGCAGTTTCTGGCCGGAGCTGTCGAACACGTCGATGGGGGAGACGTCGCGGCGCGGCAGGCGGGCCAGCGGCACCCACAGGGAGCGCTGCCGTGCCGGTCTCGACGCGGCCCGCTCGCCGTGTTCCTGGCCGATGAGGTCCTGCAGCTGCGCGGTGGCGTGGCGCTGCCCCTCGTCGAGGAGCTTGAGGCTGACGTCGACCTCGGTGCTGCGCCGCGCCGTCCCGTGCTCGACGACGGTCAGCCGTTCGGTCAGCCGGCGCACGTGGTTGAGCCGCAACGAGGTGTCGAGGAGGGCGAGCCCGACGGCCGCGCCCTGCCGGGACAGCCGGGGCGGGGCGCCGGGAATGGGGATCGTCTCGATGGCGTGCCGGAGACTGTCGATACCGTCCACACCAGTGAGCGTAGGAGGTGCCGCCCGCCGAAAACGAGCAAACGCCGAATCCGCGCTCGATCGGCGGCGGCGCTCAGGCGGGTGGCCAGTTCCGGAGGGCGACGTCGGCGACCTGCTGCAGTTCGTCGCGGCCGGCGCCACCGGCGGCCTGGACGGCGATGCCGTTCGCCACCGTCATGACGTAGCGGGCGAGCAGCGCCGGATCGGCGTCGGGCGGCAGGTCGCCTTCGTCGACGGCCCGCCGGAACCGGTCGTGCAGGTGCGCGCGGCCTTCGTCGCGCCAGGCAATCAGGGTGTCCCGCGCGGTCCGCCCCGCCTCGCCCGCGGCCAGTGACCCCTGGACGCCCAGGCAGCCGGACGGGCAGCCGGGGCGGGTGCTCGTCGAGACCGAACCGGCGAGGAACGCCGTGGCCACCTCGCGGGCGGTCGGCTGCCGCAACGCCCGTGCGACGTAGGCGGCCGGGCCCTCCTCGTAGCGTTCGAGGGCCTTGCGGAACAGGTCTTCCTTGTTGCCGAAGGCGGCGTACATGCTCGTCTTCGTGATGCCCATGGCGGCGGTCAGGTCACTCAGGCTGGCGCCCTCGTAACCCTGTTCCCAGAAGACGAGCATGGCCCGCTCGAGGGCCGCGTCGGCGTCGAACCCCCGCGGCCGGCCGATCGGTGTCTTCCCGGCTGCGTCCATGGCCCCATCCTACCCCTTCGGTACCGATCGGTCCGGAAGTGCTACGGTCGAATTCTGTACCGAACGGTGCTGAAGTCTCTGGAGGTCTGGGAATGGGAAAGCTGGAAGGCAAGACCGCCGTCGTCACCGGTGGCGGCACGCGGGGAATCGGCCGGGCCACCGCCGCGCGGCTGGCCGCCGAGGGGGCGCACGTGTTCATCACCGGCCGGCGCAAGACCGAGCTCGACGAGGCCGTCGAGGTGATCGGCGAGGGCGTCACCGCGATCCCCGGTGACATCACCGATCCCGCCGATCTCGACCGGCTCTACGACGCGGTCCGCGACCGCGGCCAGGGCCTGGACGTGGTGTTCGCCAACGCGGCCACCGCCCTGTTCTCGACGCTCGAGGACGTCACCGCGGAGGAGTACCACCGGATCTTCGACGTCAACGTCTGGGGCACGCTGCTCACCGTGCAGAAAGCGTTGCCGTTGCTCAACGACGGCGCTTCGGTGATCCTGAACGCCTCGACCGCCGCCGACAACGGCACCGCGGCCTTCGGGCTATACGCGGCGTCGAAGGCGGCCGTCCGGTCGTTCGCGCGGACCTGGGCCCACGAGCTCACCGGCCGCGGCATCCGCGTCAACGCCGTCTCGCCGGGACCGATCGACACCAACGGGATCACCGAGCTCGTCGGCGCGGAGAACGCGGACGGCTTCATGGCGAAGCTGGCCGGCGACATCGCGATCGGCCGGATGGGCCGGCCGGACGAAGCCGCCGCGGCGGTGGCGTTCCTCGCCTCCCCGGACAGCAGCTTCGTCATCGGCAGCAACCTGTACGTCGACGGCGGCGAGAACCAGATCTGACCCCTGGCCCGCGGTGGCGCGCGGGTCACGCCACCGCGGTCTTGGTCTGCCAGCTCTGCCAGCCGCAACAAAGCAGGTAGGACACCACGAGGATCACGACGAGGCCGAAGTCGACGAACCCGGCTTCGCGCGCCTCGGGCACGTCACCCAGCGCCACGGCGATCACGACGAGCCCGGCCTTCTGGGCGAAGAGCAGTTCCCACACCCCGCGTTGCGCCCGCGGTGTCCAGGCCAGCAGGGCGAACAGCCCGGCGACGAGCATGAAGGCGGTCATCCGCCAGCTCTCGATCCAGACCCGGTCGTCGGAAACCTGGGTCATGTAGACGATCCCGCGAATCCCCGCGCCGACCGTGGCGAGCGACGCGAGGAGCAGCAGCCCGCGCCCGATCAGGTCTCGGCGTGATGTCGTGGCGAGCGTGGTGTTTTCGGCAGTCATCGTTACCTCCGGTGTGTGCTGGTGTGCAGCCACGCTCGCACCGGCGGGCGCCCGTTCGCGTCGGTGGTTGTCACCTACCCGCCCAGCTACGGGGACCGTCTAGCATGCGGGCCATGCGGACGCTCTTCGGCAGGCGGGAAGAGATCCGGCGGATCGACGAGCTGACCGGCGCGGCCCGCGCGGGCGAGGGCGGAGCACTCGTCCTGCGTGGCGAGGCGGGCATCGGCAAGAGCGCATTGCTGGAACACGCCGCCCGGGCGCCGGGGTTCCGGATCCTGCGGGCCTGCGGGGCGGAGTTCGAGTCGGAATTGCCGTTCGCCGCCCTGCACCAGTTGTGCGTGCCCGTGCTGACGCGGCTCGACGACCTGCCCGCCCGGCACCGGGACGCCCTCCGGATCGCGTTCGGACTGGCCGAAGGCACGCCGGACCTCTTCCGCGTCGGGCTGGCGACCTTGGCGCTGCTGGCGTCGGCGGCCGAAGAACGTCCGCTGCTGTGCGTGCTCGACGACGCGCACTGGCTCGACGCGGCGTCGTCGAAGGCGCTGGCCTTCCTCGCCCGCCGGGTCGGCGCCGAGCCCATCGCCGTGGTGTGCGCGGTCCGGCTGCCCGCCGCTGAGGGTGAGCTGGCCGAGCTGCCGGGGGTGGCCGTCGGCGGGCTCGCCGACGCCGACGCGCGGGAGCTGCTGGCGGCGCAGAGCCGGGTGACGCTCGACGAGCAGGTGCGGGCCCGGCTGCTGGCCGAGGCGCGCGGGAATCCTTTGGCGTTGCTCGAACTTCCGGGGACTGGCGGTTTCGCCCCGCCGGCCACGGTGCCGGTGCCGTCCCGGGTCGAACACGGCTTCGAGGCCAGGCTGACCGACCTGCCCGCCGAAGCGCGGCTGCTGCTCACCCTGGCGAGTGCCGAGCCGACCGGCGATCCCGGCCTGCTGTGGCCGGCCGCGCGACTTCTCGACATCGACGTGCCGGGCGCCGCTGCGGCCGCGGCCGCCACCGGGCTGGTCGAGTTCGCCACCCGCGTCCGCTTCTGCCATCCGCTGGCCCGGTCGGCGGTCTACCGCGCCGCCGACGCGAGCCTGCGCCAGGCGGCCCACCGGGTGCTGGCCGAGGTCACCGACCCGGCCGGGGACCCCGACCGGCGGGCCTGGCACCGGGCCCAGGCCTGCGCGGGTCCCGACGACGACGTCGCCGCCGAGCTGGAGCGGTGCGCGTCGAGGGCCCGGTCCCGGGGTGGGGTGGTGGCCGCGGCGGCCTTCCTGGAACGCGCGGCCGCGCTGTCGCTGGACGCCGGCCGCCGGATCGAACGGACGATCGCCGCGGTGCGGGCCGGCCTCGACGCCGGTGCCCCGGCCGCGGCGGCGGAGCTGCTCACGACCCTCGATTCCGCGTCCCTGGAAGAACTTCAGCACGTGGACGTCGACCTGCTCCGAGGGCAGATCGCCTTCCAGCGGCACCACGACGGCGACGGGCCGGCGTACATGGTGCGTGCCGCGCAGCGGCTGTCCGCAGTGGACCCGGGCCGGTCGCGCGAGGTCTACCTGGACGCGATCGAGATGGGCCTGCTCGTCGGACGGCCCGGCGGCGTGCTGGACACGGTCCTGGCCGCGGCCCGGTCCGACGCGCCCGCGCCGCGCACGACGGACGTCCTCGACGTCCTGGTCCTGCTGGCCGAGGAGGGGCACCGGGCGGCGGCTCCCTTGCTGCGCAAGGTGTTCGACGGCGGTGACACTCCGATGTGGACCCGGCGGCCCGCGCTCGGCATCATGCTCGCGGCGGAGATGTGGGACCCCCACGCGCAGGCGGCGATCACCGAGTGGCTGGTGAAGACCGGGCGTGAGTCGGGCTCGCCGCTCGTCCTGCGGCTCGGCCTAGCCCAGCTGGCCTCGCAGGGGGCGCTGAGCGGGAATTTCGGGCCGGCGATGGCGGCGATCGCGGAGGAGGAAGCGATCGCCGACGCGATCGGCGGCCCGCCGATGCTGTACCCCCGGCTGCACCTGGCGGCCATGCGCGGGCGCCGCGAGGAAGCCGTGAAGCTGTTCGAGACCGCCACGGCGACGGCGACCGCGCGCGGCGCGGGGCAGCTGATCGCCAATGTGCACTGGGCCTCCGCCGTGCTGCACAACGGATGTGCCGACTACCCGGCCGCCCTGGCCGCCGCCTGGCGGGCCATCGCGGGCGGCGACCTCTCCCTCGCCGGCGCCGCCCTGCCCGAGCTCGTGGAGGCGGCCGTCCGAGCCGGCCGTCCCGGTGACGCCACTGAGGCCCTTGACTCGCTGACCGAACGCACGGCGGCCGGCGGAACCGCCACCGGCCTCGGCGTCGCGGCGTACGCGCGGGGCCTGGTGACCGGCGTCGAGGACCACTACCGCGAAGCCGTCGAACGTCTCCAGGAGAGCCCGCTGCTCCCGTACCGGGCCCGGTCCTACCTGCTGTACGGCGAATGGCTGCGCCGCGAGGGCCGCCGGCGCGACTGCCGCGAGCACCTGCGCACCGCCCACCGGCTGGCGTCGGACGCGGGTCTCGAGGCGTTCGCGCGGCGCGCGGCGACCGAGCTGCGCGCCACCGGCGAAACGGCGCAGGCCCGGACCAAGAACACGCCGGGCGAGCTCACCATGCAGGAGACGCACATCGCCCGGATGGTCGCCACCGGTGCGACGTCCAACGAGGTCGCCGCGCAGCTGTTCCTCAGCCCCCGCACCGTCGACGCCCACTTGCGCAGCATCTTCCGCAAGCTCGGCATCACCTCGCGCCGGCAGCTGCGGGACCGGCCGGACCTCGGCCGCTGAGTTCAGGAGCGCGCGGCGCCCGTGCTGCCCGCGAGCAGGTCGCCGAGGCCGCCGCGGGCGTCTTCCAGCACCAGCGCCTCGGCCGCCGCCGAGTCGCCCGACCGCAGCGCGCGCACCAGTGCGCGGTGGATCGCGTAGCGCTCCATGCCGAACCGGTCGTCCGAGCTGATCAGCTCGACCAGCCGGGAACGCCGCTCCGGCGCGGAAAACACCCGCGTCTGGTCCAGCAGGCGCACCAGTACCGGGTTGCCGGCGCAGGATTCGACGACGCCGTTGAAGCGCTGCATGGCGTCGAGCAGCCGGTCGAGGTGCCGTGAGACGTCCTGCCCGGCCTGGTGGCGCTGCTTGACGAGGATGAGCAGGTCGTCGGCTTCGTCGAGGACGGTGTCGAGCCGGTCCAGCTGCGCGGGGGTCGCGTGCCGGGCGGCGAAGCGGGCCACCATCCCGCGCAGGGCCACCTCGACCTCGGCGAGGTCCTGGATCGCGACGTCGCCGAACTCCGCCACCTTGACCGTCCTCGGCCCGGTGCGTTCGAGCAGCCCGTCCTGTTCGAGGCGCCGGATGGCCTCGCGCACCGGCGTCGGGCTGACCGACAGCCGTTCGGCCAGCCCGCGTTCGGTGACCTTCTGGCCCGGGCGCAGCTCGCCGGTGGTGATCGCGTCGCGGAGGGCGCGGTACACGCGGTCGGCCAGCGTGTCGGTGGTGACGCCCTTCAGTGCTTCGCCCGTCATGACCGCCAGCCTAGTAGCCGACGCAAAAGCCGTTTGCAACTATTGACCATCTTGCTATAGCAAAAGTACGGTAGCGGTCGCCACCAGGGCGGTGGCGGAGGGAAGGTGCCGGCGATGACACTGACCACGCCCCGCGCGCGGACGGGCCGCATCACGTTCTTCGTGGCTCTCGCGGTCTTCGCGCAGGAGTCGACGTGGAACCTCTACGACTCGCAGGTCCCGCCGCTGCTGCGCGAGCACCTCGGCAGCGCCGCGCTCATCGGGGCGCTGATGGGGATGGACAACCTGCTCGGCATCTTCGTCCAGCCGTGGATGGGCAACCGCTCGGACGGCACCCGCACGGCGTGGGGCCGGCGCATCCCGTACCTCGTGGCCGGCATGCCGGTGGCGGCGGTGCTGTTCGTCCTCATCCCGCACGCCGCGGCCACGCTGCCCCTGCTGATCCTGACGATGTTCGGCTACGCGCTGGTCGCGAACTCGTTCAAGCCGATCGCCGAGTCGCTGCTGCCGGACTACATCGGCCCGGAACGGCGCAGCCGGGCCAACGCCGCGGTCAAGATCGCCTCGAGCATCACGGTGATCGTCGCGGCGCTGATCAGCCTGTTCCTGATCGACGACTTCCCGAAGCTGTCCTTCGTCATCCCGGCGATCCTGATGCTGGCGTCGGTGGCGGTGCTCGCCTGGAAGGTGCGCGACAGCCGGTCCCCGGCCTACCTCGCCGCCCTCGAGGAGGACCGTCAGGGCTCCGCGGCCCAGGCGCCCCGCGTGCCGATGCGCCAGGTGCTGCTGGACATCGTCCGGGACGCCGACCGCAGCCGGCTGCTGGTCATCCTGGCCGTCTTCGCCTTCGGGAGCGCGTGGTTCGCCTCGCGGTCGCTCGTCACCAACTACGGCATGGAGGCCCTGCACCTGTCCCGCGGCGACGCGGGCGGGGTGTCGTTGCCCAGCGGAGTGGCCTTCATCGCGGCCGCGTACCCGGCCGCGCTGCTCGCCGAACGCTTCGGCCGGCTGCGGGTGATCCTGGCCGGGATGGTCGTGTTCGCCGCCGCGATGGTGCTCGGGACCGTCGTGCGGACCCCCGCCGGGACCGTGGTCGCCTTCTGCGTCGCCGCCGCGGGCGCGGCGGCGTTCATGGTCAACATGGCGGTCGTGCTGTGGAACCTCGCGCCGTCGGCCCGTGTGCTCGGGACCTACACCGGCCTCTACACCGTCGGCTGGTCGACCGGCGGGTTCGTCGGGCCGGCGCTGGTCGGCGGCATGGTCGACGTGACGGGCTGGCCGTTCATGCTCCTCGACGTCGGTGCCGTCACGCTGGTCGGCGTCCTGCTGGTCACCCGGATCGCCGTGCTGCGGCGTCGCCGGGCCGAGGGGCCCGAGCTGTGAAGCGCGTCCTGGTCACCACCGACTATCTCTGCCCCGGGGACGAGGTCGACGAGTTCCTGCGCGCCGCCGGGCTGGAAACCGTGCACGCGCCGATGACCGGCCGGCGCGATCCCGATCAGCTCGTGGCGGCGCTCGACGGGATCGACGCGGCCTTGGTGGCCGCCGGCGAGCCGCTGACGGCCGAGGTGCTCGCCCGCGCGCCGCGGCTGCGGGTCGTCGTGCGGACGGGCGTGGGCTACGACTCGATCGACGTCACCGCCGCGGCCCGGCTGGGGATCAGCGTGAGCACCCTGCCCGGCGTCAACGCCAACGCCGTGGCCGAGTACACCCTCGGCCTGCTGCTGGCCGGGGCGCGGCGGCTCGTGCAGTCCGCTTCCGGCGTGGCGCAAGGGAAGTGGCCGCGCGAGGACGGCCACGAGCTGCGCGGCTCGACGCTGGGGCTCATCGGCTACGGCGCGTCCGCGCGGGCGGTGGTGCCGCTGGCCCGGGCCTTCGGCATGACGGTCGTCTGCACGACCGGTTTCCCGTCCGGCGAGCCGGGGGTCCGGTTCGTCGAGCTGCCGGAGCTACTGTCCACTTCGGACTACGTTTCGGTGCACGCGGCGCTCACCGGCCGGACCCGGGGACTGCTGGACGCCGGGGCGTTCAAGCTGATGAAGCCGACGGCACTGCTGGTCAACACCGCCCGGGGCGCGATCGTCGACGAGGACGCGCTCGCCGCGGCCGTGCGGGACGGCGAGATTTCCGGTGCCGTGCTCGACGTCGTCGGCGAGGAACCGCTGCCCGCGGACAGCCCGCTGCGCGGGATCGACGGAATCGTCGTCTGCTCGCACCTGGCCGGGCAGACCGCCGAAGCGCGCCGGGCCGCCGGCCTGCGCGGAGCCGAGGAACTCGTGGCGGCCCTCGCGGGCCGGGCCCGGTTCGTGGTGAACGGAGAGAAATGAGGGACCAGAAAGACATGCATCCGAAAGACATGCATCCGGAAGACATGGACACAGTGCGCGTGCTGGCCCCGAGCGGCATGCTCGGCGCCGGCTGGGACCACGCGACGGTCGAGCGCGGCATCGCCCTGGGCGCCGACGTCATCAGCATCGACGGCGGCTCCACGGACTCCGGCCCGTACTACCTCGGCGCCGCGACGGCCAAGACGACGGCCAAGGCCGTCGCGCGCGACCTGCGCAGCCTGCTGACGGCCGCGGCCGGCGCGGGCATCCCGGTGGTCGTGGGCTCCTGCGGCACGAGCGGGACCGACACCGGTGTCGACTGGGTCGCCGGGATCGCCGCCGAGGTGATGGCGGCGGAAGGGCTCGACCTCAAGGTCGCGAGGATCTACAGCGAGCAGGACGCGGCCGCGCTCAAGGAGCACCTCGGCGCGGGGCGGGTGCATCCGCTGACCCCCTCGGGCGAGCTGGCGGCCGAGACCCTGGAGAGCTGCACCCACATCGTCGGCGCGATGGGCCACGAGCCGATCGTCGAGGCGTTGCGGGACGGGGCCCAGGTCGTGCTCGCCGGGCGCGCCACCGACACGGCGGTGGCGGCCGCGTACCCGCTGATGAAGGGCATGCCGGCCGGGCCGACGTGGCACGCCGCCAAGATCATCGAGTGCGGCGGGCAGTGCACCAGCAACCCGCGCGCGGGCGGCGTCCTCGCCACGATCGACGCCGGCGGCTTCACCATCGAGCCGCTCGACCCCGAGGTGGCGTGCACGCCGATCCTGGTCGCCGCCCACATGCTCTACGAGACCGCGAACCCGTTCGAGATGCGGGAGCCCGACGGCACCCTCGACGTCCGCGACGCGAAGTACGTCGCCCTCGACGAGCGGACCGTCCGGGTCGAGGGCTCGCAGTTCCACGTCGCCGTGCAGCACACGATCAAGCTGGAGGGCGCGCGGATCACCGGGTACGAGACGATGTCGTTCACGGCGGTCCGGGACCCGCTGGTGCTCGCCGACATCGACGCGTGGGCGGACCTGCTGCGCGCGGTGCTCACGCAGCGGGTGACCCAGACCCTCGGCCTCTCGGGCGGCGAGTACGCGTTCGACCTGCGCCTCTACGGCCACAACGCGGTACTGGGCGAGCTCGAACCCGAGAGCGGGCCGCCGCGCGAGGTCGGCGTGATGCTGCTGGTCAACGCACCCGACCAGGCGACCGCCACGGCCGTGGCCAAGATCGCCAACCCGCTGATGCTGCACCTGCCGACCCCGGGGATGGACTACCTGCCGAGCTTCGCGTTCGCGTCCTCGCCGGCCGAGGTCGAGCGCGGCGCGGCGTACGAGTTCGTGCTGAACCACGTCGTCGACTGCGCGCCGCTGGAGCTGTTCCGGATCGAAACCGGGGAGAAGACCCATGCCTGAGACCACCTTGGCGGAGCTGGCCCACGAGGTCAGGTCGAAGAACGCGGGCCCGTTCTGGGTCACGATGGAGCTGTTCCTGCGCGACGAGCGGGGCTACCGGATCGCCGCGGACGAGTCGTTCCTCAACGAAGGGGTGATCGCCGTGCTGTACCGGGTCGAGGAGAGCACGGTCCAGCTCTTCCGGATCCCGGCGCTCAACGTCGTCAAGATCTCGTTCCCCCGCCCGGTGAGCCAGGGATCCCTGCGGGACCGCGACATCCACGCCGGCCAGCACCACGTTCCGCTGGCCCGGATGGTGGTCCCGCCGGTGTCCTGATCCGAGGGGTTCGTGGCCGGGCGAAGGCGGCGCCGCGCCGGTGCCGGCGGCACCATGGAAGCCGGACAGCCCGTCCGGCGGCCACGAACGGAAAGAGCGGAAGTCATGGCAGAGGTCATCGCGGGTGTGGAGGTGCCCGAAACGGCGGCGGTCGCCGAGGCGACCCGGATCGCCCAGGAGACGACCGGCCCGCTGCTCTACCACCACTCCCGCCGCGTCTACTTCTTCAGCCGGATCCACGCGGACCGGCTCGGCGTGGCACCGGACGCCGAGCTGCTCTACCTGGCCGCGATGTTCCACGACGCCGGTCTCCTGACGCTGTTTTCCGCGGTGGAGCAGCGGTTCGAGGTCGACGGCGCCGACCACGGGCGCAGGTTCCTGCTCGAGCACGGCTTCTCCGCCGCGGCCGCCGACACCGTCTGGACGGCGATCGCGCTGCACACGACGCCGGGCATCCCGGGCCGCATGGGCCCGGAGATCGCCGCCACCCACTTCGGCGTGCTGACCGACGTGCTCGGCTTCGGCCTCGACGAGCTGGACACCGCGCAGGTGGCGGAGATCCTCGCGGTGCACCCGCGGGGTGACTTCAAGAACGAATTCCTGCAGGCTTACTTCAACGGGCTCAAGCACCGCCCGGAGACCACGAACGGGACGGTGAACTCCGACGTCCTGGCGCACTTCGTCCCCGGTTTCCGCCGCACGACCACCGTCGAGCGCATCACCGGCTCGGCCTGGCCGAGCTGAGCGCGAAGGAGCTGCTGTGCAAGCCATCACCGTAAGGGACCGCGACGCCGGTGTCGGCGGGTTCACCCTGGCCGACCTGCCCTACCCGCACGCCGCCGAGAACGACGTCGTCGTTCGGGTGCACGCCGCCGGGTTCACGCCCGGCGAGCTGGCCTGGCCCGCCACCTGGACCGACCGGGCCGGGCGCGACCGCACCCCCAGCGTGCCCGGGCACGAGCTGTCCGGCGTGGTCGCCGAGCTGGGTTACGGCACCACCGGGCTCACCGTCGGCCAGCGGGTGTTCGGCCTCGCCGACTGGACCCGCGACGGCACGCTCGCCGAATACACCGCCGTGGAGGCGCGCAACCTCGCTCCGCTCGCCGCCGACATCGACCACACCGTCGCCGCGGCGCTGCCGATCTCGGGACTGACCGCGTGGCAGGGGTTGTTCGACCACGGCGGCCTCGGCACCGGCCAGACCGTGCTGATCCACGGCGCGGCCGGCGGGGTCGGGTCGATCGCCGTCCAGCTCGCCCGGGAGGCGGGGGCCCGGGTGATCGGCACCGGGCGGGCCCGCGACCGCGACGCCGCCCTCGGCCTCGGCGCCCACACCTTCCTCGACCTCGGCGCCGAACGGGTGGAGGACGCCGGCGAGGTCGACCTGGTGCTCGATGTCCTCGGCGGTGACGTGCTCGCGCGCTCGGCCGCCCTCGTGCGCCCCGGCGGCACCCTCGTGACCATCGCCATGCCGCCCGAGGTGCGGCCCCGGGACGGGCGTGCCGTCTTCTTCGTGGTCGAACCCGACCGGGCCCGGCTCGCCGACCTGGCTCAGCGGGTGCGCGACGGACGCCTGAAGCCCCTCGTCGGCGAAGTGCACCCGCTCACCGAGGCGGCCGGGGCCTTCGGCCGGCGCAAGCACCGGCCCGGCAAGACGATCATCCGGGTCACGGCGTAGCCCACGTCGTCGTCGGCGGGATCGCCCTCGGTCACGTCGACGGGGAGCACCTGCCCGGCGCCCGCCGCACCACCCGTGAACCCGGTTTCGTCGTGCACCGTTTTCTCCGGCGGCACCGGAAAACGACCTGACCGAGCCGTTGAACAGTGCTCCCGGTCATTCGATCAAGGGTGGTTGTGCTGTTTTCCTTTCCCGCGGTGTCGCCCAGGTGGGCGCCACCTGTGCGTGATCGCGGACGGTCACCGGTGCGGTCCCCGGACCGGGTGGTGCCGATCTCGGGTGTATTCGTGGGGGCGCTGGCAAACGACCACGGATACGCGTCGAAATCCTCGAACGGATCAGTGCGCGGACGGGTGACGGCCGCCGCCGGGAATTGTGTCGAAACGGCAACGGGATTCGGGGTGTCCGCCGGTTGCCACCCATTTCGCCGGGGGAGACGGAGGTCGACCCCGTTTTCGTCCGGAGGGGTCGCCGTGCTGGGCGCCGACGTGGTGATCGCGCCGCCGGCGGCGAGGGCAGCGGGGTGCCCGGGAGGCGCTCTGCGAAAATGGTCAACACGGCCGCGGCGCCGGCGGCGGGCGCCCGGTGCGGCGGCGTCGTTCCACCGACGGTCAAACACGCGTCGCCGGTGCTCCGGGACCGGGAGAGCTTAGCAGGGTTGGCGCAAGGGGTGGCCAACAGGTGGTTAATGATCCACCAACGCCGGGCGGCGGAATCGCACCGGAACCGCATTTCCGAACAATTTTGGAAATGGATGTTTATCACCCGGTAAGAGTGGGTAACGTGACGGCGACTCGGGCGTCCATCGAGCATACCCTCTTGTTTGAAAACTGTCCTGCTTCTATTATCGCCGTGTGCGACCGCTCACGGACGGTACCGAGCTGCTGGTCGGCCGGGACGGTGAGCTGTCCCGGCTGGCCGCCTGGGTGTGCGACGTGGCCGCGGGCCGGGGGCGCGCCGTGCTGGTGGACGGCGAGCCGGGCATCGGGAAGTCCGCGCTGGCCCGGGCCGGGTGCGCCGCCGCCGCCGGCGCGGGCTGCCAGGTGTACTGGGGTGCCGGTGACGAGCTGGGGCAGTCACTGCCGCTGCTCCCGCTGCTGGACGCGTTGCAGATCACCGCATCCACGCAGGATCCGCGCCGCGGCGCCATCGCCGAGCTGCTGCGGGGCCGGGCCACCGCGGGCAAGGGCACCGACCTCGCGACCGCCGCCGCCGAACAGGTGATCGTGCTGGTGGAGGAGCTCTGCCTGGACGGGCCGGTCGTGCTGGTCGTCGACGAGCTGCAGTGGGCCGACCGCACGACGGTGGCGGTGTGGAGCCGGCTCGTCCGCTCGGTCCGGCAGCTCCCGCTCCTGCTGATCGGGGTGACCCGGCCGGTGCCGCGCCGCGACGACCTGCGGTCCCTGTTCCGGCTCGTCGGCCCGGAAGGGCGCCTGCGGCTGGGCCGGCTGGCGGAACCGGCGGTACTCGAGCTGGTCGCCGCGCTGGCCGGCGGCAAGCCGGGTGAAGAGCTGGAGCAGCTGGCCGCCGACGCCGCCGGGAACCCGTTGTACCTCACCGAACTGGTCGACGCGCTGACCCGGAGCTCGTGCCTGGACGTCGGCGACGCGGGCGTCGTGGAGCTGACCGGGGGAGCCACGCCGGACTCCCTGCCGGAGGCGATCGCGGACCGGCTGGGCTTCCTGTCCGAGGCGGCGCGGACCGTGCTGCGGGCGGCGGCGCTGCTCGGGGACGGCTTCTCGGTCGCGGACCTCGCGACCGTGACGAACTGCTCGCTCGCCGAGCTGCTGCCCGCCCTCGACGAGGCACGCGCCGCCGGGGTGCTGGTGGCGGCCGGCGACGACCTGGCCTTCCGGCACCCGTTGATCCGCAAGGCGTTGTACGACGAGATGCCGACGGCGGTCCGGATCGCCTGGCACCAGTCCGCCGCGTGGGCGCTGGCCGAGGCGAGCGCCCCGGTCGACCGGGTCGCGCGGCAGCTGCTGCCCATGGTGTCCACAACGGACAGCCGGCTGCCGGTGCCGCCCTGGGCCGTGCGGTGGCTGCTCGACGTGGCCACCTCGCTGATCGGCCAGGCGCCGGCGGCCGCGGTCGCGCTCCTGCGGCGGGCGGTGCGCGACGCGCCGCTCGACGACGCCGTGACGGGCGCGCTGGCCTGCCGGCTGGCCGACGCGTACTTCGGGGTGGGCAACATCGCCCAGGCCGAGCGGATCGCCTGCCGCGCACTGGACCGCGTCCGCGACCCCGACGTGCTCATCGACCTGCACACGACGGTCCTCCAGTGCCGCGCGCTGACCGGCTGCCTCCCCGAGTCCCTCGTCGTGCTGGAGGACGCCGTGAGCCGGCCGGGTCTGCAGACCCGGCACCGGGTCAGGCTGCTGGTGCTCATCGCGCGTGCCCAGCGGGAACTCGGTGAGGTGGACATCGCGAACCGGGTCGCCACCCAGGCTCTGGACGAGCTCGGCGAGGTCGAAGACCGCTGGACGACCGGGTGGGCGTTGTACGTGCTGAGCATGGTCGCGATGACCCGGGGCGAGTGGGCGAAGGCGCTGCCGCTGTTCGAACGCGCGATCGTCATCGTGCGGGGCGACCCCGCGCTGATCGACCTCACCCTGCGGCTGCGCATCAACCAGTCGGTCACCTACGGCGCGCTCAACCGCTACACCGACGCGCTCGCCGCCGCCGGGCAGGCCCGTGACCTGGCCGACCGCACCGGCAGCGCCGTGCGGCTGACCCAGGTCCAGAGCGCGCTCGGGCAGCTGCTGCTCGGCGCCGGCCGGTGGGACGACGCGCTGGCCGAGGTGGACGTCATCCCGGACGACCGCAAGGACCCGAGCGTGGTGTGCTGCGACCACGGGGTCGCCGCGATCATCCACTTCCACCGCGGCGAGGCGGCCGCGGCCCAGTGGCACGTCGACGTCGCGGCGACGTACTCGGAACGCATCGGCGACCAGGTCGTCGAGCTGCTGGTGCGCGCCCGCAGCCTCGCCTTCGAGTACGCCGGAGCGCCGGACAAGGCGCTGGCCACGTTGCTCGAAGGACTGAACGGCGAAGACGCGGGGGAGGACCTGCTCGGGGACGCCGCCCGGCTGGCCGTCGCGAACAACGACGCGCAGGCCACCGAGGCGATCGGGGCCCGGGTCCGCGCGATCGCCGCCGAATCCACCGTCCCGCACCGCCTCGCGCTGGCGCAGTACTGCACCGGCCTGCTCGAACGGGACGCGACAGCGTTGCTGCGAGCCGCCGACGGCTACCGTGACG
The DNA here is from genome assembly GCF_043197175.1 of Amycolatopsis sp. NPDC049252. Classification (NCBI taxonomy): domain Bacteria; kingdom Bacillati; phylum Actinomycetota; class Actinomycetes; order Pseudonocardiales; family Pseudonocardiaceae; genus Amycolatopsis; species Amycolatopsis sp. NPDC049252. Next base: position 54,522 of record NZ_JBICSQ010000021.1, read on the forward strand.
CGAGTCGTCCGCTCTCCCGGGCCAAGGCCCTGGAAGCCGCAGCGACCGCGTTCGCCGAGGGCCCGGCCGACGACCGCGGCTCGGCCCGGGCCGCCTTCACCCACGCTCTGGACCTCTACACGGAGCTGGGTGCGCAGTGGGACGTCGTCCGGCTGCGTGCGCGGTTCCGGGCGTTCGGCATCCGGCGTGGCCCGACGGTCAAGCACCGGCAGACCACACACGGCTGGGACAGCCTGACCCCGACGGAGGGCAAGATCGCCGCCCTCGTCGTGGAAGGGCTGTCGAACCCGCAGATCGCGGCCCGGCTGTACCTGTCCCCGCGCACCGTCGGCACGCACGTTTCGCACATCCTGACCAAGCTCGGGGTGAGCTCGCGCATCGACATCGCCCGGGAAGCCGCCCGCCACCAGCCGGCCTCGGGCTGAGCGGCCGCACCGGCCGCCCAGCCCGAGTGTCCGAAGTGGAGTGCGGGTCAAGCGCCGACCTCGGGTGCCTCCGGCTGGCGCAGCAGCGCGGTCCAGCGGGGGATCGCGGGGGGCGCCGGACGCCGGTGCGACACCGTGACGTGGCCGCTGATCACCTGGCCGAGCAGGATCGCCAGGACCAGCAGCAGCGGCACCTCCCAGGAGCCGGTGCGGGTGTGGAGCCAGCCGCAGGCCAGCACACCGAACCCGGCGACCACGTATCCCACGCCCTGGACCACGGCGGACAGCGAGAGCGAACTGTCCTTGCTGCGCAGGGAAATGGTGGTGAGGACGAAGGCGAGCGAGCCCATGCCCATGCCGGTGGCGCCGGCCCAGACCCAGGGGGCGGCGGCCGGGGCGAGCAGCAGCCCGGCGACGCCGATGACGTTGGGGACGGCGAGGACGACGACGAGCAGGGTCTGGTTGTGCCAGCGGCGGGTCCAGCCGGGCACGAGCCACATCATCGGCAGGCCCATGGCCATGGACAACGCGAGGCAGGCGCCCGCGGTGGTCGGGGAAACCCCGGCGCTGCGCAGGATTCCGGGCAGCCACCCCATGACGAGGAACGTCACCGTCGAGATGAGTCCGAAGTGGATGGTCAGCGCGGTCGCCCGTACCGGCTTTCCCGCGATGCGCGGGGCGAGGAACTCACCGGGCGTGCGCCGCCAGACCTGCTCGGCCAGCAGGGCCACGACGACCCAGACGCCCAGGCCGACCCGCCACGACGACGACATCACCGTCAGCGGCGTGATCAGCGCCCCGGCCGTGCTGCCCACCCCGAGCCCGAGGGGGTAGGCGGAGGAGCCGTGGGCCAGCAGGGGGAGCATGGTACCGAGGACCGCGATGGACAGGCACGCCAGCGTCGTCCCGGCCAGCAGCGGGATCGGCCCCCCGAGCACGCGCCCGAACAGGGACACCGCCAGCCCGGCGAGGGACACGGTGACGGTCCGGTGGGTCCCCACCCGCCCGCACAGCCACGGGGTCGCCCAGCCGCCGAGGCCGATCGCCCACAGGGGCAGGGCGACGAGGATCGCGGCGACCAGGGAACCGGCAACGGAGATATCGGGGAGGGCGGCGCCGAGGCTGGTGACGGCCGGCCGGAGGTTGAGGGCCAAGATGAAGATCACTGCTGTCGAGACGGACGTAGCACGGTACATCGCTCCTCCTCGGCACCGAGGTCCGGAGCGGCGGGGCCCCGTGGAATCATGCTTCGCGATGGGGCCGTACCAGACATCCGTCACCTGACGGATGTACGAAGTTTTCTTGCAGCTCAAGGGATACGTTCGCCCTGGTGCCCCGGCGAACGGGCATGCATCGGCACGGCCGGACGGGCCGGCGGTGACCTCAGGCGTGCCGGTGGACCAGCTCTTGGGGGTGCCCGTCGCGGGTCCGGCGATCGAGCAGACCGGCGGCCGGCAGCGCCCGGTTCGGCGACAGGCTGCCGTGGGAGCGCAACGGCACCGCCGACTCCTCCTTGAGCCGCGCGGCCATGTCGGCGGGGTCGCCGCGCACGACGGTCGCGTCCGGCCGGTCGAGCGGTTCCCGCAGCGTGCTCGGCGCCACCGTCGCCGGCAGGTCCCGCATCCGGGTGACCCACGGGTCGCGGACCTCGTGGGTGCCGAAGCCGTCGAAGGTGCTGGTGGCGGTCATGCCGCTCCCTCGGTGCGGTCGCTCGGACGGGCGGCGAGTTCGGCGAGGTGGCGCAGCGAGTTCTCGAGGTGGCCGGGGCCGAACGGCGGGAACCGGATGCCGCGCTCCCGGACGAACCGCGGCACCTGCGACCAGTCGTAGGTGTGGGTGACCTCGGTCGCGGACGGGCCGAGCGGCCTGAGGTCATAGCGCCAGATCCAGCCGCCGAACTCCGGCTCGCCGTCGCCCTGGGCGGTCCCGGTGAGCCAGGCGATGGCCCGCGGCGCCTCGAACACGTGGACCTTGTTGACGACCTGGTAGTCGCCGTCGGGGTGGCCGTCGTGGTGCATGTCCATCCGGAAGAGCTGGCCCACTTCGGTCAGCGGCGCCCGGTCGGGGGCCTGCCGGACCCAGCCGGTGCCGTCGATCGCGCAGTGCGCCGCCGGGTCCGCCAGCACGGCGAACACCCTGGTGACGGGCACGGTGATGGTCAGGGTGGCGCTCACGGTCTCCGGGTTCACGGCCCGCTCCTCGTCGTCTCGGGCCCCGCTGCCGGGGTCCTCGTACCAGGACTACGAACGCGGCGGCCCCGATTCGACACGGGGGCGAAAGCGGTTATCCCGGGATCGGCAGCCGGAGGCCGGCGGGGTCGGGGAGGCCGTAGCGGGTGTTGAGCACCTGCATGGCCGCGCCGGCGGCGACGACGTCCGTGCCCAAGGACGTCAGGGAAACCTCCACGGTGAGCCAGTCCGCGCCCGGGAGCTGGGTGTGCACCGCGTGCTCCACGGCGTCCCGGTAGAGCTCGCCGTCGCGGAGCAGGTCGGCGCCGCCGAGGACGACGTGGCCGAGGTCGAGGGTCTGCAGCAGGTTCACCACGCCGGTCGCGAGCACGGCGGCGGCCTCGGCCGGACCGGCCGCGCGTTCGTGGACCGCTTCCAGGCAGCCGTGCCGGCCGCACACGCACAGCGGGCCGTCGAGCTGGACGACGGCGTGGCCGAACTCGCTGGCGTTGGTGTGCGCGCCGCGGTGCGCGGCCCCGCCCAGCCACAGGCCGGCCCCGACGCCGGCGTCGACCACGACCAGGGCCGCGTCCCGGAAGGCGGGGCCGCGGCGCCAGGCCTCGGCGGTGACCCCGGCGGTGACGTCCTTGTCCAGCACCACCGGCAGGCCCAGCTTCTTCTCGGCGAGGGCGGCGAGCGGGACGTCCCGCCAGTGCCGCAGCCGGTGCGCGCCGCGGACCGTGCCGGCCGCCTGGTCGAGCGGCCCGATCATGCCGATGCCGACCCCGGCCAGCACGCGCGACGGGTCCGCGCCGCCGTCCGGGACGGGCGTGGTCAGGCGGTGGTCGGCGATCAGCGTGGTGACGCCGTCGGCGAGGCGGGCCAGCAGCTGGTCCGGGGTGAAGTCGTCCGGCAACGGCGTCACGGCGGACGCGCGGACGGCGCCGGCCAGGTCGGTCAGGACCAGCCGCAGCTCACGGCGGGTGACGTGCGCACCGATCGCCCAGCGGCTCCCGGGAACGAGCCGGTAGACCGCGGCCGGCTTGCCGAGGGCGGGCCGGCGCACCCCGGCCGGTTCGAGCAGGCCCTCCTCGACCAGGCGGGCCAGCACCTTCGACACCGCCTGCGGGGTCAGCCCGGTGACCTCGGCGACCGTGCCGCGCTCGAGGGTGGGCACGGTCCGGGCCAGCGCGATCACCAGCGCCTCGTGGTAGTCGCGCAGGAAGGCCAAGTGCACCGCGCCACCTTACCCGCGGCTTCTGGTACTAACGCAACAGCGTTGCTAAAGTCGCCGAAATGGACGACCTCTCCTCCCGGCGCCGCTGGGCCGCGCTGCTGGCGCTGGCCCTCGGCTCGGTCGCGATCGGCCTGACCGAGTTCGTGCCGGCCGGCCTGCTGCCGGAGATCGCGCGCAGCGTGCTCGGCGACGAGTACGCCCGTTCCGAGCCCGACGCCGTCGCGCACGCCGGGTGGATGATCACCGCGTACGCGCTGGGCGTGGTCGTCGGCGCGCCGCTGATCGCCACGATCACCGCGCGGATGCGGCGCAAGCGCCTGGTGCTCGGGTTGCTGGTGCTGTTCGTGCTCGGCACCGTGGCGTCCGCGGTGGCCTCGACGTTCGGGCTGGTCCTGGTGGCCCGGTTCGCCGCCGGGCTGCCGCACGGCGCGTACTTCGGCGCGGCCGGGCTGCTGGCGGCGACCCTGATGGGGCCGGGCAGCGAGGGCCGCGGCTTCGCGGTGGTGCTGAGCGGGCTGACCGTCGCCAACGTCGGCGGGGTCCCGGTGATCACCCGGCTCGGGCAGGCCGCGGGCTGGCGGACGGCGTACCTGGTCATCGCCGGGGTGTTCCTGCTCGCGCTGCTGGCCGTGGCGGCCACGGTGCCGGACGCACCGGCCTCGGGCGGCTCCCCGGCCGACGAGCTGCGCACGCTGCGCCGGCCGCAGGTGTGGCTGGTCGTGGCGACCGCTTCGATCGGGATCGCCGGGTTCTTCGCGGTGGACAGCTACCTCGCGCCGATCACGACCTCGGTCACCGGGCTCTCGCCCGGCTCGGTCGCGTGGGTGCTCGTCGCGGTCGGGCTCGGCATGACCGCCGGCAACGTGCTGGGCGGCTGGTACGCCGACCGGGACCTGCGGCGGGCCATGGTGGCGGGCTTCGCCGCGGTGATCGCCGCGAACGTCTACTTCGGACTGACGGCGGGTTCGGCGTTCGGGCTGTTCACCGGCGCCTTCCTGATCGGCGCGACGATCCTGTTCCTCGGACCGGTGCTGCAGGCGCGGCTGATCGCGGTGGCGCCCGGCGCCCAGCTGATGGGCGCGGCGCTCAACCAGTCGGCCTTCAACGCGGCCAACAGCCTCGGCGCGGCGCTGGGCAGTGTCGTCATCGCGGCCGGCCTGGGTTACCGCGCCACGGCGTGGGCCGGGGTCGTGGTGAGCGCGATTGGGCTCGCGCTGGCGGTGGCCGGCCTGGCGTTCGAGCGCCGCCGTTCGTCCAGGTCACCGACGGCGCAGACGGTGCACTGACGCCGCGCGGATCAGGCGGGGCGGTGGACAGCGCCTCGCGGACGTGCTGGGCTGGGGGTCAGCCGGACTGGGGCGGTCGGGGATTTTCCGCCCTTCGACGTCGAGGAGCGCGGCCCTGAGCCTCATCGAGTACCTCCGCGAGAACTGGATCGACGTCGTGAACGACGCGATCCTGCACGTGGACCTCACGCTCGCGGCGATGGCGCTGGCCGTGCTGGTCGGGATGACGATCGGCCTGCTCACCTACCGGCGGCGGTGGCTCGGCTCGATCGCGACCACGACGACCGCGGCGTTCCTGACCGTCCCGTCGATCGCGCTGCTGGGCATCCTGATCGGACCGTTCGGCCTGGGACTGACGAACGTGCTGTGCGCACTGGTGCTCTACGCGCTCCTGCCGATCACCCGCAACACGATCGTCGGGCTGCGCGGGGTCGACCCGGCTGTGGTGGACGCGGCGCGCGGGATGGGGCTCGGCCGCGTGCGGCTGCTGTGGCGCGTGCGGCTGCCGCTGGCCTGGCCGGTGATCCTCTCCGGCATCAGGGTCTCGACGCAGATCACCATCGGGATCGCGGCCATCGGCGCGTACGTCAAGGGTCCCGGGCTCGGCAACGAGATCTTCGACGGCCTCGGCCGGTTCGGCTCGGTCAACTCCCTGAACCAGGTGCTGACCGGCACGCTCGGGATCATGGTGCTGGCGCTGCTGTTCGACCTGGCCTTCGTGGCGCTCGGCAAGCTCACCACGTGGCGGCGTCCCCGCGCCCGTGAGGAGGCGGCCCCGGCGCCGGTCGTGGGCACCGCCGGCGAGACGATCGAGCTGCTGGAGGTCGCCAAGCGCTACCCCGGGCAGGCGGTGCCCGCGGTCGAGGGCCTCACGATGCGCATCCCGGCCGGCGAGATCGTGGTGCTGACCGGCCCGTCGGGGTGCGGCAAGACGACGACCATGCGGATGATCAACCGGCTCGTCGAGCCGACCTCCGGGGCGGTCACGATCGGCGGCACCGACGTCTCCGCGCTCGACCTCGACGAACACCGCCGCCACACCGGCTACGTCATCCAGCAGGTCGGGCTCTTCCCGCACCTGCGCGTGGACGCCAACATCGGCGTGGTGCCGCGGGTGCTCGGCTGGAGCCGGCGGCGCGTCGCCGGCCGCGTGCGCGAGCTGCTCGAGGTCGTCGGCCTGACCCGCGAGCACGGCACCCGGTACCCGCGGGAGCTCTCCGGCGGCCAGCAGCAACGGGTCGGCGTGGCGCGGGCGATGGCCGCGGACCCGCCGGTGATGCTGATGGACGAGCCGTTCGGCTCCACCGACCCGATCACCCGCGCCCGGCTACAGGACGAGTTCCTGCGCCTGCAACGGGAAGTGCGCAAGACGATCGTGTTCGTCACGCACGACTTCGACGAGGCCCTCAAGCTCGGCGACCGGATCGCGGTGCTGCGGCCGCGTTCGGTGCTCGCGCAGTACGACACGCCGCAGGCGATCCTCGCCGCGCCGGCCGACGACTACGTCGCGTCCTTCGTCGGCTCCCAACGGAACCTGAAGCGGCTCGCCCTGATCCGGGTGGCGGACCTGGACCTCCGGCCGGTCGAGGCGGACGGACTACCCGCGGTCTCGCGGGAGGCCACTCTGTGGGACGCGCTGGACACCATGGTGCGCACCGGAAGCACCGCGGTGCGGGTGACCGAGGACGGCACCGTCTGCGACGTGCCCAGCCTCCTCACCGCGCTGCGGCCCGCCGCAGAGACGCCCGTGCTCCCTGAGGTCGTCGAAACGTCCGGCCCGGACGTCGTCACGCCCGCCCGGCCGCGCCGTCGCCGGCTCGGGCTGCTGGTGCGCCCGGTGCTGCTCACCCTCGGCCTGCTGGCGCTGGTCCTGCTCGTGCGCGCGCACCCGGCCGACTCGATCGAACAGCGTTACCTCAACGCCGACGAGATCTTCACCGAGCTGGGCGCGCACCTGCGCCTCACGCTGATCTCGACGGTGTGCACGATCGCCATCGCGCTCCCGCTCGGCGTCCTGCTGACCCGCCCGGGCGCCCGGTGGGCCCGGCCGATCGGGCTGGGCCTGGGCAACCTCGGCCAGGCGATCCCGTCGATCGGCCTCGTCGTGCTGCTCGCGCTGTGGGTCGGCACCGGAACCGGCACGGCGGTGACGGCCCTGGTCGTCTACGCGACCTTGCCGGTACTGCGCAACACGATCGTCGGGCTCGACGGCGTCGACCCGACGCTGGTCGACGCCGCGCGGGGGATGGGCATGACGCGGACGTCGATCCTGTGGCGGATCGAGCTGCCGCTGGCCGTTCCGGTGATCCTCGCCGGGATCCGCACGGCGCTGGTGCTCACGGTCGCGAGCGCGACGCTGGCGACCTTCATCGACGGCGGCGGTCTCGGCGGCGGTCTCGTCGCCGGGATCGGCCTGTACCGCCCGATCCTCAGCCTGACCTTCGGCATCGTCGTCGCCGCGCTGGCGCTCTTCGCCGACTGGCTGGGCCTGGTGGCCGAGGAGGTCCTGCACCCGCGCGGTCTGTAGCCCGACCTACTCAAGGAGGCCCCACCCATGCTCCAGCGCACGACAGCCGCCGTCCTCGCGCTCGTCGCGGTGTTCGCCGCGGGGTGCACGATCGGCAAGGACGACGCCGGCACCCAGGTGGGCGCCGGGTCCATCAAGAAGATCGACGCGCTGAGCGGGGCGCAGATCCGGGTCAGCTCCAAGGAGTTCGACGAGCAGCTGCTGCTCGGCCAGATCGCGCTCGTCGCGCTGCAGGCGGCCGGGGCGAGCCCGCAGGACAAGACCAACATCACCGGCTCGAGCAACGTCCGGCAGGCGCTGACCAGCGGCGCGGTCGACCTGTACTGGGAGTACACCGGCACCGCGTGGGTCAGCTACCTCAAGCAGACCACGCCGATCACCGACCCGCAGGGGCAGTACGACGCGGTCAAGAAGGCCGACGCCGCCCACGGCGTCACCTGGTGGGCGCGCTCGCCGGCCAACGACACCTACGCCATGGCCGGCAGCGAGGCGACCCTCGCCAAGACCGGCGTCAAGACGATCTCGGACTACGCGGCGCTCGCGAAGAAGGACCCGGCGGCGGCCTCGACGTGCATCGGCCCGGAGTTCAAGAGCCGGGACGACGGCTTCCCCGGCGTGGAGAAGACCTACGGGTTCACCCTGCCCGAAGCGCAGGTGCACGTGCTCAACGACGCCGTCGTCTACCCCAGCATCGGCAAGGGGGACCCCTGCGCCTTCGGCTCGGTCGCCTCGACCGACGGGCGCGTCGCCGGGCAGAAGCTGACGGTCCTCGACGACGACAAGCACTTCTTCCCGACGTACAACCCGGCCATCTCGATCGCGTCCGCGGTCGCGCAGAAGTACCCGCAGCTGGAACAGGTCTTCACGCCGATCGCCGCGAAGCTCGACGCCGCGACGCTCACCGACCTGAACAAGAAGGTCAGCGTCGACGGGCAGAAGCCCGCCACGGTGGCCCACGACTGGCTCAAGACGGCGGGCTTCATCAGCTGACCGGAGCATGAGTGAACCGGCGGCCCGCGGGGAAACCGGGTCTGACGACGTCAGAACGGGAGCAGCCATGAGTGCCGAGGACAACCAGATCGTCACCGACATCGCCAAGAAGGTCGGTACGGCGATGATCACCACCCGCCAGGCCGGCGGCAAGCTGGTGAGCCGGCCGATGACCGGCCAGCGGGTGGAGTTCGACGGGTCGGCGTGGTTCTTCGTCTCGAGGAGTGCCGACATGGTCGCCGAGATCGCCCGCGACAGCCAGGTCAACGTCGGCTACGCCGGCTCCGGATCCTGGCTTTCGCTCAGCGGTGCCGCGTCGGTGGTGGACGACGTCGCCCGGAAGAAGGAGCTGTGGAACGAGTTCGTCGAGGCCTGGTTCCCGGGCGGCCCGGAGGACGCGGACGTCGTGCTGCTCAAGGTGGACGCCGAGTCGGCCGAGTACTGGACCTCACCCGGCGGCAAGCCCCGGGCGCTGTTCGAGATGGCCAAGGCACGGGTCACCGGATCGGCCCCCGACCCCGGCGACAACAAGTCCGTCGACCTGTAGGACGTCCCCGCGCACCCGGTCCCGCCGGACTGCCGGTCGCCGAGGGCCCCGGCGTCCGCCGGTGAACGACCGCCTGTTTCCCGCCGCCGCAACGGGGTAAACCCTCCGGCGACGAGGCAGGAGTGGTGCTGGTGCGCAGGCGAGGCGAAGAACCCGATGGCCCGACCGAGTTGTCCAAGCGGTCGTGGTGGGAGGTGCTCAAGCGCACCGTGCACCAGTTCGGCCGGGACAACCTCACCGACTGGGCCGCCGCGCTCACCTACTACGGCGTGCTGTCGATCTTCCCCGGCCTGGTTCTCCTGACCGCCTTGCTGGGCCTGCTCGGGCCCAGCGCGACGCAGACCCTGATCGACAACGTCAACCAGGTCGTGCCCGGCCAGGGCCGGGAGATCCTGGTCGGCGCGATCAAGGAGCTGTCGGGCTCCCGCGGCCTCGCCGGGCCGGTGGCGATCTTCGGCCTGCTCGGCGCGCTGTGGTCGGCGTCCGGGTACGTCGGCGCGTTCATGCGAGCCGGCAACGCGATCTACGGCATGCCGGAAGGCCGCCCGGTGTGGAAGATCCTGCCGCTGCGGATCATCCTGACGGTCGGGATCGTGGCGCTGCTGGGCGCGTGCGCGCTCGGCGTCGTGGCGACGGGCACGGTCGCGCGCCGGCTCGGCGACCTCGTGGGCATCGGGTCGACGGGCGTGCTGGTGTGGGAAATCGCGAAGTGGCCGGTGATCGCGATCCTGGTCAGCCTGGCGTTCGCGCTGCTGTACTGGGTGGGCCCCAACGTGCGGCAGCCGGGCTTCAAGTGGCTGACACCGGGTGGGCTGCTGGCCGTCCTGCTGTGGGCGCTGGCTTCGGCCGGGTTCGCCGTGTACGTCGCGAACTTCGCTTCCTACAACAAGACCTACGGTTCGCTGGCCGGGGTGATCGTCTTCCTGGTGTGGCTGTGGATCTCGAATCTCGCGGTGCTCCTCGGCGCCGAGCTGGACGCCGAGCTCGCCCGCGGCCGCGGCATCGAAGGCGGCCAGGACGGCGAGGACGAGCCGTTCCTGCCCCCGCGTGACACGAAGGCGATGGACGCGGACGAGGTCGCGGAGGTGACCGCGGAGACCGAACGGACCTAGGGATCCGGCCACTGGCTTCGGGTCAGGTCCGCTTGCGGCTCGCGATCTCGTCGGAGAGCTGCTGCACCTGGGCGGGGTCCGCGTCCCGGGCAAGGGAGACGTAGTGGTCCATGACAGCCGGCCGGTAGCGCACGGGCAACGTCTGTCCTGGGGTGAGCCGGGTGAGCTCGGTGATCGTGAGGTCTTCGTCGGCGATACCGCGGAACGAGAGGCCGCCGGCGGTCTCCACGTCGAACATCAGCACCACGCGTGGATTGCTGTTGACCTCGCGCCAGTCGACGAGCACGCCGAGCGCAAGCTCCCCCGATCGCAGTTCCGCAGTGCGCTTCCGAGCCTCACCGCTCAGGAGCGGGTTCGGGGCGACGCCCGGGAAGCCGGGCCCGACGCCGAGCGATTCCCGGCTCAGGTCGGGCCTGAGCTGCGCCATCAGATCGTTCAGATCGTTGAGCTTCTTCTTCGAACCGAACATCCTGACCCCTCCCTCGCGCCGGTGCCGGAGCCTTGGCCTGGCGCTTCGCCCTCACTGTGATTGTACGTAGCGGCCATTCCCGGCCTCCGTGGCGGACGGCTCGGTCGGTACCCCTGGGTCGTCACGCGCTCGGCGAGCCCGGCGTCGAGCGCGACGCGGACGAGCGCCGCGGCCAGGGTCTGCGGGGCGGCGCCTTCCGCGAGGGCGGTCAGCCGCCCGGGGTCCGGTGGCAGCCCGAGCCGTTCCGCTCCGTCGAGGGCCTTCTTGTCCAGGTACGGGCGGAGCTCCGGCCAGACCGCCTGGGCTTCGCGGCAGAAGATGTCGGCGCCGACCGGGCCGACCCGGGAAAACTTCCGCAGCCGGGCCCGGATGTCTTCGGGCCGGCGGCCGGCCGCCTCGCGAAGCTTCCGGAGATCACCCGCGTAGTCGTCGACGATCTGCTGCGCGCCTTCGCCGAGGGCGGTCGCCGTCTGCTCGTCGTAACGCCGGTAGCGGGCCCGGCCCAGCGCGTCGACGCGCTTCTGCCAGGTGCTGCCCGCCACCGCGTGAGGCGTGCCCAGCTTCGCGCGGTGCAGCTCCCGCGCCGCGTCCACCGCGATGCCGGCCTTGATCCTCGTCGACAGCAGCGTCGAGAGCACGAGCAGGCGGTAGAGCGGCGCGGGCTTGTCCCGCAGGGTGATCCCGGCTTCTTCGGCGTACGTCCGGCCCGCCACGTCGAGCAGGCGCCGGACGAGATCCTGATCGCTCACGCGGGGCCGACCGGGCGATCCGCGGTGAACGCCGTCCACAGCTGCCGGGCCGCGTCGCGGGCGGGGTGGTCGGGGGTGATCGGGATCGTCCCGTCGGGTTGCCGGACGGGAACCCGGCCGAGGTGCTCCACGAGGGCGACGGCGAGGTCGCGGAGCTTGACGTTGAACTCCTGGCTGGTGCGGCGCAGCGTGTTCCAGGCTTCCTCGGCGCTGCAGCGGCGCAGCGCGGTGATCGCGCCCTTGGCCTGCTCGATCGCGGCGCGGGAGGCGAGCATGGCCAGTACCTGGGCCGAGTCGCCGGCGGCCGCGGCTTCGGCGACGACGAGCAGGTCGGCGGTCAGTTTCTCGTAGCGGGCCAGCACCCCGCGCACCTCGGGGCCGACGGGGCCGTCGAGCACGGCGGACAGCACGAGCGTGCCGCCGTCGTCCCAGGGGCCGGGGAACGCCACGACGCCACGCACCCGTCTCCACCGGTCGGCGAGCTCGGGGTGGCTCTCGGCGAGGGCGTCCCGGCGCAGGCCGGGCCAGCGCGTGTCCGCGAAGAGGTCGTCCGTGGTGATGATGTCGCCGGTCGCGGCGGCGTCGGCGATCGGGCCGCCGTGGCGCACCTCGGCGGGGGCGAGGCGTTCGGCGACGCCGTGGGTGGCCAGGACCGACAGGGGACCGCCGTCGTGGCCCGTGGTGAGGGCGGCGCCGGCACAGCCGGGGATCTCCGCGGCGATGCGGTCCAGCAGCTCGGTCAGCAGCTGGTTGAGGGGCTTCCAGCGATCGGATGCGTCGACCAGGGTGCGCGTCACGGGCTCCTACCTCCGGCTGACAACGGCGTTTCGGACGCGTTCAATTCTGCCCGAGCCACGGAGGTTCTTCTCGCTGAGCGGACCCGGCAGGCTTGTGCTTGACGTGTGCGTTGAAACGTGACAATTCGGAGCGAGGCACGGCAAGATCGCTTCAATCCGGGTTTTAGCACGTCATTGACTTCGTGTTCCGTCGCATAGTAGCGTCACCGCGCCAGGTTTATGAAACCTTTCAATACGGAGGTCGCGATGCTGCGGCAGGCGGCGGGGATGTTCACGTGAACGTCGCGGTGCTGGTCACCTGCATCAACGACGCGCTGTTCCCCGACACCGGCAAGGCGGTGTTCCGGCTGCTGCGCCGCCTCGGCGTCGACGCGGACTTCCCGGCCGCGCAGACCTGCTGCGCGCAGCCGATGGTCAACACCGGCTACCTCGACGAGGCCGTGCCGGTGGTGCGGACGTTCGTGGACGCCTTCGAGGGGTACGACGCGATCGTCACGCCGTCCGGCTCCTGCGCGGGGTCGATCCGCCACCAGCACTCGATCGTCGCGCGCCGGGCGGGGGACGAGCGGCTCGCTTCGGCGGCGCCGAAGGTCTACGAGCTGAGCGAGTTCCTCGTCGACGTTCTCGGCGTGACCGACGTGAACGCCTACTTCCCGCACCGCGTAACCTACCACCCGACCTGCCACTCGCTGCGCATGCTCGGCGTCGCCGACAAGCCGCTGCGGCTGCTGCGCGAGGTGCGCGGCCTGGACCTGGTCGACCTGCCCGCCGCCGACGAGTGCTGCGGCTTCGGCGGCACGTTCGCGGTGAAGAACGCCGAGACGTCGACGGCCATGGGCGCGGACAAGGCCCGCCACGTCCGCGGCACGGGCGCCGAAGTGCTGGTGGCGGGGGACAACTCGTGCTTGCTGCACATCGGCGGGCTGTTTTCGCGTGAGCGTGGCGGTGTGCGGGTGATGCATCTGGCTGATGTGCTGGCCTCGACCGGGGAGGACGCGTGAGTGGCGCGTGTGTGGTGATGCCTGCGCGATCTGGCTGGGCGCGGATGGTCCGCCTGACCGAGGAGGCCGCGTGAGTGCCCCTCACGCAGTTCTGCGCGTGTGGTCTGACCGGGTGCTGGTGGCGAACTCGTGCCTGCTGCGCATCGGCGGGCTGCTCTCGTGTGAGCGTGGCGGTGTGCGGGTGATGCATCTGGCCGACGTGCTGGCCTCGACCGAGGAGGACGCGTGAGTGGCTCGTGTGCGGTGATGCCTCGGCGATCTGGCTGGGCGCGGATGGTCCGCCTGACCGAGGAGGACGTATGAGTGCCCCTCACGCAGTTCTGCGCGTGTGGTCTGACCGGGTGCTGGTGGCGAACTCGTGCCTGCTGCACATCGGCGGGCTGCTCTCGCGTGAGCGTGGCGGTGTGCGGGTGATGCACCTGGCCGACGTGCTGGCCTCGACCGGGGAGGACGCGTGAGCGCCACGTTCGTCGGCATGCCCGCCTTTCCCGAGGCCGCTCGGAAAGCGCTTGCCGACACCCAGCTGCGCCGCAACCTCGCGCACGCCACCGGCACCATCCGCGCCAAGCGTGCGGCCGTCGTCGGTGAGGTGGGTGAGTGGGAGGAGCTGCGGCTGGCCGGCGCGGCGATCAAGGACAACACCCTGCGCCGCCTCGACGAGTACCTCCTGCAGCTGGAGGCGTCCCTGCAGGCGCGCGGCGCGACCGTGCACTGGGCTCGCGACGCCGCCGAGGCGTGCGAGATCGTCGCGAAGATCGCGCACACCCACGGGGTCGACGAGGTCGTCAAGGTCAAGTCGATGGCCACCCAGGAGATCGGGCTCAACGAGGCCCTGGCCGAGCACGGCGTCACCGCGTGGGAGACCGACCTCGCGGAGCTGATCGTGCAGCTCGGTGACGACCTGCCCAGCCACATCCTCGTGCCCGCCATTCACCGCAACCGTGCCGAGATCCGTGAGATCTTCCGCCGCGGCATGGATGACGCGCCCCCGGGGCTGTCCGACGAGCCCGCCGAGCTGGCCGCCGCCGCGCGGCTGCACCTGCGCGAGAAGTTCCTGCGGGCGCGGATGGCCGTGTCCGGCGCGAACTTCGCGGTGGCCGACAGCGGCACGCTCGTCGTCGTCGAGTCCGAGGGCAACGGCCGGATGTGCCTGACGCTGCCCGAGGTGCTGGTCTCCGTGGTCGGCATCGAGAAGATCGTGCCGACGTGGGCCGACCTGGACGTCTTCCTGCAGCTGCTGCCCCGCTCCAGCACGGGGGAGCGGATGAACCCGTACACCTCGACGTGGTCGGGCGTCACGCCCGGCGACGGCCCGCAGGAGATGCACGTCGTCCTGCTGGACAACGGCCGCACGCGCGCGCTGGCCGACGAGGTCGGCCGCCAAGCGCTGCGCTGCATCCGCTGCTCGGCATGCCTCAACGTCTGCCCGGTGTACGAGCGGACGGGCGGCCACGCGTACGGCTCGGTCTACCCGGGCCCGATCGGCGCGATCCTGAACCCGCTGCTGAAGGGTGTCGGGGTCGACGAGCAGACGGACTCGCTGCCGTACGCCTCCAGCCTGTGCGGCGCGTGCTTCGACGCCTGTCCCGTGCGCATCGACATCCCCGAGGTGCTGGTCCACCTGCGGTCGAAGGTCGTCGACGCCCACCGCGAGGGCGCCCCGAAACCCGAGGCGCTGGCGATGAAGTCGGCGTCCTGGCTGCTGTCGGACGCCCGGCGCCTGAGCGCCGCCGAACGCGGCCTGGGCGTCGCCAACCGGGCCCTGACCCGCTTCGGCAAGCGAGTCCTCCCGGGCGGCCGCCGGGCCCTGGGACGACTGCCGTGGCCGGGTTCCCTGTGGACGAACGCCCGTGATCTGCCGGCCCCGCCACGAGAGTCGTTCCGGGCGTGGTGGCGCAAGGGAGGTCGCCCGTGAGCGCACGCGAAGAGATCCTGGCGGCCGTCCGCGGCGCGCTGCGGAACGCGGACCGCACCGAGGCCCCGGTCCCACGTGACTACCGAACGGTCGCGCCGCCGAACATCGTGGACCTGTTCGCCGAGCGCGTGGTCGACTACCGCGCGGCGTTGACCCGCTGCACGAAAGCCGAGCTACCCGACGCCATCCGGGAAGCCTTGGGTACCGCACGGAAAGTCTTGGTGCCAAAGGGTTTCCCGATCGAGCTGGACGGCGTACCCGACGCGACGGACCTGGACACGTTCGACGCGGTCGTCACCACGGCGGCACTGGGCATCGCGACCACCGGAACCCTGGTCCTGGACCACGGCCCCGGCCAGGGCCGCCGCGCACTGAGCCTGGTCCCGGACGTCCACGTCTGCGTGCTGCCGGAGGATCGAATAGTCCCGGGCGTCCCGCAAGCGGTGGCGGCACTGGACCCGGCACGGCCGCAGACCTGGATCAGCGGCCCGAGCGCGACGAGCGACATCGAGCTGACCCGGGTGGAGGGCGTGCACGGGCCGAGAACCCTGCACGTGATCATCGTCGCGGAGTGAGGAGGGGCGGTGTGCCTGGTGGACGAGGAGCTGAACCTGCTCGCCCTGCTGGCCGAGGGCCTGCCGGTGGAGACCATCGCGCGGCGCCTGGACCTGTCCGACCGCACGGTCCGCCGCAGACTGCGGTCCATTTGCGACAGACTGGGCTGCACCACCCCCATCCAGGCCGTGGTCTTGGCCGCCCGACGTGGCCTGGTGTGACCGACGCCGCGCCCTTGTCCGATCCCGGACAAATCCTTGTCCCCCAAGCAAAGCCCACGTAGCGTCCCAGCCAACGATTGAAACGATTCACCGTCGAATCCAGGCCGCACCCCACCGGCCGCCCCAGGAGCTGCTGTGCGCCACAGACCTCTGCACCTCGCCGCAATCCTCGCCCTGGCAACGCTGTTGGTCCCCGGGACCGCCGAAGCCGGAGACCACTCCGCCCCGAAGGACCTCCGCGCAAACCACCTGCAGAGTCCACTGGGGACAGACGACACCACGCCCGAGCTGAGCTGGCAGAACACCAGAGACCAAACGGCGTACGAAGTCCAAGCGGCAACGTCGGAAGCCAGACTGAACCACCCGGACCTCTGGGTCACCGGCCGCGTCAAGGGCACCACAACAGGACTCGGCTACGCGGGACGAGCGGTAACCAGCCGCCAACGGGTCTATTGGCGAGTCCGCACCTGGTCCGGCACCACGACGTCGGACTGGAGCAAGCCGAACTGGTTCGAAACCGGCCTGACCAACCAAAAGGACTGGTCGGCAGGCTGGGTGACCAACAGCCAATGGCAGCTCGGCACCAAACCCGCCCAACCTGTGGTGGTCACGCTCCCGACCCAAAACGCCCGGTACGTCAAGCTGGACGTCACCAAGCTCGGACCACCGCTGGCCGAACAACCCCTCGACAGCCAGAACCGCATGGTCACCACCGGCGACCCCCGCCGCTTCCCCGACCTGACGTACCGCCTGCAGCTGGCCGAACTCCAGGTCCGCGACTCGGCCAACCCGGCGACCAACCTCGCTGACGGCCGCCAGAAGTACGTCACCGCATCGGAAACCCAGACCGTCCGCAAGGAGTGGGAGCCGGGCTTGATCGCCGACGGCCTCACCACGTCCAACCCCGAGGACGCCGGTAACGCCGGCTACCAAAGCGCGGCACACACCAGCCCGGACGCGGATGTCTGGCTCACGATCGACCTCGGCGCCGCGCACACCTTCGACCAGATCGTGCTGTACCCCCGCACCGACACCCTCACCGCCGACGGCAAAACGCCGAACTTCCCGGTCGACTACACGGTCCAGACGGCCACGGACGGACCGTTCACGGTGGCCAAGACCGTCACGAACCAGCCGGTGCCGGCCACCTGGCTGCCTCCCGCGCTACCGGTGTTCGCCAAGGACTTCTCCGTCCACGGCCGCGTCACCAGCGCCCGCCTGTACGTCAGCGGACTGGGGGTCTACGTGCCCAGCCTCAACGGCGCCCGGGTAGGGGACGCCGTCCTGGAGCCCGGCGACAGCGACTACGCCGACCGCGTCACGTACGCCGCCTACGACGTCACCAACCAGGTCCGCGGCGGCGCGAACACGATCGGCATCGCGGTCGGCAACGGCACCGCGGACTCGCTGCACACCTCCGGCCGCTACCGGAAGTTCGCCCGCACGGCGAGCGACCCGCAGGTGATCGCGCAGCTCGAGGTCACGACGGCCGACGGCACCGTCTTGCGGATCGGCACCGACTCCAGCTGGCGCACCACGCTCGGCGCCACCACGGCGTCGTACTGGTACGGCGGCGAGGACTACGACGCCCGCCGTGAGATCCCCGGCTGGGACAAGCCCGGTGCCGACCGCCGGACCTGGGACAAGGTGGTGCCGGCGACGAGCACCGCGAAGCTGACCGGCCGCCGGACCGAGCCCGTCCGTGTCGTGGAACAGTTGCCTGGTAAGGAGATCTCCCGCCCCGCGCCCGGCTTCCGCGTCTACGACCTCGGACGCACCATCGCCGGTCTCCCGCAGGTGACGCTGACCGCGCCGACCGGCACGAACATCCGGGTCTATCCGGCGGAAGCGCTGCGCGACGGGCACGTCGACCAGTCCATCAGCAACGTCGGCGCGCCGATCTGGGACAGCTTCACGAGCAGGGGCGGCCGGCAGACCTGGCACCCCGACTTCAGCTACCACGGCTTCCGCTACCTCGAGGTCGTCGGCGTGCCGGACAACGCGCAGCTCTCGGTCACCGGCCTGCGCACGATGGCGGACAACCGATCGGCCGGTGACTTCGACTCCTCGGACGCGACCCTCGACGGCATCCACCGGCTCACCCGCGCCGCCGTCGAGAACAACATGCAGAGCATCCTCACCGACTGCCCGAGCCGCGAGAAACTCGGCTGGCTGGAGCAGGACCACCTCGCCTTCGACGCGATCGCCCGCAACTACGACGTCGAGGCCTACCTCGGCAAGATCGTCCAGGACATGGCCGACGGGCAGGAGGCGTCCGGTCTGGTGCCCAGCACCGTCCCGGACCACGTGACCCTCGCCGGCTCCTACCGCGACGACCCGAACTGGGGCGGCGCCCTGATCCAGGTGCCGCTCAAGGCGTACCAGACCTACGGCGACAAGGAACTGCTGAGCCAGTACTACCCGGCGATGCAGCGCTACCTCGCCTACCTGCAAGGACAGCCCACGCGGTGGGTCGACGGCGTTTACGACTACGGCCTCGGCGACTGGATCACCACCGAGTCCCCGGCGATGCCGCGTGCGATCCCGAGCAGCTTCGGCGTCTGGGCGGTCGCCGACGGCCTCGCCAAGGTGGCGACGGCGCTCGGCCAGGACGCGACGCCGTATCGCGCGCAGGCCGACGCGCTGGCCAGGGCCGTTTGGGCTAAGTACTACGTACCCGCGACTGGCCTGTTCGGCGGCGGTGGGCAGGGTGCGACGGCCCTCGCGCTCGACATGGGCGCGGTGCCCGCCGACCTGCGGGCCGGCCAGACCCAGCACCTGGTGGACGTCGTGGAGGCCGCCGGCTGGCACCTGGTGATGGGGGAGATCTCGTTCCCGTCGGTGCTGCGGGTGCTGTCGGCCGCGGGCCGCGACGACGTCGTCTACCGGATCGCCACGCAGACGACCAGCCCCAGCCTGGGCCACCAGGTCGTGGCCGGGCTGACCGCACTCGGCGAGACCTGGGACGGCGGCAGCGGCCAGTCGCAGGACCACTTCATGCTCGGCGCGATGGACGGCTGGCTCACCACCCGGCTGACCGGCATCGGGCAGGCGGCCGGTTCGGCGGGCTTCAAGGACCTGGTGATCGACCCGGCGGTGGTCGGCGACCTGACGTCCGCGTCCGGGAGCTACGAGAGCCCGCAGGGCCGGATCGCCACGGCCTGGACGAAGTCCGGCGGCGAGTACCGCCTGACCGTCAAGATCCCGCCCGGCAGCACGGCCGAAGTGCACCTGCCGCAGGGTGACGCCGTCTACCACGTCGGCTCCGGCACCCACACCTTCCGGCAACCCATTCCGCGCGGCTGAAGGGGAATCCCATGCGCAGAACGCTGACCTCCGTGGTGCTCGCGGCCGCTACCGTGCTGAGCGTGGCCACTCCGGCCACCGCCGACCACGGCCGCGGCCCGGCCGAGACGACCACCCCGGCCCGGTTCGACCCGGCCGCCTTCGCGAACCCGCCGAAGGACAGCAGGCCGGCGATCTACTGGTACTGGAACAACACCATCACCAGTGACATCGCCGACAAGCAGTTGGCCGAGATGCGCGCGAAAGGCGTGTACGAGGCGGTGATCTTCCCGCTCGGCGGCGACTCGATGAAACCCGTCTTCCTCTCCGAGGACTGGTTCACACTCGTCGGGCACGTGCTGCGCGAGGCGCAGCGCGCCGGCATGAAGATGTGGCTGTTCAACGACAACAACTTCCCGAGCGGCCGCGGCGCGAACTACGTCGTCAACGGCGGCACCCTCGGCACCCGCACCATCCCGGCGCGCCCGGACCTGCGGCTGAAGGGCCTGCTGCGCTCGACCCGGATCGTCGACGGACCGGCGACGCTGCCGCTCGCCGAGACGTCGGGGCTCAGCGTGGACACCGGCAAGCTGGTCGTCGACCCGGCGACGAAACCGGGCGCGGCCCCGCTCACGCCCGGGGCCGGCTGGACCGACTACACCGTGAGCGGCAAGGTCACGCTGACCGCCGGGGGCGTCCAGCTCGCGGTGCGCTCGGACGGCACCCACGGATACCTCGTGGACGTCGACGCGAAGGGCGCGGCCAGTGTGTACAAAGTGGACGGTGCGAACCGGACGCGACTGACCACCGGCGTCAACACCCCGGGCTTCACCCCGACCCACGTGCAGACGATCAACGTCACGGTCTCCGGCACCACGATCACGCCGAAGATCAACAACACCGTGCAGCCCGCGGCCATCGACGCGAGCTACCCCACGGGTGCCGCGGCGGTGTCGGCCGAGGGCACCCAACGCTCCCTGTGGGACGACCTCACCGTCACCGCCCCCGACAGCACCAAGCTGTGGACGTCGACCTTCGACGACGCCACCGCGCTCGCGGACTTCCCGCAGAACCGCGTGAACCTCGCCGGGGTCACGGCGGCGGCCGCGCGGCCGGTCGGCACGAACGCCGCCGTCGAGCTGAAGGGCAGCACCTGGCAGGTGCCCGCGGGCCGCTGGCAGGTCGACGTCTACTCGCAGGTCCTCCTGCAGGACGACTCCAGCGGCTACACGCGTGGCTACCTCGACCTGCTCGACCCGAAGGCGACGGACGCCTTCCTGAGCATCGCGCCCGAGGAGTACGCACGCCGCTTCCCGTGGGCGATGGGCACGGTCGTGCCCGGGTTCTGGGACGACGAGCCGTTCCTCGCCTCCGCGCAGCCGCACCCGTTCAAGCGACTGCCGTCCTCGCCCGGCCTCGCCGACGCCGTCCGCGCGGCCGGTGGCACCCCCGGCGTCGCCTACACCGCGGCGGCCGACGGTCTCGACGCCGTCGCCGACCAAGCCGCCGGGACGTACTGGCGGGCCGTGGACAACCTGTTCTCCACCAGCTACTACAAGCGTGAAGCCGACTGGATGGCCCAGCACGGCCTGAAGCTGATCTCCAACCCGCTGCTCGACGAGCAGAGCCCGCAGCAGCGGATGAACTCGACCGGTGACCTGTCCAAGGACAACCAGTGGGCGCAGGTGCCCGGCAGTGACATGATCACCACCGACTACACCGCCGGCCGGCAGACCACGTTGGGCCGCAACGCTTCCTCGGCCGCGCACCAGAGCGGCGCGCCGCGGACGCTGATGGAGACGTTCGGCAACGCGGGCTGGCAGGTGGCGCCGGACTACATGCACGCCACCGTCGGCGCGCTGGCCACCCGCGGCGTCAACCTCACGTTCCTGCACGCGATGTACACCGACGAGACGTCGGTGACGTTCGCACCGCCGTTCGGCCCGCGCAGCACGTTCTGGGAGAACATGCCGGACGTCGACGCGTGGATCGGCCGGGTGATGGAGCTGGGCCGGGGTGAGAACCTCGCCCGGACCGCGCTGGTCCAGCCGCAGCGGGCCGCCGAGCAGACCCGGGCGGCCGACGCGTCGCACCAGCTGGACGCCGACTTCTCTGCGGCGGCCTACGCGCTGGAACGCGGGCAGGTCGACTTCGACCTGCTGAGCGACTCGTCGCTGTCCGGTGATCCGGCCGCGCGCTTCCAGGCCCAGGTCCGCGGCGGCACGCTGCAGGTCGGTGAGGCGAGCTACCGGCTCGCGGTACTGCCACGCACACCGGTGCTCGACCTCGCGACCGCGCACACCCTGGCGAAGTTCGTGCGGAGCGGCGGACACCTGATCGCGGTCGGCCCGCTGCCGACGCGGGAGGCGACCGGCCGGGACGCCGACCTGGTGCGGGAGCTGCGGAACCTGTCGGGTGCCGTCACGGTCGTGACCGACGTCACCACGATCGCGGGCCTGGCGCAGAACGCCGGGGACGGCGCGGCCCGGCTGCAGCCCGCGGCGGACGCCGTCCGGGTGTCGCGCACCGGCCGTGGCGCGGACACGGCGTTCCTGCTGAACAACGAGAGCGACGCGGTCGTCACCACCACGGCGACCTTCCCGGTCGGCGGCACCCCCGAGATCTGGGACCCGCGCACCGGCACGGCGAAGGTCGCCACGGCGTACACGACCGGGCGCGGCACCACCGGCGTCCCGGTCACGCTCCAGCCGTACGAGACGCTGGGCGTGGTGTTCCGCAAGGGCGTCCACGACACCGCCCACCTGACCGACGGCACGCTGCCGGCCACCGCGGTCTCGCAGACCGGGCGCGACCTTCAGGCCGCGGTGACCGCGACGGCGTCCGGTACCTACCCGCTCACGGGCCAGGCGAACGGCCGCACCTACCGCGGCACCGTTCGCGTGACCGATCCCTTGGCGCCGATCACGCTGAACGGGCCGTGGACCGTCAAGCTGGAGCAGGACGGCGCCGTCGCCACCGAACGCCCGCTCGGCTCCTGGACCACCTTCGCGCCGACGTTCTCCGGCAGCGCCGTCTACACGACGACGGTGACGCTCACCGCCGCCGACCTCGCAAAACGCAAGCTGGTGCTCGACCTCGGGGAGGTCCACGACCTCGCCACGGCGACGGTCGACGGCACGCGGCTGCCCGCCGCGCTGTGGCATCCGTACACCGTGGACGCGACCGGGGCGCTGCACCCGGGCGTCAACACGATCAGCGTGCGCGTCACCAACACCCTGGCCAACGAGCGCAACAAGATCCTGGCGTCGGGCCTCGTCGGCCCGGTCGCGCTGCGCCCGCAGGCCGCCGTCACCGCCCGGCTGGAGGCCACCCGATGACCGTCACCAGACGCACCGTCCTCACCGTCGGTGCGGCGCTCGGTGTGGGCGCCAGCCTCTCGTGGGCCCCGCCCGCCCTCGCTTCGGGCGGGAAGCCGTTCCTGAAGCAGTTCGCGAAGCCCGACACGAGCACGGCCGCCAAATTCCGGTGGTGGTGGCCGCACGGCTTGGTCGACCTGGGCGAGATCGCCCGGGAGGTGGATCAGATCGCCGACGCCGGGTTCGGCGGGGTCGAGATCCAGGACGTCCACCACAGCGTCCAGACCGTGATGGATCCCGAGCACCACGGCTGGGGCACGCCCGCCTGGCTCGCGGCGGTGGAGACGGCGTTGCGCCGGGCCAAGGCGCGCGGGCTGACCGTCGACCTCGCGATGGGCCCGTGCTGGCCGACCGCGGTCCCGACCATCACGCCCGACGATGTCGCGGCCAGTAAGGAACTCGCCCACGGCGTCGTCACGGTCGTCGGCAGCTACACCGGCCCGCCGCCGGCCGCGGTGGTGCCCGCCGAGGACGGTGTGGGCAAGCAGGACCTGATCGCCGTCCAAGCCGCGTTGGTGATCGGCTCGCCGACCGCGGCAACGGTGACGCTGGACCCGGCGTCGGTGCGGACCGTGGACGTCCACAACGGACAGATCGACTGGACCGCGCCCGATGGCACCTGGATGCTGTTCGCGTACTGGGCCCGCGGCTCGGCGCAGCAGCCGGAAGCGGGCCCGCACACGACGCCGCTCGCGTACGTCGTCGACCACTTCAGTGCGGCGGGCACCCGCGTCGTCCTGGACGAGTGGAACTCGACGATCCTCACCCGCGCCATCCGGGGCCTGCTGCAGGACGTCGGCGGCGACCTGTTCGAGGACTCCCTGGAGATCGAGACCGACGCGACCATCTGGACGCCGTCCTTCCTCGCCGAGTTCCGGCGGCGCGCGGGGTACGACCTGCTGCCGTACCTGCCGGTGGTCGTGCAGAAGAAGGGCAAGTACCTGTTCGCGTTCGACGCCGACACGTCGAACCACGTGCGCGACGACTACAACCAGGTGCTCTCGGACCTCTACCACGAGAACCACCTGATCCCGGTTCGCGACTTCGCGCACCGCCTCGGTATGCCCTGCGGGTGCAGCCCTACGGCCTGCAGACCGACGCCATCCGCAGCGCCGCGCTGCTGGACGTCCCGGAGAGCGAGTCGCTGGGGTTCAAGAACCTCGACGACTACCGGGTGCTCGCGTCCGGCCGCGACATGGGCGGCCGGAAGCTGCTGTCGTGCGAGTCCGCGGCGTACGCGAACGGCGCGTACAACACCACCTGGGACAAGGTGCTGCAGACCATGGGCAGCGTGTTCGCGGGCGGCGTCAACCAGGCCGTGCTGCACGGCTTCGCCTACGCGATGGCGCCCGGCGCGCAGTGGCCCGGGTTCGCGGCGTTCTCGCCGTACAACGGCAACGGCATCGGGTACGCCGAGGCGTGGGGCCCGCGGCAGCCGACGTGGGGGCACGTGCCGGACGTCGCGGGCTGGTTCGCCCGCACGCAGCTGGTGCTGCGCACCGGGAAACCGCAGGTGGACATCGCGTTCTACCGGCAGAAGGGCTGGACGTCCACCGGCATCGGCGCGCCGTGGGCGACCAACGACGGCATCCCGGCCGGCTGGACGCACGGCTTCCTCAGCGAGGCGGTACTGGAGCTGCCCAGCGCCGTCGTCCGGCACGGCCGGTTGGCGCCGGATGGCCCGGCGTACAAGGCGATGATCCTCGGCGGCGACCAGTTCCACGGCAGTGAGCACACGCTGTCCGTCCGCGCGGCCCGGCGTTTGCTGGATTTCGCGCGGGCGGGCCTGCCGACGATCGTCATCGGCACCTGGACCGCCGACGTCCACGCCGAGGGCATCGCGTTGCCGGGGGAGAACGACCGGCTTCGCGCCCTCGTCGCGGCGTTGGTCGCGCAGCCTTCGGTCCGCGTCGTCGCGGACGCGACGGGCATCCCGGCCGCGCTCGCCGAGCTGGGCGTCACGCGCGACGTGGAGCACGACCCGTCCACGGTGATGAGCGTCCACCGCATCGACGGCGACACGGACTACTACTACCTCTGCAACGCGCGGCACGCGGAGAACCGCAAGATCACGGCCGTCACGCAGGACGTCTGGCTGACCGCGCAGGACCGTGACGCGCAGCCGGTCGTGTACCACGCCTGGACCGGCGACACCGAACGGCTCGGCGTGTTCACCCGCTCCGGCAGCAAGATCCGGGTGTCGGTGTCGCTGAACCCAGGACAGTCGGTGATCATCGCCCTGGCGGCCGACCGAGGTCCGCACGCGGTGTCCTCGGACGCGCCCGAGGTACGGTACCTCGACGGCAAGCTGCTGGTGCGTTCCCCGGCGGCGGGCACGTACTCGACGACGCTGTCGACCGGCCGCGTCGTGCGGACGTCGGTCGCCGCGCCGCCCGCGCCGCTGGCGTTGTCCACCTGGTCCCTCGAAGTCGAAGACTGGCAGCCGGGGGCCACGCCGACGTCGACGGTGAAGCCGATACGACAGTTCTCGCTGACCGCGCTCGCGGCGTGGTCGTCGATCCCGGGCCTGGAGGACGTCTCCGGTGTGGGTCGTTACCGCACGACCGTCGACCTGGGCCGGTGGGGCCGGGACCTGGGCGCGTACCTCGACCTCGGCGAGGTGTTCGACACCTACCGGGTGCGGGTCAACGGCACCGCCCTGCCGCCGTCGGACGTCCTGGACACGGTCGTCGACGTCGGCCGCTGGCTGCGGTCCGGGCGCAACAGCATCGAGGTGGAAGTCGCCACCACGCTCAACAACCGGCTCCGGGTGAGCCGCCCCGAGGTGTTCGCGATCGCGGCGCGACAGGCGTACGGCCTGGTCGGCCCGGTGCGCCTGACCCCGTACCGGCAGGTGGAGGTCCGATGAACGTCACCCGGCGCACCGCGCTCAGCCTCGGCGCCGCACTCGGCTTGGCCGCGGTGGTCCCGTGGAGCGCCGCGGCTTCGGAGGCGGTGCGGCCCGTCGCGCTCGGGGGCGTCCGGCTGCTGGAGAGCCGGTACCTGGCGAACATGCGGCGGACCGTGGCGTACCTGAAGTTCGTCGACCTCGACCGGCTGCTGCACACCTTCCGGCTGAACGCCGGTCTGCCCACCACGGCCGAGCCGTGCGGCGGCTGGGAAGCCCCGGACATCCAGCTGCGCGGGCACACCACCGGGCACCTGCTGTCCGGGCTCGCCCTGGCCGCCGCGAACACGGGAGACACCGAGCTGGCCGCGAAGGGTGCGCGGCTGGTGGCCGAGCTGGCGAAGTGCCAGGCGCCGTCCGGCTACCTCTCGGCGTTCCCGGAGCAGGACTTCGTCAACCTCGAGGCCGGGAAGTCCGTGTGGGCGCCGTACTACACGATCCACAAGATCCTCGCCGGGCTGCTCGACCAGCACCGGCTGCTCGGCACCGCCGGCGCCCTCGACGTCGCCCGGGGCATCGCCCGCTGGATCGACGCCCGCACCGCGCCGCTGACCCGCGACGCCATGCAGAAGGTCCTGCACACCGAGTTCGGCGGGATGAACGAAGCCCTGGCCAACCTCTACGCCGTCACCAAGGACCCACGGCACCTCACGCTCGCCCGCCGCTTCGACCACGACGAGATCTTCACACCCCTTTCCGCCCGCCAAGACACGCTCGCCGGGCGGCACGCCAACACCGACATCGCGAAGATCGTCGGCGCCGCGGCCGAGTACGACGTCACGGGCGAACAGCGCTACCGCACGATCGCGACGTACTTCTGGGACCAGGTCGTCCACCACCACAGCTACGTCATCGGCGGCAACGCCAACGCCGAGTTCTTCGGCCCACCCGACCAGATCGTCAGCCAGCTCGGCGAGAACACCTGCGAAAACTGCAACAGCTACAACATGCTCAAGCTCGGCCGCCTGCTGTTCCTGCAGGACCCGGGCCGCACCGAGTACCTCGACCACTACGAGTGGTCGCTGCTCAACCAAATGCTCGGCGAGCAGGACCCGGACTCGCCGCACGGGTTCGTCACCTACTACACCGGCCTGACGCCGGGCACCGAGCGCAAGCCGAAGGAGGGCGTGACCTCCGACCCCGGCACCTACAGCAGCGACTACGGCAACTTCACCTGCGATCACGGCACCGGCCTCGAGACCCACGTCAAGTACGCGGAAAACATCTACTTCACGACGAGCGACACGCTGTACGTCACCCTGTTCATCCCGTCCACAGTGGACTTTCGCGGCGCGCGGGTGCGCCTGGAGACCGAGTACCCGTACGACGAGACGGTCCGGCTGCGTGTCGACGGCCCCGGCGAGTTCGCACTGCGCCTCCGGATTCCCTCGTGGGTCTCGAAACCGCGGCTGACGGTCAACCGCGCGCCCGTGTCCGCCGAACCGGGGCGGTTCGCGACGATCCGGCGGCGGTGGCGCGCGGGCGACGTCGTCGAGCTGCACCTGCCGATGACCCCGCGGTGGCTGCCCGCGCCCGACAACCCGGCCGTGCGGGCGCTCACCTACGGTCCGCTCGTCCTCGCCGCCCGGCACGGCGCGGAAGGACCGCCGGTCATCCCGACGGTCGATCAGCGCACCCTGCGGCGTGAGCCCGGCCGCGCGGAGTTCAGCGTCCGGGCGGGGGAGCAGCGGCTGCGGCTGAGCCCGTTCCTCGACGTCCAGCACGAGCACTACAGCGTCTACCTCGCCTCGCCGCCGGACCGCCCCGCGCCGAAGACCGTCGCGCTGTACCCGCTCGGCGCGAGCCTGGCCGAGAGCACCCACCGCTGGCCGGACGCCGTCCTGGCGGGCGGCGCGACCCACGGGGAGCGGGGCATCGAACTGGACGGCGTCGACGGGCACGTGCGGCTGGCCCCGGGCCTGCCGGCGAACCTGACCGAGCTGACGGTGTCGATGTGGGTCCGGGCGGACACGATCGTCACCTCGGCGCGGGTGTTCGACCTCGGGTTCAACGCGCAGTCCTATCTGTTCCTGACCCCGCGCACGGGGCTCGGCGTCGCCCGCTGCGCGATGAAGCTCGGGGGGATGGAGACGGAGGACTTCGTGGACGCCGCCGTCGCGCTCCCGGCGGGCGAGTGGACGCACGTGGCCGTGACCGCGGGCGCCGGGATGCGCCTGTACTTCGGCGGCGAGCCGACCGGCGCGAACCCGGCGCCGCTGATGGGCCCGCTCCTGCTCGGCGCCACCCAGCTGAACTACCTCGGCCGCTCGCAGAACCCGAAGCACCCGTACCTGAAGGGTGCCGTCGCCGATTTCCGGTTGTACGGCCGGGCGTTGGGGGAGGACGAGGTGCGGGCGCTGGCCGGGCGCCGCTGAAACCACGCCAGAGAGCCCTGGCGCCTGACAAAGCGGGCCTGGGAAGCGCTCTCCCCGGAGGAAGGCGGGACTTGGCGCCGATGCCTTGCGCCGGGCCGCCCGGTGCACCACCATCTCGTGACGTTCTGCACGTGCAGGCGCACGGGCAAGAGGGGGTGCGGTGACCGAGGTGGTGCCGGCGGTGGCCGGGACGGTGGACGTTCCGAGCGACGCGGACTTGATCGAGGCGGTGCGAGGCGGGGACACCTCGGCGTACGGCCAGCTCTACGACCGGCACCTGGTCGCGGCCCGCCGGGTGGCGGCCGCGATCGCGGCCGACGCCGCCGAGCGCGACGACCTGATCGCCGAAGGTTTCACCCGCGTACTGCGGATTCTGCGCTCCGGCGCGGGCCCGGACGAGGACTTCCGCGCGTACCTGCTCACGACCATCCGGAACACGATGATCAACTGGCGCCGGCGCGACTCCGGCGTGTCCGTGGTCGCCGAGGTGCCGGACGTGCTGCCGGCGATGGGCAGCGACGAGCCGGTGAGCAGCCGGCTGCACGCCACCGTCGCCGCGGACGCGTTCGCCGAGCTGCCCGAACGGTGGCGGACCGTGCTGTGGCGGACCGAGATCGACGGCGATTCGCCCGCGCGGATCGCGCAGGACCTCGGGATGACGCCGAACAGCGTCGCCGCGCTGGCCTACCGCGCGCGGGAAGGGCTGCGGCAGGCCTACCTGGACCAGCACATCCCGGCCACGCAGCGGCGGAACTGCCGCGTCGTCGGCGGCCAGCTCTCCCGGTGGGTGCGCGACGGGATCGGGGAGCACAAGGCGAACCGGATCACGAACCACCTCGACCGCTGCGCGGACTGCCGCGAGCTGGCCACCGGTCTCCGGCGGCTCAACGAGGAACTGCCCGCCACGATCGCGCCGCTGCTGCTGGGCGTCCCGTTCGTCACGCAGTGGCTGTCCGGGTCCCTCGCCGGGACCGGAGCGGCCGCCGGCACGGGTGCGGCCGCCGGGACCGGGGCCTCTGCTCTTTCGTGGGCCACGGCGGCGAAGGTGGCGGCCGCGAGCGCGGTCCTGGTCACCACGGTGACGATCGGCGCGAGCACCTCCGCCGGGCCGCCCGCTTCCGTGACCGACGGCGGGGTGGTGGCACCGGCGACGACCCAGGTGGTCGCCCCGGCCAGACCCGCCGGGCAGGGCGAGAACCCGGGTTCGGCCGCGCAGCTCACCACGGCACCGGAGGTTCCGGGAGCCGTGACGACGAGCGGGGAGCCCGAGACGGCGGACGGCGCCGGCGAGTCGGGGGATTCGTCGGCCGAGACGGGCAACCAGCAGAAGGCCGACAAGACCAAGGAAAAGACCAAGACCAAGACCAAGACGCCGAAGACCTCGAAGCCGGAAAAGACGAAGACGAAGACGAAGACGCCCAAGGAGTGACCCGGGCTCATCGAGGGGCGGCCAGTACGGCCGCGAGGCCTTCTCGCAGGTCCTTGACGAAGTACCCGGGAACCTCCAGCGACGGGAAATGCCCGCCGGCTTCGGGTTCCGTCCAGCGGACGATCCGGCGGTACCGCTCCTGCGCCCAGGCGCGCGGGTACTTCTCGATGTCGCGGGGGTACATGGTGATCGCCGACGGGACGTCGACCCGCAGTTCGGGGTCGAGCGAGTTGTGGCTTTCGTAGTAGATGCGGGCCGCCGACGCGCCGGTGCGCGTCAGCCAGTACAGGGTGACGTCGTCGAGCACGCGGTCCCGGGAAATCGTCTCGAACGGGCTGTCCTCGGTGTCCGACCACTCGGCGAACTTGTCCAGGATCCAGGCGAGCAGCCCGATCGGTGAGTCGACGAGCGCGTAGCCGATGGTCTGCGGCCGGGTCGCCTGCTGCTTCGCGTACGCCGCGCGGTGGCGCCAGAAATGGCGGGTCTCCTCGGTCCACCGGCGTTCGGTCGCGGTCAGGCCGTCCGTGGTCAACCCGGGCGGTCCCTCCGCGAACGTGGTGTGGATGCCGAGAACGTGCTCCGGGAACCGGCCGCCGAGAACGGTGGTGATGTTGCCGCCCCAGTCGCCGCCGTGGGCCGCGAACTCGCCGTAGCCGAGCCGTCCCATCAGCTCCACCCACGCGGCCGCGATCTTTTCGGTTCCCCACCCGGTGGTCGCCGGTTTGTCGCTGTAACCGAAGCCCGGCAGCGAAGGGGCCACGACGTGGAACGCCGGCGCGTCCGTGTCTTCCGGATCCGCCAGTTCGTCGATCACGTCGACGAACTCGGCGACGCTGCCCGGCCAGCCGTGCGTCACGAGCAGTGGTGTGGCGTCGGCGCGCGCGGATCGGCGGTGCAGGAAGTGGATTCCGAGACCGTCGACGGTCGTGCGGAACTGGCCGATCCGGTCGAGGCGCGCTTCGAACGAGCGCCAGTCGTACCCGGTGCGCCAGTGGTCCACGAGGTCGACGAGGTCGGCGAGCGGAACACCCTGGTCCCAGCGTCGTGGGGTGCCACGGACCGTCTCGGGCTCCGGCAGCCGCGCGGCGGCCAGCCGCGCACGCAGGTCGTCGAGGTCGGCGTCGGGTGCGTGGGCTTCGAATGCTCGGACGTCGTTCGTCATGAGACCTCCCTGTCGTCGCGGAACCGGCGTAGACGGTTCTAACAGGCGCATGGGTCATTGTGCAACCTGCTAAGCTGGTTCCATGCGCATCGAGTTCCCCGAATTCCGCCTCGGTAATGTGCTGGCGACCAGCTTCACGGGGACGCTGTCGGAGCGTCACGGCGATGCGGTGGAACGCATTCCCACACCGCGCCGGCTCGTCGACTGGCTGGCGGTGAGCGGCCTCGCCGTGGACTCCTGCACCCCCGCCCAGCTCGCACTCGCCCGGGCACTGAGGGAATCGATCCACGCCGCCGCGACCGCGGCCGCGGTCCAGGACGCGCTCCCCGCGTCCGCCGTCCGGATCATCAACGAGCGCAGTGTTCAGGGCCGGGCGGCGGCCATCCTGACGCCCGAGGGCACGCGGCGATGGCAGCTCGGGTCGGCTTCCCGCGTGGAAGACGCGCTCAGTGTGATCGCCGCCGACGCGATCAGCGTCATCGCGGGCGAACGGGACGGAAAACTGGCCCTGTGCGCCTCGCCGACGTGCCAAGCCGCCTTCTTCGACACGAGCCAAAGCCGCACCCGCAAATGGTGCGACATGAACACGTGCGGGAATCGTCAGAAGAAAGCGCGATTCGTGGCCAACCGGCGCAAGAACCTCGGATCGGCGGAGTGACGGCCGCCCGCACAGTAGGCTCCCGCGCATGAGCGGGGTATCCACGGCATCGTCTCCGGAGCACTCGATGGTCGAAACCCGGCACCAGACCCGGCTGCTGACGCTGCTGCGGGACGAGGGCCCGATGTCGCGGGTCGAGCTGGGGGAGCGGCTGGAGCTGCCGCGCGCCAGGGTGGGGGCCGAGGTGGCCCGGCTCGACGAGGTCGGCCTGGTCGAGACCGCGGGGCCCTCGGCCAGCCGCGGCGGGCGCCGGTCGACGCTGGTCCGGCTGTCCGGCGAGCTGCGGGTGCTGGCGGTGGACGTCGGCGCGACGTCGGTCGGCGTGGCGGTGACCGACGCGTCGTGCGAGGTGCTCGCGCACACCGTCGAGGACTGTGACGTCCGGCAGGGGCCGCACCCGGTGCTGCGCCGGGTCGCCGAGCTGGCGGCGAAGGTCCGGGACGAGGCGCCCGGCCGGCTGGTCGCCGCGGGCATCGGGCTGCCGGGGCCGGTCAGTTTCGCCGAGGGGATGGCCGTCGCCCCGCCGATCATGCCCGGCTGGGACCGGTTCAACGTGCGGGACCACCTCGGCGGGCTGTGGGGCTGCCCGGTGGCGGTGGACAACGACGTCAACGCGATGGCCCTCGGCGAACGGCACGCCGGGGTCGCGCGTTCGACCGACGACCTGATGTTCGTGAAGATCGGCACCGGGATCGGCTGCGGGATCGTGCTCGGCGGCAAGGTGTACCGCGGGGTCGCCGGCACGGCCGGGGACATCGGGCACATCCGGCTCGACGACTTCGGCCCGACCTGCGCATGCGGGGAAGTCGGCTGCCTGGAGGCCTACTTCGGCGGCGCCGCGCTGGCCCGCGACGGGCTGGCCCTGGCCCGCAGCGGACGGTCGGCCCACCTCGCCGACGCCGCCGCCGAACGCGGGGTGGTCACCGCCCGCGACGTCGGCCGCGCCGCCGCGGCGGGCGACTTCGGCGCGGTCAACCTGATCCGCGACGGCGGGCGCCGGCTCGGCCACGTCGTCGCCTCGCTGGTCAGCTTCATCAACCCGGGCATGGTGGTGATCGGCGGCGGGGTCGCGCAGCTCGGCCACCAGCTGCTCGCCGAGGTGCGCAGCGCGGTGTACCGCCGCTCCCTGCCGCTGGCGACCGGCAACCTCCCGATCGTGCTGTCCGAACTCGGCGAGACGGCCGGGGTGATCGGCGCGGCCTGGTCCGCGACCGACCGGGCCTTCACCCTCAGCAGCTGACCACGTCCCTCACGTAAGAGGTCTGCCGCGGCTGGTCGTGAGTGGGAAACAGTGTTCTAACCCGGTTTCCCACTCACGACGAGCTGCGGCAGACCGCCACACCCGCGGCAGAGACGGGTCGCCCGGGCACGCTGGGTGGCTGAACAAGTCCCCACCGTAGCGCTCGAACCGTGCAGACTTTTGCACTTGCTGGTCGAAAGTATGTACGGTTTGGCGCGTCTATCCGGGTGAAAACCGGACTAAGCACACCTTCGTCACCTTGACGGGTGACCCGGGTCACCCTACTTTCGCTGACTGAGTAACAAAGTGTGTTCAGGAAACAGCAGCACAGGTGGGGGCATCGTGGCCGTGACCGGTACCAGGCGAGCCGACTCGGTGAGCCCGCGTACGGCCCACCTCGCCGCGGTCCTGCGGGCCCTGCGCACCGGCCCGCTCTCCCGCACCCAGCTGGCCGCCCGCTGCGGGGTCGCGAAGTCGGCCGTCCCCGGCCTGCTCGCCGAACTCGCGCGGCGGGGCCTGGTCCGGCCCGCCGGTGTCCTCCCCGGCAACGGCCGGCCCAGCCGCCTGGTCGAACTGGACGGCGAAGACGCCTACGCGCTGGCCCTCGGCATCGAGGCCGACCGGCTGTCGGCGGTCGTCACGGACCTGTCCGGCCGGGTACTGGCCGAGCGGGCCGAGACCGTCGACGTCGCCGCGGCCGGGCTGCAGCGCGGCATGGACGAACTCGCCCACCTCGCGCACCGGGTGCTGCCCGGCCCGCCGGTCGGCGTCGCGATCTCGGTGCCCGGGCTGGTCGACTCGGCCGCCTCGGTGCTGCGGTTCGCCCCGGCCCTGCGCTGGCGTGACGCGGAGATCGCCGGTCTCATGGCCGCCCGGCTGAACCTTCCCGCCGACGCGGTCGCCGTGGACAACGAAGCCAACCTCGGCGCGCTCGCCGAGTCGCTCACCGGCGCCGGCGAGCTGTTCTACCTCAGCGGCGGGACGGCGGTCGGCGGCGGGCTCGTGTCCGGCGGCGCGGTCCTGCGCGGCGCGCGCGGCTTCGCGGGCGAGGTCGGGCACATCGCCGTCGACCCGCTCGGCGAGCGGTGTTCCTGCGGCCGCACCGGCTGCCTCGAGACGAAGGCGAACCTGGCCGCGGTCCTGCGCGCGGCCGCGGCGCCGGGTGATCCGCTGCTCGACCCCGCACTCGGCGTCGAAGGCCGGGTCGCGCGGCTGAAGGACCGCGTGCGGCGCGGCGATCAGCGCGCGGTCACGGCGGTGCACGAACTCGGTGTCGCGCTCGGGGTCGCACTGTCCACTGTGGTCGACGTGCTCGACCCGGACGTCGTCGTGCTCGGCGGGTACTTCGCGGAACTGGGGGAGTGGCTGGTGGAACCGGTCCGGGTCGAGCTCGCCGTCCACGCCCAGCCGGAGCGCCACGCCCGGGTCGTGGCGTCCGCACTCGGCCTCGGAGCCCCGCTGCGCGGTGCCGCCCACCGGGCGGCCGAACGGCTGTTCACCGACCCCACCCTCGCCGCCGGCACCGAGGAGGCCTCGGTATGAGCCTGCTTTCCGTTCGCGGGATCGTGAAGGCCTTCCCGGGCGTGCGTGCGCTCGACGGCGTCGACCTCGACGTCGAACCCGGCGAGGTGCACTGCCTGCTCGGGCAGAACGGCGCCGGCAAGTCGACCCTGATCAAGGTCCTCTCCGGCGCGCACCGGCCGGACGCGGGCGAGATCACCTGGCAGGGACAACGCGTCGAACTGAGTTCGCCGGTCGACGCGCTGCGCCTGGGCATCGCCACCATGTACCAGGAGCTCGACCTCGTACCCGGGCTTTCGGTGGCGGACAACATCTTCCTCGGCCACGAGCGCGCCCGGTTCGGGTTCACGCGGATCTCGCAGGCCCGGGACGAGGCCGCCCGGCTGATGGCCCGGCTGGGCCACGCGAACATCCGGCCGTGGCACGAGGTCGGCAAGCTGTCCGCGGCGGGCCGGCAGCTGGTGTCGATGGCCCGCGCGCTGGCCCACGACGCCCGGCTGCTCGTGATGGACGAACCCACCGCGGCGCTGGCCGGCGAAGAGGTCGACAACCTCTTCCGGATCGTCGGCGAGCTGACCGCCGACGGTGTCGCGATCGTCTACATCTCGCACCGGCTCGAGGAACTGCGCCGGATCGGGCACCGGGTGACCGTGCTCAAGGACGGCCAGACGGTCGGCACCGGCCTCGACGCCCGCACCACGCCGACCGCCGACCTGGTCGCCTTGATGGCCGGGCGCAAGGTGGAGACGGTGTTCGGGCCGCGCCACGACGGGCACGCCGACCGGAGCAAGCTCGCGCTCGAAGTCGAGGGCCTGACCCGGGACGGCGAATTCGAGGACGTCAGCTTCACCGTCCACGCCGGCGAGGTCGTCGGCATCGCCGGCCTGGTCGGCTCCGGCCGCAGCGAGCTGCTGGAGACGATCTTCGGCGCGCGCAAGGCCGACAGCGGAACCGTGACGAGCCAAGGGAAACCCCTGCGTCCCGGCAGCGTCCTGGCCGCCGTCAAGGCCGGGATCGGGCTGGCCCCGGAGGAACGCAAGAGCCAGGGCCTCCTGCTGGACCTGCCGGTGGTGCACAACGTGACGCTGGCCAGTCTCGGCCGCTACGCGAAGCTCGGGTTCACCGAACGCGGGAAGGAACTGGACGACGCCGGCGCCAGCCTGCGGCGTCTCGACCTGCGGCCCGCCGACCCGCGGCGGATCGTCCGCACGCTCTCGGGCGGCAACCAGCAGAAGGCGGTGCTGGCCCGCTGGCTGGTCCGCGGCTGCCGGGTGCTGCTGCTCGACGAGCCGACCCGCGGCGTCGACGTCGGCGCCCGCGCCGAGCTGTACCGGCTGATCGACGAGCTGGCCGCGAGCAGCGTGGCGATCGTGCTGGTGTCCAGCGAGATCCCCGAGGTGCTCGGGCTGTCCGACCGGGTGCTGGTGCTGCGCGAGGGCCGCGTCCTCGCCGACCGGCCCTCGTCCGGGCTCACCGAGGCCGGGGTGCTCGACGTGATTCTCGAGGGGAGCGCGGCATGACCGACACCGAAACGGCACCACCGAAAGCGCTGCCCGCACCGGCGAGGCGGTTCTCCTTCCGGGCCGACCCGCGGCTGCTGGGCCTGACCGGCGTGCTCGTGGTGCTGTGCCTGGTCGGCCAGTTCACCCGGCCGGAGCTGTTCTTCACCGAAAGCAACATCTCCACGATCCTGCGGCTGGCCGCGGCGATCGGCGTGGTCAGCGTCGGGATGACGTTCGTGATCATCAGCGGCGGCATCGACCTGTCCGTCGGCTCGATCGTCGCGTTGTCGAGCGTCTGGCTGACGACACTGGCCACCCAGTCCTACGGCCCGTGGGTGATGGTCCTCTGTGGACTCGCGGTCGGCCTCGGCTGCGGGCTGGTCAACGGCGTGCTCGTCGCCTACGGCAAGGTCGTGCCGTTCATCGCGACGCTGGCGATGTACGTCTCGGCCCGCGGGCTCGCCGAGCGGCTCAGCGGCCGCCGCACGCAGGTCGTCGCCGACCAGGACTTCCTCACCTTCTTCCGCGGCGCGCTGCTCGGCATCCCGGTGCTGATCTGGCTGTTCGCGCTGGTGTTCGCGGTCGGCTGGGTCGTGCTCAACCGCACCACCTTCGGCCGCCGGACCTTCGCGGTCGGCGGCAACATCGAGGCGTCGCGGCTGGCCGGCATCAACGTCAAGCGGCACCTCGCGCTCGTCTACGGCGTCGCCGGGCTGTGCTGCGGGATCGCCGCGCTCATGGTCGTCGCGCGGACGACGGCGGGCGCGTCCACCAACGGCATGTTCTACGAGCTCGACGCCATCGCGGCGGTGGTCATCGGCGGCACGCTGCTCACCGGCGGTCGCGGTTCGCTGATCGGCACCCTGATCGGCGTGCTGATCTTCACGGTGCTGTCCAACCTTTTCACGCTCAACAACTTGGACACCGACATCCAGAACATCGCCAAGGGCGTGATCATCGTGCTCGCCGTGCTCCTGCAGTTCCGGGCCAGGAAGGCCAGGACCAGTCCGTAGCAGTCACCACCTCTGGAGGTCGTCATGACCGAACAACCCTTCCTCGCCCGCCGGGGGTTCCTCCTCGGCGGTGCCGCCCTCGGCGCCGGCGCGGTGCTGGCCGGCTGCACGTCGAACACGCCCGCGAACTCGGAGTCGAACGCGCCCGTCGCCAACGCGGGCAGCAACGCCGAGCCGGGAAAGCCGGTCACCATCGGCTTCTCCGCGCCCGCCGCCGACCACGGCTGGATCGCGGCGATCACCAAGAACGCCAAGGCCCAGGCGCAGAAGTTCAGCGAGGTGAAGTTCAGCGCGACCGAGGGCACCAACGACGTCAACCAGCAGATCTCCCAGGTCGAGACGCTGATCAACGCCAAGGTGAACGTGCTGGTGATCCTGCCCTTCGACGGCAAGGCGCTCACCTCGGTCGGGCAGCAGGCGATGGACGCCGGGATCCCGGTGATCAACCTGGACCGCGTCTTCGACACGCCGCTCGCGTACCGC
This sequence comes from Amycolatopsis sp. NPDC049252, assembly GCF_043197175.1. Classification (NCBI taxonomy): domain Bacteria; kingdom Bacillati; phylum Actinomycetota; class Actinomycetes; order Pseudonocardiales; family Pseudonocardiaceae; genus Amycolatopsis; species Amycolatopsis sp. NPDC049252. The sequence goes on from NZ_JBICSQ010000021.1 coordinate 91,474, forward strand.
ACGTGGATCGGCGGCGACAACTACCGGATGGGCGTCAACGCCGGTGACTACATAGCGAAGCAGCTCAAGGCGAAGAACGTCGCCAACCCGGTCATCGGCGAGGTCGCCGGCATCGACTCGCTGCCGCTGACCCAGGAACGCAGCAAGGGATTCTCGGACGCCCTCGCGCGCGCCGGGTACAAGGTCGGCCCGCGGGTTTCGGCGCAGTTCACGTCGGAGTCGGGTGAGCAGCAGACCGCGAACCTGCTCCAGAGCGCGCCCAAGCTGGACGCCCTGTGGAACCACGACGACGACCAGGGCATCGGCGTCAACGCCGCGATCGACACCGCGGGCCGCAAGGAGTTCATCATGGTCGGCGGGGCCGGTTCGAAGAACATGATGAACCTGATCAAGGCCGACGCGTCGCCGATCAAGGCGACCGTGCTCTACAGCCCGTCGATGGCCTCGACCGCGATCGCGCTGGCCCGCCTGCTCGGGCAGAACAAGGGCGTCGGCGACCTCGCCGAGCACGACATCCCGGCCGAGATCACGACGTATTCCGCCGTCGTCACCAAGGAGAACGTCGACCAGTACCTCGACGTCGGCTTCGACTCCTGACCTGACCCGCCAAAACCGAAGGAGGGGTATGTCCCCGGCACGGGAAACGATCGGGATCGGCATGGTGGGCCACGCGTTCATGGGCGCCGTGCACTCACACGCCTGGCGCAGCGTGCACCGGTTCTTCGACCCACCGCTGGTGCCGAGGCTCGCGGTGCTCGCCGGCCGGGACGAGACCCGGGCCAAGGCGGCGGCGCAGCGGTTCGGCTGGGCCGACGTCGAAACCGACTGGCGGAAGCTCGTCGCGCGCGACGACGTCGACCTGGTCGACATCTGCACGCCGGGCGACAGCCACGCGGAGATCGCGATCGCCGCGCTGGAAGCCGGGAAGCACGTGCTGTGCGAGAAACCCCTGGCCAACTCGGTCGCGGAGGCCGAAGCGATGGCCGAGGCGGCGCGACGGGCCCGTGAACGCGGGGTACGGGCCATGGTCGCGTTCAACTACCGCCGGGTGCCGGCGCTCGCCCACGCCAGGAACCTGGTGGCGGGTGGGGCGCTCGGCGAGATCCGGCACGTGCGGTCGGTGTACCTGCAGGACTGGCTTTCGGATCCGCGGTCGCCGATGACCTGGCGGCTGCGCCGTGAGTCCGCCGGGTCGGGTGCGCTGGGCGACCTCGGCGCGCACATCGTCGACGCCGCGCAGTTCGTCACCGGCGAGCGGCTCACCGGGGTTTCGGCCCTGACCAACACCTTCGTGCCCGAACGGCCGTCCGAGAACGGCGGGACGGACGCGGTGACGGTCGACGACACCGCGTTGTTCCTGGCGCGGCTGTCCGGGGGAGCCGTGGCCAGCTTCGAGGCCACGCGGTTCGCGCTGGGCCGCAAGAACGCGATGCGGCTCGAGGTCAACGGGTCGAAAGCCAGCCTGGCCTTCGACTTCGAGTCGATGAACGAACTCCAGTGGTACGAGGGTGAAGGCACCGAGGCGGGGTTCCGGCGCATCCTCGTCACCGAACCGCAGCACCCGTACGTCGGCGTGTGGTGGCCACCGGGGCACCTCCTCGGGTACGAGCACACGTTCACCCACGAGGTCGCCGACCTGCTCGACGCCCTCGGCGCGGGCACCGATCCCGAGCCGGGCTTCGACGCCGGCCTGCGCGTCCAGCGCGTGCTGCACGCCGTCGAGGAAAGCGCTTCCACGCAGTCGGCGTGGGTCGCGATCGAGGACTAGATCCCGTTTCAGCTTTTCGGCTAATGAGATGAGGGAGTTCCATGTGCGGTCAGGAAGCTGAGCAGTACTCCCGAAGGACGATCCTGAACGTCGCGACGGCGGCGCTCGCGGTCGGGGCGGCGGTCGCGTTGCCCGGCACGGCGGGCGCGTCGCAGGGCAGGCAGCGCGTTCCGCTCGACAAGATCAGCATCCAGCTCTACTCCCTGCGCTCCCTGCTGCAGAACGACCCGGAGGGCACGCTCTCCGCGCTGGCCGACATCGGCTACCGGAAGGTCGAGCTGGCCGGGACGTACGGGCGCAGCGCCACCGAGTTCCGCGCCATCCTCGACAAGGTCCACCTCAAGGCGTCTTCAACGCACGTCGGCATCGACGGCGACCTGAACCAGACCATCGCCGACGCGAAGATCCTCGGGAACTCCTCCGTCGTCGTGCCGTTCGCGCAGTTCGCCACGATCGCCGAGTGGGAGGCCTTCGCGGGCCGGATGAACAGCGCGGCGGCGGCGTTCAAGAAGGCCAGGCTCAAGCTCGGCTACCACAACCACGACCACGAGTTCCACCCGATCGACGGCGTGCTGCCGTACGACGTGCTCACCGCGAAGACGAACAAGCGGGACGTGCACCTGGAGATCGACCTGTTCTGGGCGGTGAACGGCGGGGCCGACCCCGTCGAGCTGTTCCGGCGGAACTACCCGCGGGTGACGCAGTACCACGTCAAGGACCGGACCGCGGACGGGCAGATGACCGACCCCGGCACCGGGGTGATCAACTTCCCGCGCATCTTCGCCGCCTCCTGCCACAACATCGGCGAGTACATCGTCGAGCACGACCAGCCCACGGATCCGCTGAACACCGCCAAGGTCGGGTTCGAGTACCTGCGCACCGTGCGCTTCTGAGACGCGGGGGAGTCCACATGCGAGTGTCACGTCGGTCGATGCTGGCCGGAACCGCCGCGGGGGTGCTGATCCCGGCCGTCGGTGTCGCCGCCGCCGACTCCGCCGCGGCGGCGGGCCTGACCCGCCGGATCACGATCTACGCCGAAGCGCTGCCCGGTGGCCGGTACGGCTACGGCCTCGAGCCGGGCAAGGCCACGATCCCGGGGCCGCTGCTGGAGGTCTACGAGGGCGACACCGTCGAGATCGAGCTCGTCAACCTGACCGACCAGCGGCTCTCGATCCACCCGCACGGGGTCACCTACGACACCGCGTCCGACGGCGCCCCGCTCAACGCGTCGTTCAACAACCCGCGCGAGACACGGACCTACACCTGGCGCACCCGCGCCCGGTACGAGGCCAGTGGCGGGTTCTGGATGCCGGGCAGCGCCGGCTACTGGCACTACCACGACCACGCGATGGGCACCGACCACGGCACCGGCGGCCTCGCCCGCGGGCTCTACGGCGGGCTGATCGTGCGCAAGCGCGGCGACCTGCTGCCCGCCAAGCAGTACACCGTCGTGTTCAACGAGATGATGATCAACCACGAGATGGCGCCCGACACGCCGGTGTTCGAGGCCCGCCTCGGCGAGCGCGTCGAGTGGGTCTGCGTCGGGTACGGCAGCCTGCCGCACACGTTCCACCTGCACGGGCACCGCTGGGCCGACACCCGCACCGGGATGCTCGACGGCGCCGCTGACAACGCTGCCATCGTCGACAACAAGAACCTCGACCCCGGCAGCTCGTTCGGTTTCCAGGTGATCGCCGGAGAGGGCGCCGGGCCGGGGGTGTGGATGTACCACTGCCACGTCCAGACCCACTCCGACGGCGGGATGGTGGGCCTGTTCCTGGTCCGCAACGCCGACGGCAGCCTGCCCGACGGGGCCCAGGAAGCGATCGACCGGTTCAAGCAGCACGGCCACGCCGGGCACGACATGAGCCCCGACGGGCGGACGCACGCATGAGGAGGGGAATCGTGAAGAGACGTTGGTTCGGAAGGCGCGGCGCGGTCGTGCTCGCCCTCGGTTCGGTACTGGCGGCCGGCTCGCCGCTGACGGTGATGCCGGTGGCGCAGGCCGCGCCGGCCGTGGTGAACGTGCCGGTGAACGTGCTGGTCTTCCACGGCGCGGCGGCCGGCCAGAAGGACCCGGTGCTGCGCGCGGCGGACGCGATCGCGCGGCTCGGCTCGGACAACGGCATCACGGTCACGGCCTCGTCCGACCCGGCCGTGTTCGCCGCGGCCAACCTGGCCCGCTACCGCGGTGTGGTGTTCCTGTCCGCGCAGGGCGTGACGCTCGCGCGGGAGCAGGAAGCCGCGCTGCAGGCCTACATGAAGGCCGGCGGCGGGTTCCTCGGCATCTCCGACGCCGCCCGCGCCCAGGACTCGTCCCAGTGGTTCACCGGCCTGATCGGGGCCCGCCCGGTCGGCGCCCGCCCGACGCCCGAGGCCGTGGCGGCGGTGACCGCGAGCGCGGAGAACCCGCCGAACGAGACCAAGGAAAAACTGGCCGACAACAACGAGAACACCAAGTGGCTGACGTTCGCGACGACCGGCTGGGCCGCCTACAAGATGGCCACCCCGGTCGCGGTCAGCAGCTACTCGCTGGTCTCGGCGAACGACTTCCCCGGCCGCGACCCGAAGAGCTGGACCCTGCAGGGCTCCGCCGACGGGCAGGCCTGGACCGACCTGGACACGCGCACGAACGAGACGTTCACGGACCGGTTCCAGACCCGGACGTTCACCTTCGCCAACACCACGGTCTACCCGAACTACCGGCTGAACATCACCGCGAACTCGGGTGAGCCGCTCATCCAGCTCGCCGACCTCAAGCTGTTCAAGGACACCTCGACGACCCCGCCGCCGCCCGAACCGGCGCCGCAGCAGGCCGTCGTCGACGTCCTCGACGCGCAGCACCCGGCCACCGCCGGGCTGCCGCAGAACTGGACGCGCACCGACCGCTGGCTCAACTGGGAGACCAACCCGGTCGGGACCGTCCACACGGTCGCCCAGGTCGAGGAGAAGGGCTACAACCCGGGGGTCGGCGCGAACGGCGCGTTCCACCCGATCTCGTGGTGCCGCGACTACGACGGCGGCCGCTCCTTCTACACCGGCATGGGCCGCACCGAGGCGTCCTACGGCGAAGACCAGTTCCGCAGCCACCTGCTCGGCGCCCTGCGCTGGACGACCGGGATGGTGCGCGGCGATTGCCAGGCCGGCATCGCCGCGAACTACAAGGTCGAGCGGCTGACCGGCAAGAACGCGGCCGGGCAGCTCGACCAGATCGGCGAGCCGCACGGGCTCACCATCGCCCCGGACGGCAAGGTGTTCTACATCGGCAAGGCGGCCTGCCCGACCGGGCCGATCGTCAGCTGGGACGACCCGAACGTCGGCCTCGGCTGCGGCACGGTCCACCAGTGGGACCCGGTGACCAAGAAGGTCAAGCTGCTCACGACGTTGCCGGTGATGGGCAACCGCGGCAGCGGTGACGAGCTGGTCAAGAACGAAGAGGGCCTGCTCGGGCTGACGCTGGACCCGAAGTTCACCGAGAACGGGTTCATGTACGCCTACTGGATGCCGCACGCGTCGATCGACCGCGACAAGCGGATCGGCAAGCGCACGGTCTCGCGGTTCACCTACAACGCCACCGCGCAGACGCTCGACCAGGCCACCCGCAAGGACCTGCTGTCCTGGGACGTCCAGATCCACAGCTGCTGCCACGCCGGCGGCGGCATGGCGTTCGACAAGGACGGCAACCTCTACGTCGGGTCCGGGGACAACAACTCCTCGGGCGGCTCGAACGGCTACTCGGGCAACAACTGGACGCTCGACTACAAGGGCCTCTCGTTCCAGGACGCGCGCCGCACGGCGGGCAACACGAACGACCTCGACGGCAAGATCCTGCGCATCCACCCGGAGGCGAACGGGACGTACACCATCCCGCAGGGCAACCTGTTCCCGAACGGGCCGGCGGACAAGACGCGCCCGGAGATCTACGTGATGGGCGTCCGCAACATCTCCCGGCTGCAGATCGACCCGGTGCACAACTGGATGACCGCGGGCTGGGTCGGCCCCGACGCGTCCTCGCCCAGCCCGGAGCTCGGGCCGGCGAAGTACGAGACGGCGACGATCATCACCGAGGCGGGCAACCACGGCTGGCCGTACTGCATGGGCAACCGGCAGCCCTACCGCGACCGCAGCAGCACCAACGCCGCGGAGCTGACCGGCTGGTACGACTGCGACAACCCGGTCAACACCTCGCCGCGCAACACCGGCCTGGTGAACCTGCCGCCGATCAAGGACAACATGATCTGGTACTCGCCCGACGGTGGCGGCCCGGTCTTCCCGAAGCGGCCGGGCTCGTCCATTCCGACCTACAACGCGGCGGACGCCACCTACACCCAGCCGTACCTGCGGGGCGGCGGCCAGGCGATCATGTCCGGGCCGACGTACCACCGCTCGCTGGTCAACACGAACAGCGGTGTCGCGTGGCCGGCGTACTGGGACAACAAGTGGTTCATCGGCGACGAGTCCAACTCGCAGAACCGGGTCGCGGTGACCGTGGACCCGGCGGGCGTGCCGACGCACCAGCCGCCGGTGTTCGCCGAGACGTTCCGGCAGATCATCCCCGGCGGGTCCGGTGACACCAAGGTGCAGAGCTGGATGGACGCCAAGTTCGGGCCGGACGGCGCGCTGTACGTGCTCGACTACGGCAACGGCTTCTTCTCCCTGGACGCCAACCAGAAGCTGCTGAAGATCAGCTACACGGGTGGCGCGCCGACCCCGGCGCCGGCCGCGTCGTCGGTGCTGGTGCAGAACAAGGCGCTGAGGGCGGCGTTCACCGGGTCGAAGTCCGGCGGCGTGTCCTACCGCTGGGAGTTCGGCGACGGCTCGGTGTCCACCCAGGCGGACCCGCGCCACACCTACCCGCGCACCGGGATCTTCACCGCCAAGCTGACCGTGACCTACGCGGACGGCGAAGCGGTGACCACGCGGACCGCGGTGAACGTCGGGTGCGCGGTGGCCGATCCCAGTCCGGTGGTGACGTTGGGTGACACCATCACGAAGGTACCGAACCGCAACGCCGGCGGCGGCTGCACGGTCGACGACTTCATCGACGACGAAGGCACGTGGAGCACGCACGCGGCGTTCGTCAACCACGTCGAGCAGGCCACCGAGACGCTCTCCGACCTCGGGGTCCTGAACGACGCCGAGGTGGCCGAGCTGAACGCGGCGGCGGAGGCGTCGCCGATCGGGAAGCCGGGCACCACCGGGTACGAGGCGCTCTTCGACGGCACGGCCGACTCGCTGCGGGCCTGGGAACAGGCGCCGTCCGGGCAGTTCACGCTGCAACCCGACGGGTCGATCCGCTCGGCCGGCGGGCTGGGCATGCTCTGGTACGCCCAGCGCCAGTTCGGGGATTTCTCGGTGAAGGTCCAGTTCAAGGACATCGCCCCGGACCCGAACCGGGCCAACAGCGGCGTCTTCGTCCGGTTCCCGGATCCGCGGACCCCGCTGGCCCAGCGGCCACCGGGCAGCTGCGGCACGGTCGGGTCGGCGCGGGACTCGCAGGCGTGGGTCGCGATCTACTGCGGTCACGAGATCCAGATCTACGACGGCGACTCCGGCGAGCCGCAGAAGACCGGGTCGGTCTACAACTTCGACCCGCGCCCGCTGGACCAGGCGGGGGCGCGGCCGAAGGGCACCTGGAACGACTACGAGATCAAGGTCGTCGGGCAGCACTACACGATCATCCGCAACGGCGTGGTGATCAACGAGTTCGACAACACGCCCGGCCAGCAGTCCTCGCGCGCCGGGGACCCGCCGACCGACCTGCGGCAGTTCGTCAGCGGGTTCATCGGGCTGCAGAACCACAGCGACAACGACCTGACCGAGTTCCGCAACATCCGGGTGCGGCAGCTGTAGCGCGACGGGGGCCGGGCCCACGCCCGGCCCCCGTTCCTCCCAGGAAGGGTTTCCCGCGATGTCCCCACGCCCGATCGCCGTGCTGCTGGCCGCTTTCCTGGTCCTGCTCGGGCTCGCCACCCCCGCGGTGGCGGCGCCGGTCCAGACCCTGACCTGGACCGGGAACAACAGCACCACCGCATACGCGTCCGCGCCGACGGGCGCGCGGCCCGGCGAGACCACGATCGTCTTCGAGAACAGCGAAGCCACCGGCAACACGACGGGGATGTCGCACACCCTGACGTTCGACACCTCGACGCCGGGGTACAACCACGACGTCACGCTGAACGTGCTGGCCAACCCGTTCGACCCGCAGAACGGCCGGCACGAGGCGGTCGTGACGCTCACGCCGGGCAGGTACCGGTACTTCTGCACCATCCCCGGCCACACGTCGATGGTGGGGGAGTTCGTCGTGTCCGACGGCACCGGCGACACCACCGCGCCGACGGTGACCGCCGCCGTGACGGGGGACCAGGACCCGTCCGGAAACTACCTCGGCTCGGCCTCCGTAGCGCTGACCGCGACCGACGCGGGCTCCGGCGTCGCTTCGGTGGAATACCAGCTGGACGGCGGGACCTGGACGCCGTACTCGGCGCCGGTGGTGGTGTCGTCGCTGGGCATGCACATGCTGGGTTACCGCGCGACCGACGTCGCCGGGAACACGTCCGCCGAAGGCATGGCGCACTTCACGATCGTCGAACGTCAGGGGGACGGCACCCCGCCCACGGTGACCGCTTCGCTGGCCGGTACCCAGGACGCGTCGGGCAACTACGTCGACGTCGCGACGGCAACTGTCACGGCCACGGACGCCGATTCCGGGGTCGCCGCCGTCGAGTACAAACTGGACGACGGGGCGTGGACCGCCTACACGGCACCGGTCCCGGTGACCGCGGCGGGCATGCACATGCTCTCCTATCGGGCTCGCGACGTCGCCGGGAACACGTCACCGGAGGGGATGACCCACTTCACGGTGGTGAAGAGCGACACGACGGCGCCGGTCGTCACGGCCTCCGTGAGCGGCACCCGGGACGGCGACGGCAACTACGTCGGCAAGGCGGTCGTCACGGTCACGGCGTCGGACGCGGGTTCCGGGGTCGCCGCGGTGGAGTACCGGGTCGACGGCGGCGCGTGGACCGCTTACTCCGCTCCGGTTCAGGTTGCGTCGGTGGGCGCGCACACGGTGGACTACCGGGCTCGTGATGTCGCCGGCAACATCTCTGCGGTGGGGACTGCGTCCTTCACCGTGGTCGCCGGCGGTGACACGACCGCGCCCGTGGTGTCCCTGACGGTGAGCGGTAAGCAGAGTGGCGACTGGTCGTACGTGGGCCAGGCGACGGTGACCTTGACGGCGGCCGACGCGGAGTCCGGTGTGGACTTCACTGAGTACAAAGTGGACAGTGGTGCGTGGACGCGGTACACCGCGCCGGTGGTGGTCTCCGCGCTCGGCGCGCACGCGGTCCGGTTCCGGGCCACCGACGTCGCCGGGAACGTCTCGGCGGAGCAGTCGGGATCCTTCACCGTGGTCGCGGCGCCGCCACCGCCGGACGCCTGCCCGAACTCGGACACCCGGGAGACCGTGGTGATCGGCGGGATCGACAGCCAGGTCGAGAACACCGACATCGGCAACGGCTGCACCCTCAACGACGTCATCGACGAGAACGCGGAGTACGCGTCCCACGACCGGTTCGTGAAGCACGTGAAGGCGGTGACCCAGGAACTGGTCGCCAACGGTGTGCTCTCCTCGGGCGACCGCAACCGCATCGTGACGGCGGCCATCGAATCCGACATCGGCGGCGCGCCTGCCGCGGGTCACGAGGTGAAGCCCGACGTGAAGAAGGTGAAGCCCCGCGGGCAGGACTAAGCGGACTGCCAGAGCTCGATGCGGTTGCCCTCGGGGTCGGTGACCCAGCCGAAGCGGCCGACGCCGTCCATGTCCTGGGTCTCCTCGGCGACGTCGGCGCCCTGGGCGCGGAGCTGGGCGAGCATGGCGTCGAGGTCGCGGACCCGGAAGTTGAGCATGGTCTGCTGGGTCCGGGACCCGAAGTAGTCGGTCCCGGCCTCGAACGGCGCGAAGACCGTGGGGCCCGCCTCCTGGCGCCACAGGCCGTGCTCGTCGGCGTCGAGGCCGAGGCTGTCCCGGTACCAGGCGCCGAGGGCCGCCGGGTCCGAGGCGCGGATGAAGTAACCACCGATACCGAGCACACGTTCCATGGCCCGATCGTGCCAGCACGGCGTCCGGAGGCGGGCGGGCGACACGCGGTGTATTTCCCCGGCGGTTGCGGGATCCGACCCGGTACAACCGCCCACGGCAAAGGAACCGCCATGCCGGACCACGAGATCTACCACGCCAGGGCCGACGCCGAGCGCGCGTTGCTGCTGACCGGCACCACGTCGCCGTTCACGATCACCGTCCGGTTCGCGGGCGGCCTGACGCCGGGGCAGCAGGACGCCTTCGCCGCGGCCGCGGACCGGTGGGCCAAGGTGATCGTCGGTGACCTGCCGTCGGCCGTGGTCGACGGCGAGCTGATCGACGACGTCCTGATCGTCGCGAAGGGCGCCGACATCGACGGCGAGGGGCACATCCTCGGCCAGGCGCTCATCACCCACGTGCGGCCGGCGGGGCCCGAGCCTTCGGCCCTGCTGCCGGCCCGCGGCGAGATGACGTTCGACAAGGTCGACCTGGCCAAGATGGAGGCCGAGGGCATCCTCGGGGACGTGATCACCCACGAGATGGGCCACGTCGTCGGTGTCGGCTCGCGCTGGGCGGCCAAGGGCCTGCTGGTCGGCAAGGGCAGCACCGACCCCACGTTCTCCGGGCCGGGCGCGATGGCCGAGTACCACAAGCTGCGCGGCGGCGCGGGCGACCCGGTGCGGGTGCCGGTGGAGAACACCGGCGGGCCGGGCACCGCGGACGTGCACTGGCGCGACCGCACCTTCGGCAACGAGCTGATGACCGGCTTCGTCAACCGGGCGCCGAACCCACTGAGCCGGGTCACCGCGGCCTCGCTCGGTGACCTCGGCTACCAGGTCGACGTCGACGCGGCCGACGCCTACGAACTGCCCGAGGTCGCCGCACCGGCGGGCCGCCTGGCCGTGCACGCGTTCGCGGTGACGCCGGTGCCGACCGAGCTGCCGCGAGCCTGAACCACCCCGGTGGCCGGTTCCCGCACCAGCGGGAGCCGGCCACTGTTCAGCAGCTCGAGTACATCTTCAGGTGGGCGATGTCGTCCCACAGGTCCGGCTCGAAACTCGCCCAGGCGCGGAACCGGTAGGGTTCCGCGCCGCTCGGCATGGTCCGCACGAACTTGCGCCAGTCGCCCCCGACGGGGTGCTCGGTGGCGAGCGACCCCAGCACCGCCCAGCCCGCGTCCAGCAGGTCGACGTGCCAGATCACCCACGCGGCGTCGTCGTCCACACTGGACACGGTGCCGTCGAAGGTGGCCGTCCCGTTGGGGAAGAGGGTCCACCTGGCCCCCGCGGCCATCGTGCAGTTCCCCTTCCTGATCGGCCCCCAGGTGAACTCCCACGGAGTCCAGCCGGTGAGACGCCGCGCGGCGGTGTTCGCCGCCACCATGATGGCCGACGGATCCATGACACGGCCTTTCTGCTCGTCCACCCCCGCAGCCGGACAGAGGAGCGGAACCCCGGCCTTGATACGCGTCACCGGCCCCGCGTGGCGGGCAAGGCCAGGGACAGCGCCAGGTTCTCGTCGAGGAACATCAGCCCGCGCGCCGCGAACTCGCGGAAGACGTCTTCGACCTGCGCCACCGGTGCGGTGAGGCCGAGTTCGCGGTGCACGGCCGCGGCGGTGCGGGGCCGCTCGGCGCAGGCGAGGTAGATGCCGGCGAGCGCGTCGCGGAAGGTGTGGACGCCGGCGCGGTCCGGGCCCCGGCCGTCGTGGATCTGCAGGAAGCCGGGGGCGGACCGGTAGACGAGGAACGGCCGCGAGTCCGCCTGCCACGCCGCCGTCCAGGCGGACACGGCGTCGGCCAGCGGGGTGTAGACGTCCGGGTCGAGGGCGGCTTCCGTTTCGTAGTCGAAGAAGTAGGCAACCCGGTCGAGGTCCACTGTGGACGGGTAGACGTGCCGGTAGCTGGGCTCCGGTTCGCGACGCCGCAGCGGGAACCGGGCCGGCTGGGTGAACAGCGGGCTGAACCGCTCCAGCCACACCCGGTCCGCGCCGGCCGGCGGCTGGAGGTGGAGCAGGTCCGGGACGGCCGCCGCCTGCGCCGCGTAGGCGGCCGCGGTCTCGCCTGGGAAGCCCCACAGGATGTTCCAGCCGACGGAGATCCCGTAGTACCCGGCCCAGCGCAGCAGGTTGACGTTCTGCGCGGCCCGGACCCCTTTGTCCATCAGCCGGAGCACCGCCGAGCTCAGCGACTCGAGGCCCGGCTGCAGCCGGTCGACCCCCGCCCCGGCGAGCACCTTCAGCTGCGCCCGGGTCAGGTTCGCCTTGACCTCGTAGAAGATCCGGTAGTCCCGGGCCCCCTCGGTCATCGCCGGGAACAGCTCCTTCAGGTAGCTCGGCTCGAGGATGTTGTCGACGGCGTCGAACCGGAACGCGCCGTACCGCCGCGCCTGCCGGTCGAGCTCGTCGAGCACCTTGGCCGGCGACTTGGCGCGGAACCGCATGGTGGTCCCGTTGAGCCCGCAGAACGTGCAGTGGTGCTTGGCGCCCCACCAGCAGCCCCGGGCCGACTCGAACGGGATCGTGACGTCGTCGGCGGGCAGCCCGAGCCGCGCCGCACGGGCGAAGTATTCGCCGTAGTCCGGCACGGGCAGGTCGTCGAGCCGGCTGTACGGCGCCTCGGGCGGCGTCGCGACGACGTCGTTCCCGACGCGCCGGGCGACGCCGGGAATCCCGCCGGGGTCCGTGCCCGTCGCGAGCGCGTCCAGCAGGCGCGGGAACGCGACGTCGCCCTCGCCGAGGACGGCGAAGTCGACGCAGTCCACGGTCCGCACCAGCTCCAGGCCCATGTCGCCGTCGAAGTTGGCGCCGCCGAACACGGTGACGATGCCGGGGTAGCGCTCCTTCAGCAGGCGCGCGAGCGCGAACGACGCCGTGTTCTGCTGGAACGTGGAGCTGAAACAGGCCACCCGGACCCCGGCGAACTCCCTGGCGACGGCGTCGAGGTACGCGGGAACGTCCCGCTCGCGCGTACCCCGCAACCGTGCCGCCGCGGGCTCCGCCGGACCGTCCAGGTAGGACAGTCCGGCGCCGATCTCCTCGAGCAGCTTGCCGTCCGGATCCGGCGCGGCGTCGCCGAACGCCGCGACCGAGAACAGCCAGTCGCCGAGCTGCCGGCCGCGGTGCTCGGCCAGCGACTGGTAGTAGTCCAGGCCGATCCGCACGGCGAAGTCGAGGTTCAGGTGCAGGGTCCGCGCCGGGAACCCGTGCCGCTCCGCGATCGCCTTGAGCAGCCCGAGCTGGATGGACGGCCGGTCGGCCTCCAGGAACGGCATGGACACGAGTACGACCGGCGGCTCGGACATGGCCCGGATTCCCTTCCTCGTGGGTCGCGGTCGGTGAATTCAGGATTTGATGAAGCCCCTGACCATCCGGGGAACCAACGTCACGGGTCCACTGGAGCCGGAAGGATAGTCCACCATCAGCGAAGCCTGTTTCGGTGTGAAAGACCCGGTGAACGATGCGGTGAGGTTCTCCTCGTCCTCGGTCGCGGCCCAGGCGAGCCAGAGGATGCGGTGCAACATCACCTGCTGTGGTTCGGACAGCTTCGCCTTGAATTCGTCGAGAAGGCCGCAAAAGCGCTCGACTTCTGCCGCGAACTGCTCGGCTTCTTTTTCCTTGCCTTTGTCTTCGTGTTCGGCCATGAGGTTCCTCCTGCTCGGTGGATCAACCACTGGGTACTTCGGACAGTCGTGTCCGCACTTCGTCCGCGTCGGGATGGGCGAGGTGCGCGAGGATGTCGTGGGCCCGCTGCCGGCCGGACCGGGCGGCCTCGACGTCGCCGAGTTCGTGGTGGAGGTTGGCGATTTCGATGTGCAACCGGGCTTCCGTCATCAGGTTTCCGTTGCGGTGGGCCAGGTCCAGCGCCGTCCGGTAGCAGGTGAGGGCGCGGGACGGGTCGCCGAGCTGCTTGTGCGCGTAGCCGATGCTGTGCCAGCTCTGCGCCGCGCCCATCTGGTCGGCCAGCTGCGTCTGCAGGTCGAGCGCCTGCCGGCAGAAGCCGATGGCCACTTCGTGCTCGCCGAGCAGGGTGCGGAACCAGCCGACGGCGTTGAGCGCCGTCGCCTGCCCGGCCCGGTGCTCGGCCGCGCGGAACAGGTCCAGGGCCTGCTCGGCGTGCGTGAGGGCGTCGGTGACGGCTCCCTGCCGGTCGAGCAGCCAGGCGAACTGGCGGTGCGCGTAGGCCTGCCCGACGACGTCGCCGGCGGCACGGGCGAGGGTCAGCGCCGTCCGGAGGTCTTCGTGGGCCTCGGTGTGCCGGCCGAACCGGACGTGCGTACCCGCCAGGTGCAGGTGGGCGAACGCCTGCTTGCGCTGGTCACCGAGGCGGCGTGCGGCGGCGGCCGCCACCGTCAGCACATCGCTCTCGTCGTGCCAATGTCCTTGCATCGAAAGGAAACGCTGCATTGACCGGGCGAGGTCCCAGACGCGGGCGTCGAACGCGGCGCCCGCGTGGACGGCCAGCAGCAGCACGCGGTGTTCGGCCTCGAACCAGGCGACGGCCTGCCGGCGGTCGGTGATCCGTTCGGACTCGGCGCCGGCGGGCAGCGGCGTCAGCTCGGGTGGCACCTCGAGCCGGGGGTCGAGGAACCCGTCGGCGTGGTAGGCGGTGTGGGCGTAGTGGCCCAGCACGCGGTGGGCGGCTTCCGCCCGGTCGGCGGCGGAATCCGTCTCCTGGACGAGTTCCGTGGCGTAGGCGCGCAGCAGGTCGTGCACGGTGTAGCGGCCGGGGGCGTGCTCGGTGATCAGGTGCGCGTGCGCGAGCTCGGACAGGATCCGCCGCGCCTTCCCGGCCGGCACCCCGGCCAGGCTCGCCGCCGCCCCGGTGCCGATGTCCGGCCCGGAGTGCAGCCCGAAGAGCCGGAACAGCCGGGCCGCGGCGGGGTCCAGCCGCAGGTACGACCAGGAGAACACGGCGCGGGCGTCGGTCGCCGGGTCGGTGCCGGAGAGCTCGTCGAGGACGCCGCGCGCGTCCCGCAGCTGCCCGGCCAGCGCGGCCAGGCTGAAGGCGGGGTGGGTGGCGGCGCGGGCCGCGGCCACCGCGAGGGCCAGCGGGAGCCGCGCGCACAGGCCGATGATCTCGTCGACCGCCTCGGGTTCGGCGGCGACCCGGACGGCGCCGATCCGCCGGCGCAGCATCACCCGGGCCTCGGCGCCGTCGAGCAGGTCGACGGTGAGGGGGTGCGCGCCCGCGACGACCAGGCCGGCGAGGCGGTCCCGGCTGGTCACGACGACCACGCTGCCCGGTGAGCCGGGCAGCAGCAGCCGGACCTGCTCCGCGTCGCGGGCGTTGTCCAGCACGACCAGGACGCGCCGGTGCGCCAGCAGGCTCCGGTACCGGCCGGCCTGGGCCTCGAGCGTGCTGGGGAGCCGGCCGCCCGGGACGTCGAGCGCTTCGAGGAACCCGCGCAGCGCTTCGGCCGGGTCCACCGGTGAGCCGGTCGGGTCGAACCCGCGCAGGTTCACGTACAGCTGGCCGTCGGGGAACCCGGCGGCGACCGTGTGGGCCCAGTGGACGGCCAGCGCCGTCTTGCCCACGCCGGCGGTGCCCGACAGCACCACGATCCGGGTGGCCGGGAACTGCTCGTCGCTCACCCAGTCGAGGTGGCGGAGCGCGGTTTCCCGGCCCACGAAACCGGGGGTGCCGGGCGGCAGCTGGGCCGGGGTCGTCACGGGCGCGCCGCGCGGCGTGGACGGCAGCTCGTCCCGCAGCATCGCGCGGTGCAGCGCGCGCAGCTCGGGGCCGGGATCGGTGCCGAGCGCTTCGGCGAGCCGCTTGCGGACGACGTCGTACCGGTCGAGGGCCTCCGCCGGGCGTCCCGCGGTGTGCAGGGCGCGCATCAGCAGTGCTTCCAGCGGTTCCGCGAGCGGGTATTCGCCGGCCAGGCCGGACAGCGCGTCGATCACCGTGCCCGGGTGGCCCAGGCGCAGCTCCAGCTCGCCCCAGCGCACCGCGGCGGCCAGCCGGCGCCGGTGCCAGGTCGCGCGCACCTGGTCGGCCCAGTCACCCTGAAGACCGGCCAACGGGGTGCCCGGCCGGCCGAAGACCGCTTCGGCCAGTGCGGCGGCCCGGTCGGCGTCGGTGGCCAGCTGGTCGTTCCCGCGGTCGACCAGGCGGCCGAAGCGGAGCAGATCGACGTCGTCCGGATCGATTTCCAGCACGTAACCGGCAGTTCGACGGGGGAGTTTGGCGGTCTCGCCGGTGGAATCGGCGATCTCCTTGAACAGCCGGCGTATCCGACTTATGTGGGAATACAACACGTTGCGCGCTTCGGCCGGTGAATCGTCACCCCAGACCCGGTTGATGATCGTTTCCAGCGAAACGGGGCGCCCCGCGTCGGCCGCCAATACCGCGAGCACCGCCTGCTGCCGGGGCGTTCCGATGTCCAGGGGCCGCCCCGCCACCCGGAGCTGCACCTCCCCGAACAGCACGAACTCCATGCGGCGGCCTTCCCGTGTCCGACGCGTCGCGAATGGCGGAACCGATACTGCTCCGTCCGCAAGATTCCCGCAAGGTCGGCGAGCAGGTCGTGGCGGAACCGTGAACCCGGGAGCGAGACAGTTCGAGGAGGGGTCATGTACCACGATTCGCCGGCACCATTGCTGGAAAACGCCGCCCGGGGTGCGGAATGGGCGTGGCGGGATATCGTCGTCCGTTATTCGTCGCTGGTTTCGGCCGTCTGCCGCCAGTACCGGATCAGCGGCGCGGACGCCGAGGACGTCACCGGGGCGGTGTGGCTGAACCTGGTGACGCACCTGGCGCACATCCGCGACGCGGAGGCGCTGCCGGGCTGGCTGAGCACCACCACCCGGCACGAGTGCCTGCGGGTGCTGCGCCACCGGAACCGGCAGATCCCGACCGACGCCGCGCTCATCGGCGACCCGGCCGAGCCGGACTTCGACGCCGCGCTGATCGCGGGGGAACGCCGTGCCGCGGCCCGCCACGCATTTGCCCAGCTGCCGCCGCGGGACCAGCGGCTGCTCTCGATGCTGCTGTGCGATCCGCCGCGGTCCTACCGGGAGATCAGCGCGACGCTGGGCATCCCGGTCGGCTCGATCGGCCCGTCGCGGGCGCGCTGCCTCGCCCGCGCCCGCCGCGCACCGGCGGTGGCGGCGCTGCTCGGCGGCGATCCGCACGACGTCCCTGGACACACCCCGCAGAGCGCGCGGGCCACGGCGTGATACCCGAATTCCGGTGTATCACCGGGCTCTCGCACGGCTCCGCAGGCCGAGGAGGAACCACGATGACCTTGTTCCGATCAAGCTGTCTGGCGCTGTCCGCTGTGCTCGCCTTCGGGGCGGCCGGCTGTTCGACGCCGTCCGGTGGCGCCGCGGAGACGTCCACCACGGGGACGTCCGCCACCGAGGCACCCATGACCACCGGCACCCCGAGTGCCGAACCGACCGGCCCGGAGGCCCCGCGGACCGCCGACGACGCCGGGGTCTCGATCTCGATCGCCCAGCTGCCGATCGGCGGCGGGGCCGGCGACTCGAGTGCCCGGGACCAGTGCGTGACCGTCAGCTGGCTGCAGCCGGAACTGCTGCCGGACAACGGCGTCGCGGTCACCGGCATTCAGGTCACGCCGCCGGATGCCTTCTCGGTGGGCGGGAAGTGCGGCGATCCGGACGCGTGCGCCGGGTTCACCTTCGGCGCGGGCGCCGACACGTGTTCCGTCGCGGTCACCGCGCGCGGCACCGGCGGCAGCGCGCGGCTGACGGTCCAGGGCAAGGCGGTGTGCGCCCCCGGAAAGGAAAGCTCGTGCCGGAACCTGCGAAGCCGGGTGAGTCCCGGATCGATCCCGTTGACGCAGCCGGATTCGTCGGCGCCGGAGACCACGACGACCGGGTGACGTCGCCGGCGGCCGGCCGGCTCGAGCGTTTCCTCGAAGCGGGCAAGACGGCGATCCCGCCGTTGACGTTGCTGAGCGCGGTGCTGTTCTACTTCGGTTACGTCTCCGCCCGGGCGCGGTACGAGTACTTCGGCGTCGACGTCGACACGATCGGGCTCGGGACGCAGGAGTACATCATGCGCAGCCCGCAGCCGCTGCTCACCCCGCTGCTGGTGTTCGCCGCGGCCGGCGCCGGCTCGGTCGCGGTGCACGCCGTGGTCCGGAAGCGGATCCGGACGACGTCGACGCGACGGATGGGCCGGGTCGCGCAGGGGATCGGCCTGGGCACGCTGACCGCCGGTCTCGTGCTGCTGTTCGGGTACGCCTTCCTGGGCGGCTGGCGGCTGTACGGGCTGGTGACCCCGCTGCTGATCGCGGCGGGCACCACCCTGTTCCGGTACGGCTCGGCGATCCGCCGCCTGCTGCGGCCGCCGGTCCACCGCGGTGCGGTCGTCCTGGGGTACCTGGTGATCGCCGTGAGCGTGTTCTGGATGACGGCCACGGTGGCGCAGTGGTCGGGCCGCGGTGCGGCGATGTCCGATGCGGCCCGCCTCGACAAGCTGCCGAGCGTCATCCTCGACACCAAGGAGAGCCTGTTCCTGCGGAGCCCGGGCCTCGAGGAGACGAAGCTGCCGCCGTCCGAGGGGCAGACGTTCCACTACCGGTACCGCCGGCTGCGCCTGCTGATCCACGGAAAGGACCGGATGTTCCTGGTCCCGGACCGCTGGTCGGCGAGCGACTCGACGATCATCGTCCCCCTGGACGGCTCGGTGCGCGTCCAGTTCCAGTTCCAGAACGACCGGCCCTGAGCCGTCACTTCCGTTGTTGCCCACGATCGGGGGTCACCTGTCGTCTTGCAGCCGGTCGCGAAGCTCGTGCTTCTTGATCTTCCCGGAACCCGTCAGCGGGAACTCCGTGACGAAGCGCCAGATCCGCGGGGTCTTGTGGGGCGCCAGCTTCTCACGGACGTGGGCGAAGAGTGCCGCCTCGTCCGCGGTCTCACCGGACGTCAGCCGGACGAAGGCCGCCACCTGCTCACCCCATTCGGGGTCCGGGACGCCGACCACCGCGACGTCGGCCACCGCCGGGTGGGCCAGCAGGGCGTACTCGATTTCGCGGGGGTAGATGTTCTCGCCGCCGCGGATGATCATCTCCTTCACGCGGCCTTCGATGCGGAGGTAGCCCTCGTCGTCCATCGTGGCGAGGTCGCCGGTGTGCAGCCAGCCCGCCGGGTCGATGGCCTCGGCCGTCTGGTCGGGCCGGTCGAAGTAGCCGTGCATCACGTGGTAGCCGCGGGTGCACAGCTCGCCGACCTCGCCGCGGTCGCGCACGTCGCCGGTGGCGGGATCGACGATCTTGACTTCGCAGGCGGGCAACGGCTTTCCGAGCGTCTCCGCCCGGTTCGACGGGCTGTCGTCGAGCCGGGTCATGGTGATCCCGGGGGAGGCCTCGGTCTGCGCGTAGACGATGCTCATCGGCACCCCCACCGCGGACTCGACGCGCCTGACCAGATCGGGCGGGACCGTCGCGCCGCCGGCCAGGGCGTAGCGGACGGACGACAGGTCGGTCCCGGCGAACCGCGGGTGGCCCAGCAGCGCCAGCAGCATGGTGGGGACGCCGCCGAACACCGCGCCGCGTTCGGCTTCGATCAGCTCCAGCTGCAGGCCGGGGTCGAACCACGGCAGCAGGACCTGGGTCCCCTGCGAGGCGATCGGCGCCAGGGTGGCCAGCACGCAGCCGGCGGTGTGGAAGAGCGGCATCGGGTTGACGAAGGCCTCGCCGGGCCGCATGTCCAGCGTCCGCACGTAGGACAGCACCGCGTTGTTCGTGATGCCGCGGTGGTGCAGCACCGCGCCCTTCGGGGTGCCGGTCGTGCCGGAGGTGTACTGGATCTGGGCCGGGTCGTCCGGGCTCACCGCGGGCAGCACCTCGCTGGGGGAGCCGGACGCGCGAAACGCTTGCCAGTCCTGGAAAAGCACCGTCTCCCGCAGGCCGGGGAGATCGGGACGCAGCCGGTCGAGCGTCTCCGCCATCGGGTTGCCGCGGTAGTCCGCGACCAGGAAGATCCCGGTGGCCCGCGACTGGCTCAGGACGTGCCGGAGCTCGTCTTCCCGCAGCGCGGGGTTCACCGTGACGAGGGTCAGGCCGGCGAGCGCGGCCGCCAGCTCCAGCACCACCCACTCCGGGATGTTGTTGGCCCACACGGCCACCCGCTCGCCCGGCTGGAACCGGCCGAGCAGCGCCCGGGCCGCTTCTTCGGCCTCCGTCAGCAGGTCCGAGTACGACCACCGGCGCCGCGCCCGCGGGTCGGGAACCCCCTCGACGAGCGCGAGCGCGGCCGGGGCCCGCTCCGCGGCCTCGCGGAGCAGCGACCCGACGGTCAGTTCACGCACCGAGCCGGCGTCCACCACCGGCGCGTGGGCCGGGTTCGCCATGGTGGCCTCCTCGGATCGGTTTTCCGCCTGCCGTGGGGAGTCGTCGTCGATCTCACCATGGTTACCGATCGGGCGGCCCCGGGTCACGCTCAGCCTGTATAACGCCCTACACGGCGCCGCTCGGGCTCACCGCGTGGTGATGCCGGCGAGAACGAGGTCGACCCCGCCGAGGAACTGCTCGCGGTCGTCGTGGACCCGCATCTGGGCCGCGACCGCCCTGGTGAACGGGTACTCGTCGGGATCGAGCTCCTCCCAGGCCTTCGCCGCGGCGTCGAGGAACCCGGCGCGATCCACGCGGGGGTCGAGCTCACGGGCGCCCGCCGCGTTCGCGGCGTTCTGGGCGGCGGCGCCGAGGATGTAGTGCACCAGCGCCGACGTCGCGGTGAACCAGCTCTCCCGGGGCACGTCCAGCGCGCCGACCTCACGGCCGATGCGTTCGAAGATCCGCGGTGTGACCGATCCCCAAGGGCTGCGGGAGAACTGCGCCGAAAGCTGGGTGGCGAGCCAGGGGTGGGCGTCGATCGCGTCGAACAGGCCGAGCGCGACGGCGCGGATCTCGTCGCGCGGGGAGCCCTGGGACTCGCCGGGCTCGAGGGCGGCCGCGACGACGGCGTCGGTCGCGGCGGCGAGCAGCTCGCCCTTGTTCGCGACGTGCCAGTAGATCGCCCCGGCGCCGGTGGCGAGGCGCTCGGTCAGCACCCGGAACGTCAGCCCGCTCTCGCCGGCCGTGTCGAGCAGCTCGACGGCGGCCTCGACGATGCGCTCGCGGGAGAGCGCGTCGGTGCGCCGCTGGGCCCGGTGTGTCGGAGATGGCATGGCTCCAGTTTGACACATCTGGAACGGTGTTCCAAGATGGAATGACATTCCAGTGGGGCCGGACGGCCTCGAACCCGGAGGAGTCACCATGACCACCCACGTCACGATCATCGGCGCCGGCCTCGGCGGCCTCACCCTGGCCCGCGTCCTGCACGTCCACGGCATCCCGGCCACGGTCTACGAAGCCGAGGCGTCCCCGGCCGCCCGCACGCAGGGCGGGATGCTGGACATCCACGAGCGCAACGGGCAGCTCGCCCTCGAGGCCGCGGGCCTGACGGCCGAGTTCCGCGGCCTGATCCTGGAGGGCCGCGAGGCGACCCGCGTCCTGACCCGGGACGGGACCGTCCTGCTCGACGAACCCGACGACGGCACCGGCGGCCGTCCCGAAGTGCAACGCGGCGAACTGCGCCGCGTCCTGCTCGACGCGCTCCCGGAAGGCACCGTCCGGTGGGGGCACAAGGTGAGCGGCGTCCGCACCCTCGACGGCGGCGGCCACGAGATCACCTTCGCCGACGGCACCACCGCCGTCGCGAGCCTGCTGGTCGGCGCCGACGGCGCGTGGTCCCGGGTCCGCCCGGTGCTGTCGGACGCCGTGCCCGAGTACGTCGGCACGTCGTTCGTCGAGACCTACCTGTTCGACAGCGACACCCGGCACCCGGCCAGTGCGCAGGCCGTCGGCGGCGGAGCGCTGATCTCGATCGAGCCGGGGAAGGGGATCCAGGCCCACCGGGAGAGCGGCGGGAACCTGCACACCTACGTGGTGCTGTCCAAGCCGCTGGACTGGTTCGCCGGCATCGACTTCACCGATCCCGCCGCGGCCGAGCGGATCGCGGGGGAGTTCGAGGGCTGGGCCCCGGAGCTGACGGCCCTGATCACCGACGGCGAGACCCCGCCGGTGCTGCGGCCGATCCACACGCTGCCGATCGGCCACCGCTGGGACCGGCGGCCGGGCGTGACCCTGCTCGGCGACGCCGCCCACCTCTCACCCCCGAACGGCGAGGGCGCCAACCTGGCCATGTACGACGGCGCGGAACTGGGCAGGATCCTCGCCGCCCACCCGGGCGACGTCGAGGCGGCGCTGGCCGAGTACGAGCAGGCACTCTTCGCCCGCAGCGCCGAGGAAGGCACCGAAGCGGCCCGCGACTTCGAGATCTGCTTCGGGGAGAAGACGCCTCAGAGTCTCCTCGACCTGTTGACCGGGCAGGAGCAGGTGCGGTGAGTCTGGCGGCCGCGGGAGGCCGCAGGCGCCGCGTCGGTGGAGCGGCCCGGCATGCAACGGCCCGCGGTCTTGTCAATCTGCTTACCCGGCAGGGAGCAGGCCGAGTGAGGCTGCTGGCCGCGACAGCCCCGCAGCCGCCGCGGCTGCGGAGCGCCCGGCGTGCGACATCCCGCGGTCTCGTCAACCTGCTTACCCGGCAGGGAGCAGGCCCGGCGAGGCGGCCGGCCGCGATGGCCTGCGGGCGGGAGCCGAGCTGAACCCTCAAGCCCCGCCTCGTCGTTGGCGCAGCAGTTCGGCGCCGAGGGAGTACGGCGGGGCCGCGGCGGCGGAACGGGCGGCGTGCTCGACGATCGCGTCCTCGATCCAGCGTTCGCCCTCCGGCCGGGGATACGCGGCGTAAACCGGCTCCCGCGAACCGGGGTCGAGACCGGTGAAGTTACCCGCGTCGATGAAGACTCCCTTGTGGGTCAAGGAAGTCAGCAGGCCCCGGCGGTCGGCGATGCCGAGTGACGAGTGCAGCGCGATCGCTTCCCAGACCCGGTCGACGTCGGCGGCGGGGACGCCGTGCTCGGTCAGCACCGACGCGGCCAGGTCCGCGCCCTCCACCTCGAACCGGGCCTTGCCCGTCGCGAGGGAACCCAGGCCCAGGTCGTGCAGCGCGCAGGCCGCGAAGAGCAGGCCCTCGTCGTAGGCCGCGTCGTGCACGCTGCCGTCCTGCTCGGCCAGCAGCCGGGCGAACAGGAAGCTGCGGACGCTGTGGTCGGCGATCGCGGCGCTCTCCGACTCCCGGGCCAGGCGGAGGCTCGCGTCGGCGAGCGGGCCGGTGGGCAGGGCGAGTGTGTCGGTCATGCCGACGACCGTAGGAGCCGGCCGCGGCCGCCGGAAGTGGCCCTGGTGCCAACCGGCGCTATGATCGGGCCATGGCGACAGCCGGCCGGCACCAGGTGGCGGTGCTCGTCCTGCCCGGGGTGCCGGCGCTCGAATTCGGCATCGCGGTGCAGATCTTCGCGACGGACCCCTTTTACGAGATGACTGTCTGCACCGACGGCGGGCCCGGGCCCGGGCCCGGGCCCGGGCCGGTGCCGGGTGACGGGTTCACCGCCACCGCCACGGCCGGCCTCGAAGCGCTGGCCGGCGCCGGCACCGTGCTCGTCCCCGGTTTCGAGGGGGTCGAGATCCCGCCACCGTCCGACGTCCTGGCCGCGCTGCGTGCGGCGCACGCCCGCGGCGCCCGGCTCGTCTCCATCTGCACGGGCGCGTTCGCCCTCGCCGCGGCCGGGCTGCTCGACGGGCGCCCGGCGACCACGCACTGGCAGTACGCCGACCTGCTGCGCCGGCGGTACCCGCGCGTCGAGGTGCTGGCGGACCGCTTCTACGTCGACGACGGCGACATCCTCACCTCCGCCGGCGTGACCGCGGGCGTCGACCTCGGCCTGCACCTGGTCCGCCTCGACCAGGGGCCCGCGGCCGCCAACCGCCGCGCCCGGTTCCTGGTCGCCCCGCCGCGGCGCACCGGCGGGCAGGCGCAGTTCATCGAGCAGCACCGCGCCGAGGCGATCGGGGAGCGGTTCGCGCCACTGCGCAGCTGGATGCTGGCCCACCTCGCGGAAGACCTCAGCATCGACGTCCTCGCCCGGCGCGCCCACGTGTCCCGGCGGACGCTCATCCGCCGGTTCCGCGACGAGACCGGCACGTCCCCGATGGCCTGGCTGGCCGACGCGCGCATCGACCGCGCGCGCGAACTGCTGGAGACGACCACGACGTCCGTCGAGCGCATCGGCCGGCTTTCCGGGCTGGGCGCGCCGTCTTCGGTCCGCGCGGCGTTCCACCGGCACCTCGGTACCTCGCCGCAGGAATACCGGACGCTGTTCCGGCACGGCGGCCCGTCGGGGAATTCCTGACCGGGGAGCATTCGGCTCAACGGAGTAAAGCAATCACCCGTCGCGTTGCGTACCGGGAATGGAAAACAGTGAAATCGTCGTCCGCGTGATTCATCGACGGCGATCGAAACCGTCGATTCATCGTTGTTACGCCGCTCGACGCTGTTCACTCGATCGTGTAATGCTAAAAGTGCTTGCCTGCTGCCGATAGGCGAAAAGTGGTCCGGGCTGTAAGGTCTCCCGGCGAGAGAGCAACCCGAATGGATGATCATTGTGTCGGCTGCCCATTTTCGGGCCATCTCGAGCCGGGCGCCGCGCCCTGTCGCCGAGCCTTTCCGGAGCAGAAAGAAAGAACATTGGACTTCGACGCATTGGCCGGTGAACTGCGTTACCTCCGGGAAAGCGTCGCCGGGGTCACCGACACCGTCTTGGCCGCGGTCGACGGGATACCGATCATCGCCGACGCGGCCGACGGCATCGACCCGGCGAAGATCTCCGCGCTCGCCGCCGCCGATCTCGGGATAGCTCGCCAGGCCGCACACGTGACCGGGCAGGGCACGCTCAGCCAGACCGTGGTGTTCAGCAGCGAGGGCTACATGGCGGTCTACGCCATCGGCCGGCTGGCGCTGATGGTCGTGCTGGGGGACAAGGGACTCAACGTCGGGCGGCTCCTGTTCGAGTGCCGCCCCGTCATCGAGCGGATCAGCTCCATCCTGGCCGCCTGATGCCCGGCGCACATCGGGAACGCGGGGCCGCCGACCACCATTTCACAGAAGGAAGAAAAGTCATGATGAACATCGACACCGCACTGAAGGAAGCCATGTCCATCGCCGGCGCGGTCGGCGTCGCGCTGGTCGACTACGAGAGCGGGATGTCGCTCGGCACCAGCGGCGGCGGCGACTGGCTGGACCTGGAGGTCGCCGCGGCCGGCAACACCGAGGTGGTGCGGGCGAAGCTCCGCGTCATGTCCTCGCTGGCGCTCAACGACTCCATCGAGGACATCCTCATCACGCTGCACCGCCAGTACCACCTGATCCGGCTGATGAACGCGGGGTCGTCGCGGAACCAGCTGTTCCTGTACCTGGTGCTGGACCGCGACCGGGCGAACCTGGCGCTGGCCCGGCACTACCTCAAGCGCATAGAAGCCGACCTGCAGGTGTGACGGGCCGCCGCACGCGCGGCACGGCGGCGGGTGCGGAGCGCCCGCCAGGGAGGAGGCGGCGTTGACCGGAGGCGGTTCCGGCGCCGCACTCGTCATCGGCTCGGCGTTCATGGACGACATCGGGTCGTTGTTCCCGGTACGGATGAGCCTCGCCGGCGAAGACCTCGAGTTCACGTTCGTGCTGTCCGAACACCCGCCCGGCGGGGTCGAGCAGTGGGTGCGGCGGTGGTCGGGCACCGGGCCGGCCGGCCGGGTACCCCGCTTCTTCGTCGACGCCGGCGGCCGCCGGATCCGCGTCGAGCTCGCCGGAACCGCGGTCCGGGCCGTGATCGTCGTGCCGGCCGAGCTGACGGCCAGTGCGGTGAACGCCCCGAACCTGGGGCGCTGGCAGGACCAGGTGCCCACGACGCTGAAGATCGCGCTCGACGAGTTCGGGCGGATGCTCTTCCGGTGCCACCACTACGGCGGCGGCACCGAGCCCCTGATCGACCTGGAGCTGGCCTACCGCCCGCTGGCCGACTACGAGACCCGCGTCGCCGAGGCCCACGAGTCGGCGAGGGGCTGGGTCCCGCCGGTCCGCCCGGTCCTCGGCATGCGCTGGCGTGCGGTGACCCCGGCCCAGCGCAAGGTCTTCGCCGACGACCTGCCGGACGTGACCTCGGCACGGCGGTGGATCCGCCGGCGCCGCACCGCGCGGATCATGGGCATCGAGGTGGAGCTGCCCCCGTGATCGGCGCGTGGTGCCCCGCCCCGGAATCGTGTGCGGGTTCCGGGGCGGGGCACCGTCGTGGTTACCCGGCACGACGACGGCCACGCGCTCGACGCCGGTTACGCGATGGCCTGATCACACTGCACCTCGCGGGGGGAATCAATCCGGCCCCCGGACGTTGGACGGTGCGTGAAGAAGATTGGCTTCCTCTCGTTCGGCCACTGGTCGGCGAGCGCGCACTCCGAGACGCGGACCGCCGCGGACTTCCTGCACCAGTCGATCGACCTGGCGGTCGCGGCCGAAGAGCTCGGCGTGGACGGCGCCTACTTCCGCGTGCACCACTTCGCGCGGCAGGCGGGCAGCCCGTTCCCGCTGCTCGCGGCCATTGGTGCGCGGACGTCCAAGATCGAAATCGGCACCGGCGTGATCGACATGCGCTACGAGAACCCGCTGTACATGGTCGAGGACGCGGGCGCCGCCGACCTCATCTCGCGGGGCCGGCTGCAGCTCGGCGTCAGCCGGGGGTCCCCCGAGCAGGTGATCGAGGGCTGGCGCTATTTCGGGTACGCCCCCGCCGACGGTGAGACCGATGCGGACATGGCCCGGGAACGCGTCGAAGTCTTCCTCAAGCTTCTCGAGGGTGACGGGTTCGCCCAGCCGAACCCGCGGCCGATGTTCGCCAACCCGCCGGGGCTGCTGCGGCTCGAGCCGCACTCCGAGGGCCTGCGCGACCGCATCTGGTGGGGCTCCAGCTCGAACGCGACGGCCATTTGGGCCGCGAAGCTGGGCATGAACCTGCAGAGCTCCACGCTCAAGGACGACGAGACGGGCGAGCCGCTGCACGTCCAGCAGCGCAAGCAGATCGAGGCCTACCGCGAGGCGTGGAAGGAGGCCGGCCACGAGCGGGAGCCGCGCGTGTCGGTCAGCCGCAGCATCTTCGCGCTGACCAACGACCTGGACCGCGCCTACTTCGGCCGCGACCGCAACTCCCGCGACCAGGTCGGCATGATCGACGAGAACACCCGGGCGATCTTCGGTCGTTCGTACGCCGCCGAGCCGGACGAACTGGTGCGGGAGCTCAAGGAGGACGAGGCGATCCAGGCCGCGGACACCGTGCTGCTGACCGTCCCGAACCAGCTGGGCGTCGATTACAACGCCCACGTCCTGGAGAGCATCCTCACCCACGTCGCCCCGGCGCTGGGCTGGCGCTGACGGCTCAGGCGGGGCAACCGAAGTCGCGCCGTGGTGCGGTGGCCGTCAGCAGGTAGGTGTCCACCGCCGCGCGGGTGCAGGCCGTGCGCTGGTAGACGCCGTGGCCCGAGCCCTCGTACGTCAGCAGCGTCGTGTTCGCCGGGGCCTGGTGGTGGATGTCCTGGGCCCAGGCGTACGGGGTCGCCGGGTCGTAGCGGGCGTTCACCAGCAGGATCCGCGGCGCCCGCGTGATGTCCAGCCGGTGCGGCGGGTTCGCGGGCGGGCCGGGGATGCCCAGGCACGCGGTGGCTTCGCCGTGGCTGAGAGGGCTGCCCCGCATGATCGGCCCGCGGCGCAGCTCTTCGGCCCGCATCGCCGAATACTGGGCGAAATTCCGGATCCGCAGGTCGAAGTCCTGGCAGACGACCGCGCGGCGGATCGAGTCGTAGTTCGCTTCGAACCGGGCCCGCACCGGGGACTGCCCGGCGGCGGTGTCGGCGATCACCTGCGCCGCGTCGTCCCAGGCCGGGCCGTACATGTCCGAGAACACCCAGTCGCGCAACCAGTTGTGCTCCAACGGCATCCCGTCGGCGGCGGTGAGGGCCCGCTCCCAGGTCGCGCGGACGTCCTGGCCGTGCAGCGCGCAGGACGGCGTCGCGTCGCACCACGCGGTGAACTGCCCGAACAGCTCGTCGGCCGCGGCCGCACGGTCGCCCGCGAAGCGCGCGATGCCGACGCTGTGGTCGATCGAGCTGTCCAGCACCATCGCGCGGACGTGGTCGCCGTACTTCTCGGCGTACTGCTGGCCGAGCAGCGTGCCGTAGGAGATGCCGTGGAAGCTGATCTTCTGTTCGCCGAGGGCGCGGCGGACGGCGTCCAGGTCCCGCGCGTTGACGCCGGTGTCGGCGTGGTCGAACACCGGCAGGTTGTTCGCGCGGCACTCCGCGTTGGCCTGCTTGGTGTACTGCAGCAGGGCGTCGAACGCCGCCAGGTCGGCGGGCTCGTCGCCCGGTGCGCCGGGCGGGTCCTCGCACCGGATGAACGCGCTGCGGCCGGTGCCCCGCAGGTCGAGGCCCACGACGTCGAACCGGGCCCGGATCGCCGGGCTGAAGTAGCCGGTGGCGAGCGCGAACTCCGCACCCGACGAACCGGGGCCGCCGGCGTCGGCGAGCAGCACGCCCAACCGGTGGGCCGGGTCGGTCGCCCGGTGCCGGGCCACCGCGAGATCGAGCGACGGCCCGTGCGGCCGGGCCCAGTCCAGCGGCACCCGCAGCGTGCCGCACTCACCGTCCGGGGGAGCGGGGCTGTCCGGGTCGTCGGGGCAGGCCGCCCACGCGATCGGGGACGGCGACCAGCCCGGGTCCGCGACGGCCGGTGTGGCGCCGGTCAGCAGGAGTCCGCTCACCACGACCGCTCCGAAGACCCGCAAGGTCCCTCCCCAGTATCGCCGGTGACTTTCCGACCGTAGGGGTGAGGCGGTGCAGGCCACAAGCGTCAGCGTCCGGTGGTGCCGTCGACGAGCTCGCGCAGGATGTCGGCGTGCCCGGCGTGCCGGCCGGTTTCCTCGATCAGGTGGGTCAGCGTCCAGCGCCGGGACGCGCGGCGCGGCCCCGGTGCACCGAGGTCGTCCCAGCCGTCGATCACGTCGTCCGCCCGCGCGGTGGTCTCGCGGTAGGCGGCGAGGAGGTCCGCGGCGGACTCGGCCGGCGCCGGCCGGAAGGTGGCCTGCCAGTTCGTGACGAAATCCCCGAGCAGCCAATGGGCTTCGACGTGCGTGAGGTGCTTGAC